>JALEQY010000134.1 GCA_022763735.1 Clostridiales bacterium
GTCAGGCTACGATTTCGCTATCCCTTCTTCTCGCCTGCACCTCGCGATGCAAACCTTGGGAATCGCTATGAGGTTCGTCGGCAACTACGCCCCTTGTGGACTTTCACCACAGACTGACGGCATGCCCGTCATACGAAAAAAGCCTCAGCTGAATACGAGGCTCTAAAAGATTTTTATCATGTGAATCCGACTATCGACCAGCTGTGTTAGATGAATTACGCCAATCAACTTCTCGCGAATCTGACGGCTGCAGCTTCAGACTCCCATAGCCAGCGGCACCACCACTGATGTTGCCACACACATAAGCAGACCCGTAGCAAATGAATATACCACTGTGTCCTGCCTGCATGAACGTTCAACTATAGGCATGCAGACATCCATAGCAGCAACCCCCGGGATACCTGTCACTTCAAGGTATCCTGTTTTTTTTGCCAGAATCGGGATCAGTATTATCCCGGAAAGCTCACGTATGACATTATGCATGAAAGACACAGCCGATGCAATTGCATACTGAGAACCAGCTCCAGCTATCACAACAGGTGCATACGTGTACCAGCCGAAACCCGCACTTATAGCTATTCCCTCTCTTACAGAGAATCCGAAAAAGAATCCTGACACTGTACCAAGCACCAGACTTCCCGCTACAGCCGCAAAGGGAAAAACGCATGCCTTCACCCCTACAGTCCTCATATTTGATATCACATTCCCGGATATGCCAAGGTCAAATCCTACAAATGCCAGCAATATGCATATGAATACCGTCAGGGCATAACTGGATGCCGAATCAAATGCCCCCAGTATTTCCGGAAAACAGCGTGATATGATAAAACACCCGCAAAGCATTCCTGCAGCTACAAGCAGAAGAATTATCACCGTGCTTTTTATATCTGAACTGCTGATTGATGCATGTTCATTTTTTCCGCCGTCTTCTTTCTCAATGCCGGAAGTTTCTTCTTTATTCATACTGCCATAACGATCCATCCCCAGTATTTTGCGTGCTCCGAAAATAGCAAGCATACTTCCGGCAACAGCAAACACCGTTATAACAAGCGACTGCAGACCTATAATTCCCAGATTTGACGTAACCTGCTCATTTACACCCATTCTGAGGCCCATAATAAATACCAGTATGTATATGGTAATCATCATAACCTTCTGTACAGATCCTGTTTTCTGCACTCTCTGCCTGAGTCTGGCCGCAAGTATATACCCTGCAGCCAGAAATCCCCAGTATAAAGCCAAAAGTCCCATGCCCAGCGAATCTCCTTTAAAATCATTTTACTTTGTTCAGCTATGAGTATATACTAATGGTATGCAAAAAGAAAGGACGTATTAGCAATGGATTTTACTAAGGGAATAAAAGACGGTATTCCCATCGCACTTGGATATTTTTCTGTTTCCATAGCTTTCGGACTGATGGCTGTCGAAGCCGGCTGCACCTGGGTCGAAGCAATGCTGATATCTCTGACGAATCTCACTTCAGCAGGACAGTTTGCCGGAGTAACAGTTCTGGCTCATATGGGAACATATATAGAAATGGCACTGACACAGCTTGTAATAAATTCACGATATGCCCTGATGGGTATTTCGCTTTCGCAGAAAGTAAATGCCAGATTCAAAGGACTCTGGCGCGTTATTCTCGGCTTTGCCATTACAGATGAAATCTTCGCTGTTGCCATAGGGCAGGAGGGTGAGATTTCACGCAGATATTTTGCCGGTCTGGCAATCATTCCTATTATCGGCTGGACCTCAGGCACTATAGTCGGTGCTGTTCTCGGCAATATTATGCCTGAAATCATCACAAGTGCCCTTGGTGTAGCTCTTTATGGCATGTTCATAGCAGTTGTTGTTCCGAAGGCCCGTGAGAACATACACGTACTGGCTGTTGTTATTATTGCTGTGGCAATCAGCGTTGCACTCCGTTACATTCCTGTATTCTCAGGAATTTCTGCAGGTTTCGCCATAATAATATGTGCAGTTATCGCTTCTGCTGCCGGTGCAGTATTTTTCCCTGTAAAGGAGGATAAACAGTAATGGATTTCATGAGTTTTGTACCGTATCTTATTGTTATGGCAGGGGTAACATATCTGATAAGGGTCATCCCATTTGTACTCATTAATAAAAAAATAGAGAACCGATTCATCAATTCGTTTCTCTATTATATTCCATATACAGTTCTGTCAGCTATGACCTTCCCTGCAATCCTGTATGCCACAGGCAGCATGATTTCTGCCGCTGCAGGACTCCTGACTGCAATATTCATCGCATATAAAGGAAAGGGGCTGCTGGTTGTAGCCATCGGTGCATGCCTGGCGGTTTTCATTGTCGAAGTGCTGATGATGCTGTTGTAAATCAGCAGCTTTATTCAGGTATTCGCCAGTCAACGGGCTCCTGTCCTGTTGATTCCAGAAACTCATTTGTTCTGGAAAAATATCTGCCTCCCCAGAACCCGTAATGCGCTGAAAGGGGACTTGGATGTGCGCTTTTTATTATAAGATGATTCGGATTTGTAATCAGCTTCTCTTTTGCTTTGGCATTATTTCCCCACAGAATGAACACCATCGGCTGCTGCCTCTGATTCAGCAGCTCAATTACTCTGTCAGTGAAAATTTCCCATCCTTTCCCTTTGTGGGAATTGGCCTGATTCTGTCTTACCGTCAGAACAGTATTGAGCAGCAGAACACCGTTCTGCGCCCAGCTTTCAAGATTTCCGTGAGATGCCGGTTTAATGCCCAGATCGCTTTCCAGTTCTTTATAAATGTTCACCAGTGACGGCGGTATCTGTACTCCTTTCTGAACCGAAAAGCATAAACCATGAGCCTGTCCGGGCTGATGATACGGGTCCTGACCCAGTATCACCGCCTTCACATCTTCATAAGCCGTGAATTTCAATGCATTGAAAATATGATACATATTCGGATAAATCACACGTGTGCCATACTCCACTTTAAGAAATTCTCTAAGCTTCAGATAATACTCTTTATCAAATTCTCCTTTGAGGACTTCGTCCCAGCTGTTTCCTATATTAACCATACATCCATTATAGAATCAGGTCAGTTAAATATCAACATTAAAAAAAGGCTTGCCTCCTGAGATATTTCTCGGGTCGGCTGCCTTATGGATGCTATGCTGCCGGTTTTTCACGGCTGTACAGGAATGAAGCAAATGCAGCGACAAATGGAACTGCTGTTATTATTCCCATGCTGCCTGCGATTCCCTGCATTATTTCAATACCGATGTTATATGAATTGATCACTTGTGCATACGGCAGATCATACGCATAATTCAGAACAAGCGTTGACAGGGATCCACCTACAAAGGCCAGAATCAATGTATTGCTCATGGTTCCCATAGTATCCTGCCCTACATTCATACCTGCCCGAAACAGCTGCATACGGCTTATACCAGGGCTGTGTCGTTTCACCTCATTCATGGCGGAAGCTATATCAACTCCAACGTCCATCACGGCCCCCAGTGCCGAAATAATAATTCCTGCGAAAAGCAGCTGCCCGACCTTTACCTCCGAATACTGTTCTACGAACAGCAGGCTTTCTATATCCGAAACATTGTATCCATCTATTCCTGCAATATTTCCGAATACTACTGCAGATACCGCCGCCACAACAACACCGAAAAATGTACCTAGTATAGCTGCAGCTGACTTTTTCGATACACCGCTTACGATAAGAATAGTAAATACTGTTGTCACCAGTGCTACTGAAATAGCTGACAGAATCGGTGATACACCGCGATACATAAGCGGCAGCATTATACCGAATATACACACGAAGTCAAATATCAGGCTTATTGCTGCTTTCACACCTTTGATTCCACCGATAAGTCCCAGCATCAGGAAAAACAGCAGGGCATAGCCATAAATAATTATGGCTCTGTCCTGACTGTATACTGTTGCAACTGAGGTATCACTGGATTCACTGAGTATCACAATGACTTTGGTTCCTTCTCTGCATTCGGCACCGAAAAGAGTTCCATTGGGATTATTGGCTTCCATTATCTCGCCCTTGTGCTCACCTTTTGTGATTTCGACCATAAGTTCCTGACTCCCGTACCGATTGCCATCTTCTGCCAGATTATCCTTGACAATCTGTGTAACAACAGCATTTTCAAAGTCTCTGCCATAAGTGCCCACAAGTTCGGCTTTATCGAAGTTGTTTATAACCAGAACTCCTGTTAAAAAGAGCAGGAGCAGCATTCCCGCGAAAGTCAGAGTCAGTATTCTTTTCTTACCCGGTTTCACTATTTTCATGCCTGATCAATTCCTTTGAATTTATTTAATTGTGACTTTCTTAACTGAGCTGAATGTGCCGTAAACAACTTTACCGTTTACTTTTGAATAAGCTCTTACCTTGAAGTATCTTGTTCCCTTCTTCAGATTCTTGACTGAAGCACTTAATGTTTTAGAGCTTGTCACTGTCTTCACCAGCTTGTATGTTCCGTTGCTCTTTGTTGCAGCATAGATCTTGTAACCTTCAGCTCCTGCTACCTTGCTCCATTTTACTGATACACTTGCCTTGCCGGCCTTGACAGTAACTGAGGAAGGTGCTGCAAGTCTGATTTTGAAAGTCTTGGTAATCGTTCCCTTATAGTTTCCGATTCCCTTAATTACTACTGTTGCTGTTCCGACTCTTGTATTGTTCTTGTATGTTACAGTGTAATCCTTGCCCTTAGTAAGAGTTTTTCCGTCGAGCTTTACTGTAATATTCTGAGTCTGAGCCTTGCCTGTATATGTCTTGTCCTTGATGCCGCTTACAGCTGCACCTACAATATCAAATGTATCTTTAACGATAGTGTATTCAGCAGATCCCTCTAGCTTGTCTCCTGTAGATGCATCATATGTAGTTACCGAAAGCTCAGTATCCGAAACATTGATTATCGAATATGTCGGTGTCCATGTCTGGCTTCTTTCTGCGATGTAGTCCTGCTGGTTGGCAATGAGTTCATAGAACTTTGAACCTGTTGCTGAGTTCTGTTCGAAATATACAGTTCCTTCAGGATTTATAACTGTGTCGCCGTCTGCTTCTGTACTTGCCAGATTGTAGCAGAGATTCTCTGACTGGAATTCTTCGCTCTTAGTGTCTGTGATAACCTTATGGTCCTTACCGTCGCTTGTCAGCTGATATGTTCTGGAATAAGTGTGATCATGTCCCTGAAGAACCACATCAATATCGTACTTGTCCATGATAGGTGTCAGCTGTGTTCTCAGCACCATACCGTCTGAATCCGAATGATCCTTACCTGAACCGTAAATATCCTGATGGAAAGTAACTATTCTCCATTTTGCATTCTGGTTCTCTTCAACAGCTTTCCTGATTACGTTCTCATGTGTTGCGCAGTTGTAGTTGTTTGTATCAATCACAATGTATAGCACATCTCCGTATGTGAAGTAATAATCCGACCCTGCGTTAGTATGCCCTGCAGTCAGTGCACCTTCGCTGTCCTGTGTCACGTCGATGCTGTTAGGATTGTTGAAATGCCATGTATAGTTTCTGGCTCCTGAGTCATGATTACCGATAGTTGTTGCCACCGGCAGTGATGACAGCACTGATGGGTTTAGGAATCCTGCATATTCATATTCGTAGTTCGAATAGTTAACCTGATCGCCTGCTGAAATCATGAAGCTGAGATCGCTGTGTTGCTCTGCTGCATCCTGAAGAATCACATCCCAGTTGTAAGAATCGTTTCTGGCTGCCAGCGTTGATGAACCGTCCTTCGCATCGGCCATTACTTCATCCTCTGATGAAGTCTGACCTTTGCTGGCACCGATCTGAGGGTCTGCAACATATATCACAGAATATTCATCTGTATCTCCTGATCTGTATTTCTCTGCAGTCTGCCATTTCCCATTCTGATATACCTGATAGTAGTACGTAGTATTTTCTTTTAAACCTGTAACAGTTACTTTGTTCGATCTATAAGAAGTTCCATCTTTGTTTTCTTCCTGCAGTGCTGCTGAATAAGCAACAGTAGTTTCTTCCTGAGTACCATCGAATGCTTTAGCATTCTTCAGTCCGTTTCTTGTCTTCGAAACTCTTACCTTAGGTACCTCTGTTCTGTGGGAATACCATGCAAAATTCAGTTCAGATGCATTGCTTCCCGGAGTAAGGGAAACATTCTCATAATCATCTTTGATGTTTTCCCAGTCTGTCTTCCACTGTTCCCATGAAGAGTCGGCTGATGTGGATGCATCGTTCCAGTGTTCTGTTGCCGCGAATGAACCTGAATATGCAGATGTCATCACAAAAATTGCTGTTGCCAGGGCTAAACGTCTGGCTGCACTGCTTCTATGCTTTTTTACTTCTACCATTTTCTCCTCCTGAAATT
>JALEQY010000142.1 GCA_022763735.1 Clostridiales bacterium
ATGAGTTGCTGCATACTTGGCGAATACATCAGCCATACCAGGTTCAACACCTGAACCGCATACTGCAATCTTGCCTGATGCTTCCCATTCCTTCTGCTTAGCGAACTGATAGTCACCAAGTTTGATATTTGACAGTTCATAAGGTTTTTCAGGATGTGGAGTTCCCAGTGTCATAGCACAGTCGAGATATCCGATCTTAGCTTCCAGACATGTATCAAAGATAGTTTCGTTCATTCTAGGATCGCATGCATTCATAGCGAAATCAATATCGTGTTCCTTTACTACTGCCTTGATGCTTTCTGCATCCATAGCGTTGATCTGTGCAGGTACGAATTTGCCGCCACCGCATATTTCGTTGGCAACTTTATCTGCTCTTTCTTCATTATAGTCAGCAACTACAACTTTTTCTGCCCAGTCGGCTTCTGCTCCCTGTCTTGCGATAATCTTTGCAGCTGATGTTCCAACTCCGCCGGCTCCGATAATAAGTAATTTCATAACCTTACCTCCATTGAATATGTTTTAAACAATTGTGTTATTTTGCTTTTGTTGCTATTATGATATTCCATTTTTCTGAAAATTTCAATAAGTCCTTTGCTGTAATACGATACTTGTTTGCTGTTATTAATATGTATGGAGGTTTAAGTTCGTTGCTTACTTTTTATCAATCAGAATCAGCTCTGCACCTATCCCTTTGAATGTTGTCCTGAGACTGAGAGCATCTGAGCTCGTATAGCATCCGGATGACACAGCAGCTTCCGACGATAGCCTGCTGATAAAGCTTTCTCTCGGATTCATCACTCTCTCAGGTTCCAGAGCGTTTTCAACTTTTCTCATCAGGTTCTCCCGTTCAAGTCTGTATCTCAGTATCCTGAATTTCCCCGACAGACCTGTACATCGTATGAGAAACTCTATCTCATCATCGTAATTTTTAATTATCCTCAGCAGATCCTCTTCAGACACTATTTTTCTCAGAGATTTACCCGCATTTTCATCAAAATTATATACAAGAATGCTGAGGCTGTCCAAGGCTCCGGGATATTTGCACCTTGTTGTTACTACATAATTTTCACCTGAGCATATAACATTCTCTTCAAGGTTCATCAGCTGTCTGTACGGTTCAGCAAGAATGGAGTTGACAGAACGGTCCATTACCTCGGAAATCACCGGAGATCCGTTCTCTATCTCTGCATAGTCATCATAAATATCCACATCTATTATCACCGGCTTTACCTTCAGCTTGTCAGCATAGTCGGCATATACACCTTTTACCTGTTTTCTTATCGCATCTTCTATCTGTGTCGGAGATGATCGTGTATACTTTGCTTCAATTTCACGGCTTATTATCTTTCCTATGTTCTTTTTCCTGTACTCAAGCGGATGTACTCCGAACCAGTGCTCAAAATGCTTGATATAATATCTTACTGCTGAAAACCCGGTTTCTTCCGCTATAGCACCGATTTTTTTATTTGTTCCCAGCAGCAGCTTCTCTGATTCTTCAACTCTGATATAACTGAGCAGATCCTGAAAGCTGAGGCCTGTCGCTTCTTTTATTATATGCGACAGGTAATATATGCTCAGGTGCTCTCTGTCAGCGATTTCACTCAAGGTAAGCTTCCTTGAATAATTATCATACATATAATCTGTAATTCTGTTCAGTCTTCCTGCCAGTATCTTATTACCTTTATTTCTGGATTCGTTCTTGAATTTACCGTCTTCCATAACAAAATACTGAAAGTCGGACATCAGGCAGGCTATAAGATTATGTGTGCTTTCAATCACTTTATGTTCATACCCGTATCCCTTCTGGAGCACTTCCATCATAATTCTCGCCATTATGGTTCTGAGTACCTCCAGGCTTTCATCACTGTCGTCCTCCATATCAGTAACAAAGAAGTTATTCTTTAAATTATCGTAATACCTTGAAAAGTACGCCAGATCCAGCTGAAGCATCATGACCATATTTCTTTCGCCAGTTTTCTCAAAGCTGTGCATTTCTCTGTCATTAATAATATAAATATCTCCCTGCTTTAAGGTATAAGTGTAATACCCGTTTCTCATAATAACGCTTCCCTCGAGTATGTATACAACTTCCATGTCGTCATGAAAATGTATCGGATATTCATCTATATCAGCCGTTACTACGTTGACAGGCAACTGATCTTTGTAAATAATTTTTTCTTTTAACATTTTTTCTTCTCCCGCAAAATGTAAAGCATTATGTTAACCTATGTTCTTATCTTGCCCGACATTTTTCAACAAGCGGACAAACCCACAATTTAAAGCGTTCCAGAAGTTATCCACAAGTTTTTTAAGATTGTATACAATTTTATCCATAGGCGCCTGTGGATATCTATTTTTTGTAAAATGTTGAAATTTCAACATTTTATCCTGTCAAGCACATTTTTCAGTTCAAAGTTATCCACAGGTTGTTCTTTACTTATTTCACTGTGCATAAAAACACCCTTAAATGTGGATAAATACACTGTTCACATGTTATTCACCTCCAGAAAGCTGCAAATTCCCGCCTTTAATGTATTAGCAATTTTTACCTGATATGTATTTTTACTTAATTCCTCCGCTTCCTGAGGGTTGGATAAAAATCCACATTCCACGATAACTACTGGGCACCGTATATCTCTTAGAATAAAGACATCGTTTTTACCAAGCTCAGTGCGTTCTTTTTTCAGGTTGATATTTTCATTCAGCTTTTTCTGAATAATTTCCGCAGCGAGACTGCTTTTATCATAATTATCCCCGCTGTCATCTGAAGGAAAGAATACCTGTGCTCCCCTGACACCTGTATCCTGTGTAAAACTGTTCAGATGAATACTGACAGCCAGATCTGCTCCCGCTTCATCTATAATCCCCTTTCTAACCTTCATATCCTCTGTTTTGCGACTTCGTATAGATCCCTCGCTATCCCCGTTACTAAGGTCACGATCATCCTCTCTTGTCATAACTACCCGGCAGCCTTCTTTTTCAAGAAGGGATTTAAGTATCCTGGCGATACTGAGGTTAATGTCCTTTTCAGAAATACCTCCACTGCTGGAAGCACCTCCATCCATTCCCCCATGTCCGGGATCGATCACTACAAGATGGCGTTCAGCTCTGGTTCCTACATCTGCAGCGATGTCCCCATCTGCCGGGACCAGCACCGCCATACATATCAATGCAGTAATAATACAGATCACACCTGCTTTGCGTTTCATCATGCACCTCACACGTTTTTAATGTATTCTATTACATAAATGCTTTTCCATATTACCGCAAATTAGTTATGTGTATTACATTATAAAACAATTTTCTGATTTTTTCAGCATTCAATTTGACTTTTTTGTCACAAAAATATAGAATTTATTAATAGACTTGCTATTCAATACAGGAGAATCAAAATGAAAACAACAAAATTATACCAGAAAGATGTGTATCTCAAAGACTGGGACGCACATATCACTTCAGTACAGAAGCACAGTACCGACGAAGCTCTTCTATACATTACTCTTGATAAAACAGCCTTTTTCCCTGAGGGAGGAGGTCAGAGCTGTGATACTGGAGTTTTAGGTCCATATGAAGTCATCGATGTGCAGGAGGATAACGACCAGATAATACATACTGTCAGAATCACTGAAGAATGTTGTCACAATCGTCCCTCAGAAGGCGACAATGTGCACTGCAGCATCAGCTGGGACAGAAGATTTGACAACATGCAGAGACACTGCGGAGAACATATTCTGTCAGGAATTTTCTTCGATCTGTTCGGAGGCGTGAACCGCGGCTTTCATATGGGTCAGGAGTACATGACAATTGATATCAGTCTGGAGGCAAAGCCTGAAATAACGGAAATCACCTACGAAATGGCTCTTGAGGCTGAACGGGGAGCAAACAAGGTTATATGGTCTGATGCGCCTGTAACAGTGCTGCGATTTGACAGAAGAGAAGATGCGGAAAATCTGCCGCTCCGTAAAGCTCTCGCTTTTGATGAAGATATTTCAATAGTGTGCGTCGGATCTGTGGAAAATGCTGCCGACTGCGTTGCCTGCTGCGGTACACATCCGTCTACAGCAGGACAGGTAGGTATAATAAAGATTTACAAGGTCGAAAAGTATAAAGGAATGTTCAGAATATATTTTGAGGCTGGAGCCCGCGCCTTGAATGACTATAGAGTAAAACATGATATACTCACAGAGCTTTCAAACAAGTATTCATCCTCAGTTGAAGATTTCCCGCTGAAGCTCAGAATACAGGAAGAGAAGCTCTCCGCCATCAAAGACGAACTGTATCACATCAGGAAAGCATTTATCGACAGCCATTGCGAGAAGCTTGATGAGCTGCTGTCTGTCACAGATGAGAATGTTGTGATCTACAAACTTCCTCAGCTTTCTCTTGACGATGTTTTCAGCATGGGGAAGCATTACATGAACAACTGCACAAAACTGATAATGCTCTATTCCCAGAAAGATACATCATTTATTCTCGTGTCGGACGGTTCATACGATTGCGGAAAACTTGTAAAAGAATATGCATCGTTTTACAAAGGCAAAGGTGGTGGAAACAAGGTGTCCGCCAGAGCAATTTTCACTTCTGAACACGATGCGTTCCTGTTTGCTGATCTCATCTGCAAACACTTGTCATAAAAGAAAGACCTGAAGCCGTATCTGCTGATTATCCAGACGGTTTCAGGTCTTGTTTTCAGTCTTTAAGGAATATGCTTCGCATACTTTATGGCAGATAGATGGTTATATACCTGCATCCCCATGACAGACACTCTGACTGGGAATTCATATAAATATCAATTGTATTGCCCTTGATATTTCCACCTGTATCTTCTGCCCGCCTTACACCTACACCTTCAATATAAACACTTGTCCCTAATGGTATTACACTTGGATCGACAGCTATTTCACCGACTCTGGCAGAAGTGCCCATAGCGGTACGGCCTCCTCCTGTATAAGCGTATGCCTTTACTGTCATAGTTCTGGTATAAGCGAAGCCATTAATATTTTTCCTGGTTCCAACATTTATAATTTTATTCTGCTTTTTTTCCAGTACCTTTGTGCCGATTTTCTTTTTTGATGCTTTAATCCCATCAATATACTTTATTCTGTAGGTTACACTGGCCTTTCCATTTTTTCCTTTTCTTACAACTTTCTCCTCACCATCATTCATCGAAGGATCATCTTTTCTGATGGTTTTATACGGGATTTTTTCCACTACAGTTTTTTCTTTATATGCGACACGTTTAACGACAATTGTCATGCCATCTGTAACCGGAACATCCAGTTCAGGTTCTACTATATCGTCTTCACCGATTCTGATTTTTTCTTCCTCCAGAGCTTCTCCTACTGTCTTTTCAAGAGTTTTGTATTCTCTGGTTTTTCCATCAGCAGTCACATTGAAATCGGCTGCATGGTTGATTGTGATATAGATTCCGTCATATACGAATCCCGTCAGCGGTACAGAGATATAATCCTCACTGCAGTAACTGATTCCCTGTTCCTCCAGGAACTCCTCCACCGTCCATGCTCTGGTTGTAATAACGGTTTTTCTGCCGTTTACTGCTGCATTGACATCTCTTGGCACCAGTTGTGTATAACAGAAAACAACTGCCATAAGTATAACAAAAGCAGTAGCAATAACTGTGATATCGAGATATTTTCTGAAGCCGCGATTTTCATCTGCCGGTTCGTGTTCCTGCTCCGGATTCTGTTCGGTATCGATTTCTGCTTCTGTATCCGACAGGGTCTCTGGTTCATCAGCAGCTTCAGATTCAATTTCATCATCCTCCTCAGATTCTGCTTTCGATTCATCTGGCCGTAAGAAATCAGATTCAGAAACCGCAGCTTCTTTTTCTTTTGTTACTGTATTTAAATCCGTATCAGATTTACCGCCTGTCTCAGATTCAATACCGGAATCAGCTCCGCAGATATGCCTGACTGGTACCTCATCCGCTGTCTGTTCCGTTTTAATTTCTTCTTCATCCCTATTCAGGATATCTTTGATATCGATTCTCATTTAACTCTCCAGAAAGTGAATTCAGATCATAAGAAAAATCATCTCATTTCAGACAATCTGTAAATAGTCTCTGCATATATTTCTGCCAGCTTTACCATATTATCAATAGAAATACTTTCATTTTTCTGATGAGCCAGCTCAGTCTCACCCGGAAATCTGGCTCCGAAAGCAATGGTGTTCTTCACCGCTCTGGCATATGTTCCTCCACCGATCACCAGAGGTCTGCTCTGCATATCACCGGTATGTTTTCTGTATATGCGCATAAGTTCTGTTATCAAAGGTGCATCTTCAGGCATATAAATTGGAAGCTGGTGCTTCCCCTTGACTATCCCCAGATCATATCTGTCCAGAACACTCATCATACCTTCATATACCTGTTCATCGCTCACGGTAACCGGATATCTGATATTGACTGTTATTTTCGCAGTTCTGGTATCAGCTTCCATCATGCCTACGTTAAAAACAAGCTTTCCTGACTCTTCATCAGTTAAACCGCACCCGATCCGTTCTCCATGAATATCATACCCGATACAACTGTTATAGAAACTGATAAATTCATTCGTATCATCTGAAGCGAAATTAACAGTTCCCAGGAATTCCATCATCATAGATACTGCGTTTTTCCCTTGTTCCGGTCTGGCTCCGTGAGCAGAGACACCATATATTGTTATCTCAAGGCTTCTGCCTACACCCCTGCATTTTATTTCATAATTATTCTTTTCTTTAAATTCAGCAGCCTTTTGTCTAACAATATCATAACCGCTGCCGCTCTTATCACTGAGAACAGCTCTGGCATAGTCAGCAACGCAATTAGCTGCAGTTCCGCCTTTAACCGAACGCAACACAAGTCCAGTATCTGCCGTCATAGAAAATTTCTTTACTATATCAAAGACAAGAATCCCTTTTTCTCCATGTATTGCAGGAAAATCCCCATCCGGTGTGAATGCAAAATCAGGTTGCTCTCTGACTTTTTCAAGATAATGCTCCATACCGTACCAGTTGGTTTCCTCATCAAGTCCAAGTATCATCCTGACAGTCCTTGCCGGTTCATAACCACATTCTTTCAGAGCCTTCATAGCATAAAACGAAGCGATTACCGGTCCTTTATCGTCCATAGTACCTCGCCCGCATATTCTGCCGTCGATAATCTCTCCTCCATATGGGTCAAATTCCCAGCCGTCACCTTCAGGAACCACATCAAGATGTCCCACAATTCCAGCTATACCGTTTTCTCTTCCTTTGAAATCAATATGACCGCCATAATTGTCCGCATTAAAAGTATCAAAACCCTCTTCTGATGCCAGATTGAGCATGTATTTAAATGCTTTATGCACGTTTTCACCAAAAGGTCTGTCCCCTGATGCTTCACTGACTACACTCGGTATAGAAACAAGCCCGGACAGAGATGATATCATTTCTGTCCGGTTTTCTCTGATTTTCTGATTAACTCGTTCAAGCAGATCCATAGTACTACATTACAGATTCAACACCTGCTATCTCAGGATAGCTTTCTTTTAATATTTTCTCAACAACACCTTTGATTGTCATCTGAGCACCCGGGCATCCTGCACAATGTCCCTGAAGTCTTACCTTAACAATATTATCATCAGTGTACTCAACGAATTCAATATCGCCTCCATCTCTCTGAAGGAAAGGTCTGATCTGTTCTAATGCATCTTTAATCTTCTGTTCCATTATTTTCTCCTTTTGTATAATAATAATATTTATTCTAAATCCTTATAGAGTCGGATTTATTGTCGAAATTGTTTCTATTTCTCCATTTCTCCATACACTTATATATGCAGGTTTTATCGGATCTCCCATGCCATTGAATGTGATAAGACCTGAGGCGCCTTCAAATTTGGCCTGACCCGCAAGCACTTTTCTTACCTCTTCCGGTGTTGCATCATCACTTGCCTTATCAATAGCATTTATGGCAATAACATATGCGTCATATCCCAGAGCCACTGCATCAGACGGTGTACTGCTGCCGTATTTTTCCTTATAAGCTTTCATAAATATCTCAGCTTCTTTATTATCAGCTTCTTCCGCTCCGAAAAAGCTGATAAATTCTACGTTTTCTATCGTTCCCACATCTCCTGCCAGATCTTTGAATTCTTCTGCTGTCCAGTCAGTACTGCCGAGAAATGTAGTATCCACACCTATTTTCTGTGCCTGTTCGGCTATTCTGAAGGAATCGTTGATATCGCCGGCAAGCAGAACATTCGAAACACCGGCCTTTCTTATTATCTCAAGCTGTTCTGTAAAGTCATCACTCCCCGGAACATAAGATTCATATACTTCAATTGCATCATCATTATCCGTTTCTGCTTTCATTCTATCTGTAAAAGATGTGGCAACTGCCAGTGCAGCGTCATCATTCTCAGGTATCAGCACACCTGCAGTCTCCTCATCCTTTTCTTCAAGGAGATATCTGGCAAGTAAATCTCCCTGATTGGCATCCACATAACATATTCTGAAGTAATAATCATTATTCTTAGTCACAAGAGGATTTGAATTGGTCACTGCTATAGCCGGCACTTTCGCCTCCTGTACATAGTCACCTGCAACCAGAGAATAAACACTTCCATAGCTTCCTATAATAACAGTCGGATCTTTTAACAGCAGTTCTCTGATAGCTGTTTCTGCAGCATAGATATCCGACGCGTTATCAGCTTCAACCAGCTCAACAAGTTTGCCGTTCACCGTAGGATACTGTTCATATGCCAGCTTGATTCCTGCAATTTCATCCGCCGCGTTATTCTTGTCTGCTCCTGACATCGGCTCATATATCCCAATCTGAATAGTGGCCTTCTTATCCTGAGGCTTGTCAATAAATGCCGCTTTGAAGTTATCAAAAGTTGTACAGCCTGCCATACTTGCCATTATCAGAATCAGTGTTATAATTAATGCAGTTCTTTTATATATTTTCACAGGAGTCACCTTTCTATGCATTCCGTCTTTTTGATACTTGTTAACTTATTTATTATACAATGTTTTGAAAGGCAGGTAAAGTGAAAGGTATTTGTATTTTTCACCACGTACTTTTTACAAAAAAAGTGTTGACTATTCTTTACTAAAATGGTACACTAATTTCAACAAAAGACAACTGTGAAAATAATTTTTAAGATATTTAAGGAGGAATAGAATTATGAAATGGACTTGTTCAGTATGCGGATACACTCACGAAGGAGATACAGCTCCTGAAAAATGCCCACAGTGCGGAGTGCCTGCAGAAAAATTCAATAAAGTAGAAGAAGGTGAAAGGGAATGGGCCGCTGAGCACGTATTAGGCGTTGCTAAGGGTGTTGACCCTGAAATCATTCAGGGGCTGAGAGACAACTTCAACGGAGAATGTACAGAAGTTGGTATGTATCTGGCTATGGCAAGAGTTGCTCACAGAGAAGGATATCCTGAAATCGGTCTTTATTGGGAAAAAGCTGCTTATGAAGAAGCTGAGCACGCTGCTAAATTTGCAGAACTTCTCGGTGAAGTAGTAACTGACTCAACTAAGAAGAATCTGGAAATGAGAGTAGATGCAGAAAACGGTGCAACTGCCGGCAAATTCGAACTGGCTAAAATGGCTAAGGCTCAGAATCTGGACGCTATCCACGATACAGTTCACGAAATGGCCAGAGACGAAGCTAGACATGGCAAGGCATTCGAAGGTCTGCTCAAGAGATACTTCGGCTAATCGCTACATAGCCTGAAATTTCAATAAGTTATCAAGAGAGAACAGAAAAATCTGTTCTCTCTTTTTACATAAGATCTGAGGTGGGGTATTAAAATGCATTTTCAAGACATATATCCCGTCTGGAACAAACTGCCAGAACACCTTCAAAACAGGATCAACGACAGCATAACAGATCGTATAATGCCTCAAGGCACAATAATTTATCATGGCAACTTCGACTGTATCCGACTGTAAAGGTCTTATGCTTATCGGATCCGGCAGATTAAGAGCATACATTATTTCCGATAATGGTAAAGAAATCACACACCGGAAATAGCTTATCTTCAGTTCTTTATTCTGCATATGAGCTGAGTCATGGCACTTTTACAGTCCAGAGCAGTGTCACAACTTCCTTCATATCAGATATTCCAGCAAAAACAAGGCATGTATTATACAACATTATAAAGAACATAATAAAAAAGAATAGTAGAAACCCATATCTGAACCAGCTGTTCTTCATCCATGCAGGCATATCCATTCTCCGTGAAATTCCGAATCTGCCTCCTATAAGACTAAAAAGCTGCCCCCTGCCGCAAAACCTGTTTCAATACAATTTATTTCCACCGACAACAGCAAATATCAGCGGTGCAAAAAAGCATATCAACCCTATCCAGGCGAAAAGAATGTTAAAAAATCCAAGAATCAGATAAGTAAGCGAATAAATCCATATATAATCGTACCAGTGTTTTTTCATTATTCAACCTCCATAATCCCGATAATCGACGCAGGACATTCATATACGCATCTTCCGCATCCCACGCACTTATCCCGCTCAACCACTGCATAAATGCCCTTGTATATCTTTATTGCATGAGAATAACAAACTTTCATACAGCACCCACATGCAACACATTTTGAAATATCAATTCCAGCTTTTTTTATCTCTTCTTTATCATCTGAACCTCCGTAACATATGATATTTACATTGTATATAATATTCAGTCATATTTCAGTGATTTCATCACTAAACTAAAAACAACCGTCAGAAAGATTCAAATTCCAACGGTTGTCTGTTTATGGTGCGCCTGGAGGGACTTGAACCCCCACGGTCTCCCACTAGAACCTAAATCTAGCGTGTCTGCCAATTCCACCACAGGCGCATAATATATATGATTTAACTATAAAATTATACTATACATGTTTTTTAAATTCAAGCAGATATAACAAAATCACGAAAAAATCAGCAGAAGCTGCTGTTCTGACTTTCACATGAATTAATAAAGATTAATTGCATATTAATACCTTTTTAATCCATTTTTAATTTTAGACGGATATAATTTAACCATAGTAAACAAACCCGAAAAAAAGGAGGTACGCTAATGAAAATGAATAAAAGAAAATTAAGATTACCCGTTATCTCAGCAGTATTAATGACAATGCTAGTCACTACCGCAGTTCCATCATTTGCAGCCGCACCCAAAAAGGAAGAAGTAAAATATCTTGGAAAAGGCTGTGTGGAAGTTGAATTTAAGAGCGATATCGACTATAAAAACTCAAAAGTCACAGTAAAAGATACTTCTGGTAAAATCTACACCGCATCGATTTACAAAAGAGGAGATGATGAAGTAAAGTTCAAAGTGAAGAATTATAAGGCAGGTAAAAGCTATAACTTTACAGTTTCCGGTGTGCGAAAAGAAGGCACTAAAGATTATGGAAAAGTTTCGGGAACTTTCAGAATCAATGCAGCCTCAAGCGGAAATATCACAGCAGCAAAAGCCAAGGAAATTGCACTTAAAGATGCTGGTCTAAAGAAATCGCAGGTTTACGATCTTGAGGCTGATAAAGAAAAAGAACGTGGAACTACATTTTATGAAGTAAGTTTCGAAACAAAGAATTATGAATATGAATACGATATTTCATTAAAAGGCAAAATCCTCAAGAAAGAAGTTGAACGAGATTAATCATAAAAGGAAGTTTCTCATTAGAGAAAACTTCCTTTTTCTATATATTATTTTATCTGTAAGAAAAAACCCGTCTCAAAGAGACGGGTATGCTCTGGTGATCCTACCGGGAATCGAACCCGGGTTACCGCCGTGAAAGGGCGGTGTCTTGACCGCTTGACCATAGGACCACAATAAGCGGCAACGTCCTACTTTCCCAGGCGGTCTCCCACCAA
>JALEQY010000082.1 GCA_022763735.1 Clostridiales bacterium
TTTCGGAACTTGAGATGGAACGCAATGAAAACGGTGCTTTAATGTAATTCAAGCATCGCTTGAATTCCTTTTGCGAAAGTTCAAGTCCGGTATGCTGTAATAATTGCAGTCGGGGATCTATACTGTTCATGTGACATGAGAGGTACTTAAAGGAGGTTGAGACATGACTTTGGCTGAAAGGCTGGCAGCTTCAAGGAAGTCCGGAGGATACACTCAGAGCGAAATCGCAGAGAAGCTTGGGGTATCCTTTCAGGCGGTGAGCCTGTGGGAACGCGGCGAGACGACTCCCGAACTCGACAAGCTGGTTGAGCTTGCTTCTTTGTTTGGTGTTAGCCTGGACTGGCTGATTGCGGGCCGCCAGGAGGAACGAATATTGCCGGAATTTGAAGAACTGTTGTCAGACAGGCTTTTTGACGAGCAGCACATGTACACATATGTGAAGACATATGCGAACGTGCGGGAAATGCCGCAGACTGTTAAGGCTCTTGCTTTTGCACGTGAGCAGCATAAAGGTCAGGTAAGGAAGGGAAGAGACAAGGTTCCGTACATTTATCATCCGCTGCTGATGGCATGTCATGCTCTGGCTCTGGGGCTCGATGATGATGACATTGTTGCCGCTTCGCTTTTGCACGATGTCTGTGAAGACTGTGGAGTCTCACCTGACGAGCTTCCTGCCGGAGACACTGTGAAGACTGCGGTCAGGCTTCTGACAAAAGAGCCCGGTTATGACGAGGAGGAGTACTACAGGAGCATCTCGGAGAATCCGATTGCGACGATGGTCAAGCTGCTGGATCGCTGCAGCAATGTGTCGGGAATGGCAGCGGGCTTTTCCAGGGATAAACTTGCGGAATACATCAGGGAGACGGAGCGCCTGGTGTATCCGTTACTTGACAGGGCAAAGACGGAGTATCCGATGTATTCGAACCAGCTGTTTCTGATTAAGTATCACATGTCAAGTGTTGTTGAAGCAGTTAAGAGACAGTAAGGAGGACTCTTATGGGAGAGAAGAGAGTTAAGATTTTTCACGACATCACCGCCAGGAGATGGAACGATATCATTAATGCAGTGAACAGCAGACGTCCGGAGGACAGCATATACCCGACGCTTGAGGAGCATGAACTTGCGGAGTTCAGAAAGATGGAAGCGCAGAAGGCAGAAGCAGATCGAGATGGCGGATGCCCGCTGATTTTCGAAAATGTCGAATACGATTATGATGATTCGGAGCTGGACATATACACATCTCCGTTAACTCCTGAAATAGATTATAATAAAATGGACAGGCAGGATCTACCTCTTAAGCTTCATGAGGCCATTCGTTTTGCCGAAGAGAAGCACAGAGCGCAGAACAGAAAAGGCACTGACATCGCATACATCATTCATCCGATGGAGGTTCTGCAGATACTCATGGGGGAAAGATGCAGTATAGAGGTGGCAATAGCGGGCGTTTTGCATGACGTGCTTGAGGATACCGATGCGGATCCGGCTGAGATAAGAGCGCGCTTCGGGGAACATGTGCTGTATCTGGTGCAGGCGCATACTGAGAAGAAGAATGAGGAAGGGCAGAAGAGGCCGTGGAGAATCAGGAAGGAAGAAGATCTTGCTCGAATGAGAGCGTCCGGCCTCGAGGTTAAGCAGATTGTCATGGCTGATTCCATATCGAATATGAGGAGCATGGTGTATGACTACCGGGTTGCCGGCGACGAATTGTGGGAGCGGTTCAATGCATCCCGGTCTGATATTGCGTGGTACTACAGTGCGAAAATAGATGCATTTGAGGAAATGCAGTATAACGAGAGTACAAGAGATGATTACTGGGAACTGAATTCGCTGTTTAAACATCTCTTCGTGGATTATTATGTGGTTGAGGATACTGCGATATACCAGCAGTCAGGCAGTGAAACACATGTGCTTTTTCATGATGGAGATATGCAGTGGAAGAAAACAGAAGCAATACCGGAGAATGCCGTACCGGCGTCAAAGAGCGATGCTGAACATCTTGAGGACTGCTGGAGATTTCAGGCAGAAGTACAGTATCAGAGTATTACATTATATAGCGAGAACTCAGAACGCTTAATAAAAAGCTGAAAAAAGGCTGCAAGGAGCCTGCATCGGAAGTATAATGAAAACAGAACCAGACATTATGAAATGCAACATAGAATATACAGGAGAGATTCGGCATGAATAATACACGTTGTTTGTATGAAAGTGAACTTGATACATTTATAAATGAGGATTGTGAGTCTGTATTCGGCATATTATGTGAAAGATATCATGGAGATGCTCTGACAACAACAAGAGAAGCCTGGTTACAGGAAATAAAAGTTCTGCAAAAGGTTCTACGTACATGGCAAGGATTTGGAGGGCGTATTATATTTGAGTATGATATTCCTCGTTTGGGGAAAAGAATAGATGTAGTTCTACTTCTCAAGGGAATTATCTTTTGCCTTGAATTTAAGGTTGGCGAATCAAGAATACTTGAAAATGATATTGATCAGGTTCTCGATTATGCACTGGATTTGAAAAACTTTCATAAATACAGTGAAGATAAGGTAATTGTTCCTGTTCTCATTGCAACCAGATATAAGAGCTCATCGTCAATCGTTCAGAAATCTTTGTACGACGATAGAGTAGTCAACCCCCTTGTAACGGGTGAAGAAGGAATAGCACGCCTTATCAAAGATGTTCTTGATACGTTTCCGGATGAAGAACCGGTTAACAGAAACTGGATCATTAGCCCATATGCACCAACACCGACGATAATAGAGGCTGCAAGGACTCTGTATGAAAGTCATTCAGTTGAAGACATTACAAGACATGAAGCAGATGAGGTTACAACAGACTGCACGATATCTTACATACTTGATGTAATCAGAAAGAGTAAGGATAACAGGGAAAAAAGTATATGCTTTGTTACGGGTGTTCCAGGTGCGGGGAAAACATTGGTAGGACTTGATGTCGCTGTAAGGCAGACATATCAAGGCTCAGATAAGCCTCTAATTGACGAAGAGGCAGTATATCTGTCCGGGAATGGGCCTCTGGTTGCGGTTCTTAACGAAGCTCTTGCCAAAGACAATTTCGAAAAGTGCAGGGCAAGAGGTGAATCAAAGAAAATTACAGATTCCAGAAGAGAAGTCGGAAAATTTATTCAGATTATTCACCGATATAGAGATAACATGCTGGCGAAGATCAAGAATCCTGTTGAAAATGGAATTCTTGAAATTGATCCTGAAAAAGCTGTAAAAATGAAAGACGCTGGGTTCGGTGAGGTAGAGCATGTTGCAATTTTTGATGAGGCTCAACGATCCTGGACGCATAAGAGGCTGGCAGATTATCTAAAACGAGGCGGAACATACGGCAACAAACTGAAGGTTCCAAATTTTCCGATGTCTGAAGCTGCGTTTCTGATATGGTCTTTGGATCAGAGAGAAGACTGGGCGACAATAGTTTGTC
Organism: Clostridiales bacterium; assembly: GCA_022763735.1. Classification (GTDB taxonomy): domain Bacteria; phylum Bacillota; class Clostridia; order Peptostreptococcales; family Anaerovoracaceae; genus Lentihominibacter. The sequence goes on from JALEQY010000082.1 coordinate 3,451, forward strand.
TGGTTGGAGGCGGCCAGGAGATCAATACGGGAGAGGCAGGAATATCAGAATGGATCAATGCATTGAATGAACAGTTTACACACTGGAAAGTCTATATTTCGCCACATTTAACTGACCCTGAATATGCAGAAGGGAAAGTTAATGAGCTTTTAGAACAGAACAGTAATGTAACTTATGCAGACAGTTTACATTTAGGTGTTTCATTGAGATCATATAGAGCAGAGAAACTATCTGCCTTTGTTCACGCTATGCTTGATCTGGATGATAGAGCCCCTTCAATATATAGAGATATAAAAGACAAGTATCCGATTGTTTTGACGAGAGATATCGAAAAGGCAAAGCGATGGCTGCATGAAAAAGTCAGGGGAACTGAGAGAACAGGAGTATTAATAACAAAAGAGTCAGCGAGATACAAGCCTCTTGGAATTCATGTTCTGGAAAGTGGAGATGCTAATGCAGTTCACTGGTTTCTTGAAGATAAAGTGGATACAAGATCTTCGAACTACCTGGAGGATGCGGCAACAGAAATTCAGGTTCAAGGATTGGAATTGGATTACACATGTTTGCTTTGGGATGCTGACATGAGATATGAGGACGGCAAATGGCACTTCTATCGATTCAACAGACAGACGAAATGGATTGAGGTGTTACCTACAAGTGAAAGCAAGCAGGATCTGATGAAGTATATGTTGAATGCATACAGAGTATTGCTTACACGTGCTAGAGCAGGAATGGTGATATGCGTTCCGGAAGGAAATGGTCGTAAGAATCGAAGTGGCTTCTGGGAGGATAGCACACGTCTTCCAGAATATTATGAAGGAACTTATCAGTATTTAAAAAGCCTTGGTCTTGAAGAGATTTAGATGAGGCTGTATCAGTAATTCTTATGTACAGAGGCAGAGTAAATGAAGAAAATAGAAGTTGTTGCAGCAATTATCGTTAAGGAGAAAAAGGTTTTTGCAACGCAGCGGGGATATGGCGAGTTTAAGGATGGATGGGAATTTCCTGGCGGAAAGATTGAGCTGGGCGAGTCATCTGAGGAGGCTCTAGTTAGGGAAATAAGGGAGGAACTTGATGTCGATATCAAGGTTGGAAGGCTCCTTGAAACGGTTGAATATGACTATCCCAGGTTCCACCTGACCATGCACTGCTTTATATGTGAACTCTTGTCAGAGGAGATTATCCTTAAGGAACATGAGGATGCGAAATGGCTTGCAGAAGAGGAGCTGGACAGTGTTGACTGGCTGCCGGCAGATGTGAGCCTTATAGATAAGATCTTTGCATGAGAAACTGAATCAGAAAGTGATTTCCAGACTTAAGATGGCTTCGGACATCTTTTTTATGTTTAACGCGAATTCCGGAACTGGTATAAAATAATTATTTACAAAAAAAGTAATAAATATGCTTGAGTGAAAATACATACAATAGTATAATTATTTCCGTGGCAATTTGTTTAATATACACAAAATAATTCCAGATACACTAGAACATATATATGAAGAAAGGAAGGATATAATGCAAAACGTAAAACTTGATTTCAGCAGATGCAAAGGCTGTTATCTGTGCGTTAGTGTCTGTCCGAAGGGCGTGCTTGTTCCGTCGGATGAAATAGGAGCCAAGGGGTTCCCTATTGTACAGATTGATGATACTAAGGAATGCATAGGCTGTGGTGCATGTTTCAGGATGTGCCCTGACTACTGCATCGAGATAGAAGAAAGCTAAGGAGGGGAAACATGGCAAAAGTACTGATGAAAGGCAATCAGGCACTGGCAGAATCATGTCTCCGTGCCGGATGCAGATTTTTTAGCGGATATCCGATTACACCACAGACAGATATTCTGGAATACCTGAGCTGGAGAATGGATGAGGTTGGAGGCAAATGCGTCCAGACAGAGTCGGAGCTCTGCGGTGTGAACATGCTGTTTGGAGCAGCTGCCGCAGGAGCAAGAGCCCTGACAACAACGTCAGGTCCGGGTTTTTCGCTTAAGCAGGAAGGTATCTCATATCTCTGCGGAAGCGACCTGCCGGCTGTAATCGTTGACGTGCAGCGTATCGGCTGTGCCCTGGGAGACATCTTCATGGGACAGGGCGACTACTGGCAGCTGACAAGAGGCGGCGGCCATGGAGATTACAGAACAATAGTGCTGGCTCCATGCAGCGTTCAGGAAAGTGTAGATCTGGCATACGGTGCCTTTGATCTGGCAGAGAAATACCGTCATCCGGTTATTATCGCTACAGATGCGGCGCTGGGACAGATGATGGAGCCTGTGGAGCTGCCTGAGATGAAAGAACATGACATGGAGAAGTACGACTGGTACATAAGACCTCGCAAAGAGGACGAGCCTCAGAGAGCAATATGGAACAGGTACTGGGACTGGGAAGACGGCGGACACAAATATCCGGCATATATTCTTGACAAGTACGGCCGGATGGAAGCAGAGGAGCAGCGCTGGGAAGAGGTTGAAACTGAGGATGCAGAGATTGTGATCGTAGCCTACGGAACCAGTGCGCGAGTTGCAAAGTCAGCAATAGCCAGAGCGAGAAAGGAAGGCATAAAGCTGGGAATGATAAGACCGATCACCCTGTGGCCTTTCCCTAAGAAGGCATTTGACGGACTGGGCCCTCAGGTAAAGGGTATTCTGGACGTGGAGAGAAACATCCTGGGACAGATGAAGGATGACGTAATACTGGCTGATGAAAACAGACACCCTGTGGAATTCTACGGGGAGTACTGGGACAACACCAGCGAGTTCAAGATAGTTGAAATAGCCAAAGAAATGCTGAAGAGGTATTAAGGAGGTGCCTGAATTGGAATACAGATTACCAAAAGACATAGATATGACGCAGCAGGCATCCTGGTGTCCGGGCTGTGGACATGGTATAGTGTGCCGCGTGATTGCAGAAGCGGTAAGTGAGCTTGGAGTCAGTGACCGGATAATTACAGTGGACGACGTTGCCTGTGGACAGTTCGGTCAGTTTGCGTTGAAATACAACACAGTAATGAGTGCCCACGGCAGAACAATTCCTGTTGCAGCGGGAATCAAGAATGCAAGACCGGATGCGCTGGTTATTGCCCGTCCGGGAGACGGTTCCGCATACAGCATAGGAATTGAATCAACACTGTACAGCGCAATAAGAAATGACAATATTCTGGCAATAGTAATAAACAACAGTGTATTCGGCATGACAGGAGGACAGATGTCACCTACATCCCTGCCGGGAATGAAGACATCGACTACGCCTTTTGGAAGAGACGAGAAAAAGGATGGAAGCATGGTTGATATAGCGAAAATTCTCGGTCAGACGGATATGGCTTATCTGGCTCGCTGTGCTGTGAATACACCTGCAAACATCGAAAAGACAAAGAAGGCAATAAAGAAGGCCCTCACGAAGCAGATGAACGGCGAAGGCTTCTGCCTGATAGATATTCTCAGCATGTGTCCGACAAACTGGAAGATGTCCGAGGCGGATGCCTGCGAATTCATCAGGAACACCCAGAGCAGATATCTGCCTCTTGGAGAGTTTGTCGACAGGGGAGGTGAAGAATAATGATAGAAATTATCTGCTCAGGAGTAGGCGGCCAGGGAGTTCTCGTGGCAGGAACAGTACTTGCTGATATAGCCATGGAGGAAGGAAAAAACGTTTCCTGGTATCCGTCATACGGCTTCGAAATGAGAGGAGGAGCGGCAAACTGTGAGCTGAAGATAAGCGACGGAGAGCTGCAGAGCCCGTACTGCCTCGAGCCTGACATCCTGCTGACGATGAGTGAGTCGGCAATTGACACCTTTGAAGACAGGCTCAAGCCTGATGGAATTCTGCTGGTTAACAGCAGCCTGGTAAGCGAAGACAGGAAGTACAGAGATGACATAAGGGTGGTAGGAATTCCTGCAACTGAACTTGCTGCGGAAATCGGCAACCCTCGCGGAACAAACCTCATAATGCTGGGAGCACTGGCAGAGGCATCTGAGCTTTATGATGTGGATGAGGTAAGAGCCGGAATGAACCACTATTTTGACAAGAAGGGAAGAAACAACCCGAAGAATACTGAAGCGTTCAACAAGGGAGTGGAGGCAGCGAGAAACAATGGATAATCAGAAGACACCGGTTAAGCTGCCCCTTGAAGGCGTGAAGGTTGTGGAAATGGCCACAGTTGTGGCGGCTCCCACAACGGCAAGAATGCTCTGTGCCTACGGGGCTGAGGTCATCAAGGTGGAAACAGTCTCAGGAGACGTGATGAGACTTTCGGGAACCCATGAGTTCACTCCATACGAGGATGACTGTAATCCGCTGTTCACAATACACAACAGCAACAAGAAATTCATATCAGTTAACATCAAAACCGATGAGGGTAAGAAGGTTCTTCTGGATCTTATCCGGGACAGTGATGTGTTTATCACAAACGTCAGAGAGAAATCACTTCAGCGCAGCGGGCTTGATTACGAATCCCTCTGCGAAGTGAATCCAAGGCTTATCTATGCCCACTTTAAGGGCTACGGCGACAAGGGTCCTTCAGCAAATGACCCGGGCTTCGACATCAGCGCATTCTGGCTGAGGTCAGGTCCTCTGGGGGACTGGCAGACGGAGGGTTCATTCCCGTTCCTGCCGACATATGCCTTTGGAGATATGGTAACAAGCTCCACATTCCTGTCGGGAATACTGATGGCCCTCTACGCCAGACAGCAGACAGGCAAGGGCACCAAGGTGGATACATCCCTCTTTGCCAGTGGAATATGGTGCAATGCCATAGGAATAGTGCAGACCCAGTTTGAGCACAAGCACATGAATCCGCACCCTCTCAGGCCGACAGATCCATTTAACCAGACATACAAATGCAGTGACGGCAGATGGATTGGCGTTTACTGCAACGAATACGAAATGGACAGAGAAAAGTGGTACGGTCTTCTGGGAATTCCTGAGTATGCGAATGATCCCGATTATGAGAGCATAGCAGTCATGCAGGAAAAGAACACAATAGAAATCGTAATTAAACGATGCAATGAGATTTTCCTGACAAAAACAGCTCAGGAATGGAGAGACTACCTTAGCTCAAACAACTGTGCCTGTGAGATTCTGAAGCAGCAGCACGAGGTCAGCAGTGATCCTCAGGCAATCGAAAACGGCTATGTGGTTCCGGTGGAATACCCAGATGAGAAGCACACTACTGTCATGATGCCTGCTCCGCCTATTCATTTCAGCGAGTACGGCAGAAGGGCATACGAGCCTACAGGTGAGATAGGAAGAGATACGGATGAAATCCTTAAATCAATGGGATACGGATCTGAGCAGATTGCGGAAATGAAGAATTCAGGATCCGTACGTTAAGATTGGGAGGTTATCATGAAACATAAGTTTATAGCGAAAAGATACTGGAAGGATCAGAGCACCGCAATGGGTCAGTCGGACGTTCTGGCGAAGGCTTTTGACGATGTAATTGACCTGAGCCTTGGGGATCCTGATCTTATCACAGATTCCCTGATAATCGACAAGGCCTTTGCAGATGCAAAGGCAGGACATACGAAATACACGGATTTTCAGGGAGACCCAGAGCTCAGACAGGAAATAATAAAATTCTACAAAGAGGAATACGGTATGGAGGTCGCTGATGAAGAGGTGTACATCACAACGTCGGCATGCCACGGCATGTATCTGGTTATGGAGGCAATTCTGGACGACGGTGATGAGGTACTTGTTCAGGCACCGTACTTCACTCCTTATCCTCAGCAGGTTGAGCTGGCAAGGGGTATACCTGTAGAGATGCCAACCTATGAGGAGGAGGATTTCCAGATCAACACCGACCGTCTGGAAAGCATGATAAACGAACGCACAAAGGCTTTGCTTATCAATACTCCAAGCAATCCTACAGGCAACTGCCTGACAATGGAATCCATGAAAAAAATTGCAGAGATTGCAGTGAAGCATGATCTCATTGTGATTGCAGATGATATTTATACAGCCTTCAGCTATCAGAATCCGTTCGTTCCAATCGCATCACTGCCGGGAATGAAGGAGAGGACCATAACGCTCAATTCATTTTCGAAGAATTTCACCATGACCGGATGGAGAATAGGAAACATCATAGCACCAGATTACATTATCAGAATTATTCAGCAGATTAACGAAAACGTGGTGTTCACAGCACCGTCCATATCTCAGAGAGCGGCAATATACGCGCTTCGCTACAGAGATAAAGTACAGCCGCCAATGGTGGAGGAATACCGAAGGCGAATGTTCTATGCGGCGGACAGAATTACGAAGATTCCAAAGATAAGCGTAATTAACCCGCCTAAGGGAAGCTTCTATCTCTTCATTAACATCAAGGAGACGGGACTTTCCAGTACGGAAGCAGCAGAAATGTTCCTTATGAAGGCACATGTCAACACTCTCCCGGGAAATGCATTCGGAGAATGCGGGGAAGGGTATGTACGTATAGCATGTACCGTGGGGATTGAGGAACTGGAGGAGGCCTTTGATCGAATAGAGAAGGCTCTTCAGGAATAGCAGGAGGAAAAATGACACAGTTTACAACTATAGACATTGTAATAGTAATAGGCTACATGATTATGCTCGTTGGAGTGGGAATATGGACAGCCAAGAGAACCAAGACCACAGAAGACTTTATGGTAGCCGGAAGAAATATCGGGATATGGAGATTTACAGCGGCCATGGCTGCGTGTGTTCTCGGGGGAGCCCTTACAATGGGCGGAACTACACTTGCATACAACTATGGCGTGGGAGCCATCTGGCTCGGCGGCGTAGCAGCCTTCAGTATTTTTCTGCTGAGTCTGTTTCTCAGAACCAAGCTTTCTAACATGAGAATACTCAGCGCCTGCGAAGGCTTCGGAGTGTTCTATGGACCTCAGGCCAGAGTGCTCAGTGCAGTAGTCATGATGGTATACATGTTCATGGTTGGAGTAGTTCAGGTTGTTGCGGTTGGTACAATCGTAAACGTTATGTTCGGATGGTCCACCCAGATATCAATGCTGATTGGCGGTGTCGTAGTTCTTACATATGTTGTAATCGGCGGAATGTGGGCGGTAACCTACACTGATATTGTTCAGTTTGTTATCATGACCCTGGGAGTATGCATTCTCTGTCCGGTTATGGCAATTCACGGAGTAGGTGGAATTGGTGCTCTGGTTGAAGCGGTACCGGCAACACACTGGGATCTGACAGAAATAGGATTTGCCAAAATCTTTGCTTACGTTCTTCTGTACCTGCCGGGATTCCTGGGAGGTCAGGACATCTGGCAGAGAGCCTTCACCGCCAAGGATCCCAAAACAGCCCGCAGAGGTACAGCCATGGCGGCAGGATACATTTTCCTCTACACTGTTGCAATCATAATAATCGGACTTTGCCTGGTTGTGGCAATGCCTGACATGGAAAATCCGGATCTTGCCTTTGCAACAGCAACAACAACCTTCACACCGACAGGAGTAAGAGGAGTTCTGCTGGCAGCAGCTCTGGCAGCTGTAATGTCCACAGCATCAAGTGAGATCATGGGAACTGCCACAGTGGCATATAACGATCTGGTATGTGCATCCAAGCCTGACCTGTCCGAAAAGCAGGGTATCACAATTACGAGAATCATTGCGATAATAGTAGGATGTCTGGCAATCGTATGTGCCCTCTGGATTCAGAGTGTACTGGTTGCACTGGATGTGGCATACGCCTTCATTTCCGGATGTATTTTCATTCCGCTGGTATTTGCTTTCATCATGAAAAAGGTAAGTGCAAAGGCGGGACTGCTGTCACTGTTATGCAGCTTCGTAACAGTGCTGGCATTTCTTATCAAAGACGGTCTCACAGCAACAACACCTATTATGTTCGGAATCCTTGTGAGCGCAGTTGTGTTCTTCCTTGTGAATGCAATCGATAAGAAGAAGCATGAGGTTGTAATAAAAGAAGACGGAACGGTTTACGTTGATGGCGTGAAGCAGGAGCTGAAGAAGAGAAAGTCGGCAAAGCAGTAAAAGATAATAAAATTAAAATGAAAGTCGGCTGTTACACTGATTGATCAGTGTAACAGCCTCTTGGTTTCTATATAAGGAAATATCAATCTGATTAAGCATCACATGTGGAGATTTCAGCAAGGTTTAAAAAAACAGGAGGTAATGAGTGATATATGTGATTGGTGATGTACATGGAAAGTGTGAGCAATTAAAGGATCTCATCAAGAAAATGAAACTGAGACCGGAAGATGAACTCTATATTTTAGGCGATATTATAGATCGTGGACCGG
>JALEQY010000010.1 GCA_022763735.1 Clostridiales bacterium
CAGCTGATAAACAGAAATATTCGCACAGATAAGGTTGCAATAATGTTCAGACCACGCGATAAATACAGAGACGTAACAGTAAAAGCCGAGCAGAACGGCACCGTTATCTTTACAAAAAAACTCGTAGCCGTAACCCCGGGCGAGATGATACGCCTTGATATTCCTGCATCGGAAATCGGAGCAGCAGACGGAGCAGATATCGTCGTATCACTGGAAGGAGGTGCCAACTGATGGCTGACACAAGAAATGAACTGATATGCATAAGCTGCCCCAGAGGATGCCTTCTCAAGGTTTCAGGTCAGGGAGAGGCTCTGGAGATAACCGGGAATTTCTGCAGTAAAGGCATCGATTATGCCAGAAAGGAAATCACAGAGCCGGTAAGGGTTCTGACAGTGCTGATGCGCCCCGAGGGAGGAGGCAGACCCGTCAGTGTTAAAACCGACAGACCCGTGCCGAAAGACATGCTCAAAAAATGTGCGGCTGAAATCTACAGAAATCATCCGAAGCTGCCGATCAGAAGCGGAGATGTTCTGATAAAAGACCTTTGCGGTACAGGTGCCGACGTGGTGGCGACATCAACACTAAAATAGCATATGAACTATGTCAGCAGCATTTCAGGAATGAGAAATGCTGCTGTTATATTGAAAGAGCTTCAATTTTTATCATGATTTTTGTCACATAATCTTCAGGCGTTTCAGCAGCCGTCTCTGCTATCAGATACACTTCGTAAGCATCTCCTTCAGCAGAATATCCCAGCAGCTCTATTTGAGTCAGAATATCTCTGTAAGCGGATTTCACAGTGCTGTAAGGCCCTTTATGATAGTATACCGCATATCTGCCGGCTTCCCGCAGATGCTCTGTCGGCACAGGGCTTTCTGCGAAAAGGCACGTGATACGGTCAAAATTGCCGCTGTTGATGTCATCCTGTGAGATAATTGACCCGATATTTGTGATTCCCGACAGGTCAGCCTTGAGAATAAAATCATCCTGAACCTGGGACCACTGCAGCTCGGAGGTTTCAAGAGAGCCATCAAGCTGTTCGCTGTGAATCAGGTATACAGGAGGAAACTGTTTTATCTGCACTTTACCGGATTCGGAATTGCGGGCTTCCTGCAGGGAAGATGAAATCTGCGTCAGATGTTCACGTATCTGAACCAGTTTTGCCATTTCTGTTTCGATTTTTTCTAATTGACGGGCAGATATTTCAGCGAGCTTCTCAGGTGATGGCTTCCGGAAATAATCCTGCAGGGTTTTAATGGGAACGTTAAGTTCACGAAGTGATAGAAGCGTACGGAACGGTTCGATCTGAGCCGAGGTGTAATAACGGTAACCGTTATCCCTGACACCGGCCGGAGAGAAAAGTCCGATTTTATCATAATAAAAGAGCGTGTCCTTTTTTATACCGAAATGCGCAGCAAATTCGCCGGTACTGTATGTAGCTGTTTTTTTATAATTCATTTTGAATTCCTTTCTGCAAAATGGGCGGTAATCTGCTTGACTATAGAGTTACTCCATAGTATATGCTGTTTTTAAGTTTACATCAACAGTTAAATATGAAAAGGAGTTGATCTGCTATGCTGGAAAATTCGAAGCTGCTTAATGATTCATGGCTCAGATGGGGAGCGGAAACAAAAGAAGACGCGAAAGTCTGTATTATGGGGGTTCCGTTTGACAATGCGGTGAGCCTTGGAAAAGGTGCGGCAAAGGGTCCTGAAACCATGAGAAGCTTATCGGTGGACATGTCCGATGTGACAGAGGATGATATCGTCATAAAAAAAGGTGTGCTATATGACACAGGTGATATCCCGGTAGACCTTAACTGGGAAAGGTACTATGGGACGGTGGAGGATGAGGCTTATAAGCTGATGAAGACCGGAAATTTCTGCCTGTTTCTGGGAGGAGATCATTCGGTGACCATCCCTCTGCATCAGGCCTTTGGAAAGTATCAGAAGGAAACAAAAGAAAACGCAAAGATCGGCATTATCCATTTTGATGCTCATTATGATCTGTGTGATGAGTACGATGGTCATAAATGGTCCCATGCATGTACAGAAGCGCGAAGCCTGGAAAATGTGATTTCAGGAGAAGATCTGTTTTTCGTCGGCATTCGTGTTGCGGAGGAGATTGAACTGGAAACCATCGCAGCTAACCCGGGCATTACTGTGGTAAAAGCCAAGGAAGTTCATAAAGCCGGAGTGGATGCTGTCTTCAGTAAGCTCAAGGAAAAATTCAAAGATTATGATGCAGTTTATCTCACTGTCGATATCGATGTGCTTGATCCGGCATTCGCACCGGGAACAGGAACACCGCAGCCGGGTGGACTGACGATGATCCAGCTTGTTCAGCTGTTTCAGATGATGCTGGATGAGCTGCCGTTAAAAGCGATGGATATCGTTGAGGTTGCACCGGATCTTGATGTCAACAACATCACCTCATGGGCAGCTATGAGGCTGATTTTTGATCTGTTCGGACATTTCAGCAGATAGAACTGTTCCCTGCCTTACTGACAGGGAACAGTCCAGTGACCTTTGACAGTCTGAGTTGTCGTTTAACTGATAACAGCTTAAAGGATCAGTTATCTCCGCTGAGAAGTTCGAGAGTTTTCCACCTGAGCATCAGACGCTGATTTTCGGCAAGCTCCGATGCTTCATCAGAAAGCTCATCAGCAGATTCGGTTCCTTCATCGAGAAGGCACAGAGGCGGGAACAGCACGCACCACCAGTTTTCTCCGCTTCCCTCGCCCAACGTGATATTGAGGGCTTCATAGTTTCCGGCCGGGAAGGTTATATCACCGTAGGTTTTTTCGGGAATATACCTGACCCCCATGGACACATCAGATGAGTAATCATACCCTTCTGATGCGATAATGCCGTCAGCTATTTTACGGATCTGCGGCCTGCTGTTTTCCAGAAAATCTCTTGTGTCCTCGATAGAATCAAGATCCTTCTGATCTCCCATATACTCGATGACTGCATCTCTGACTTTGAGTTTCAGAGCCTGATCACCGGCGGTATCACTGTTGGCGATCACATGGAGCCTGATAATGCCGTCGTGTTCATTTTCCGCAGCCCCGGCATATGTAAAGAACAGAAGAAATCCCATTATGATCACAAGCGTCAGACATATGACGCATTTTTTTTCGTCCGATAACTTTCTCATTTTCTTCCTCCTATGTATTCTTGTCTGATAATCCAAGTTTTTACATAGAGGAAGATTTTTATACATGTTTAAATGATTTTTTAATCCGGAAATATGATTTCAGATGTTTACAGTATTTCTGCAAAGCTCACATTGCCGGCAGTACCGCCGGCGCGGATATGCTATCTCATTATCAGCAGTTTTGTTCCCTCGGCAAGTGGTTTCGACGGATCCAGATGGTTTCTGGAGGCAATAGCGTCAGCGTCGCACTTGTAACGTTTGGCGATATCCCACAGGGTGTCTCTGCTACCGGTAACGTATACTGCAATTGGTGCAGTGGCGGCGGGTTCATCCGATTCTCTGAAGCAGATGTCCGAAACAGATGAGAAGGTGGCTGTGCGGCATATCCATACGCTGATAGCTGTGCTGATATTGACCTCGAGCTGACGGCTGTTGATTTCGTCGTACCAGAATTCCTTGACCTGGGCATTGACTTCAATGGTGGAATCATCGCCGGAAGCAGGCATTTCCAGAGACCCCCTCAGAGGTACAGCACTTTGTACTGCAAAAGGAACGTTGTTTTCGTCAAGGGCGAGGATGGTTACAGGAACGCTGCCTTCAATAACTATTCTGCCGTTTTCCAGACGACCGCTGATCTTTGAAATGCTGCAGGATCCGCATACAAGCTGTTCCGGTCTGCTGAAGGAATCATCGATATTTATGACTTCTCTTGCTGATATTTCTCCACATACAGTTCCTGTGACGGCTGTGACAGGCTGGGATGCAAGATCGAAACCGATATCCCGGCTTTTGTGATAAGCGTCGCAGACCATGGGAAGTTCGGTATCGGAGTACCCGCAGATAATGGTTTTCACCTGACCCTGCAGCTGGAATTCATCACTTCCTGAGATGTTCATTTTAAGTTCGCTTCCGGTGAAGTCGGCAGAAATCATGCTGACATCCAGGTCGCCCTTAACGGGAATGAACTGAGTGAAGTCGGTTCTGTTTTCGAGCCGGCACAGCTTCTGTTCGCCGTCACTGTCTCCCAGATAAAGGATATTGGAGCTGATGACTGCATTGATGACCAGTTTGCCGGATGTGATCTGTTTGTGGTTCTCAATGATTCTGATGGATTCCTTGAGGATCTTTACCGGCTCGGGATCGCCTTCTTTAATATTGATTTCCTGAGAGATGTCGGTTGTCTCTTCGGCTTCAAAGGTCAGATCCGCTGCTTTTACCGAGTCGTGGCGACAGACAAGCTCCGGGTCTGCGGATTCTCTGAAGACCGGAAGCTCCTGCTGTGATATTTCGGTGACGCGAAAGATCAGTTCTCCCCGGGCGATGAATTTTCGCTCATTGACTTTCTCCGCTTTCACAGCCCTGATGGATGCGGATGCTCTGAAGGTGCTGTCACGGCTGCTTCCCCAGCATTTATCTGTTTTGAACGGGATGGATGACCTGATTACATCAACAGGGCAGTTATCACCTGCGTCCGGACGGTACACTGTGTAATATGTGATATCACCTGATATGAAATCATTTGACTCATATCTGCTGCCGGCAGGTTTTGATGTGTATACACTGGCTTCTGCGAAAAGGATTTCTGACATATCCGGCATGGTGTCCGGAACCAGCAGTGATTCTTCAAAAGGCAGGATGTATTCGCTTTTTACGCGTCGGTTTTTTATGCTCAGGTTTATGTACTGGGGCGGCTGAGGCATCGGGGTGGTTCTGGTACGTGAACGGTGGACAGGTTTAGGCTGGGTTTCGCGGCCGGCGTCTGTTCGTATTTCAGGTGCAGGAACCTCTGGCCGCTTATACGGTTTCACATCAGGCTGTTTGTTTTTTACCGGTTCAGCCGGTGTTTTCGGAACCTCCGGGGAGATGGAAGCTTCATGGGCTTCTGCAGCCGGAATTCCCAGCTCTTCCGGGGATGCTTCCTGGATGTCCACATCCACGTACTTCGGAGCGTTTTCCGTATCGGGAGCAGGTACGGCATTATTCTGCATTTTTCCGGTGTTCGCATTGGTAACCGGCATATTGTCATAAGGCGATGTTGTCATTTAAAGGACCTCCTTGTATTCACAAAAGTATATTTTTCTGCTGCTGTATGCACCGCTGGCATGAGACATACAAAAGGGCATAGCGGGTTTTGTACTAAATATATTCCTGCACCATCGGGATTATGCGGGGAAACATGGTGAAACATTGAAACTTCAATTTTTGCTGGGTCTGTGGTATTATATCGGGTGAGGTGATATGAAAAATGAGTGAAAACAATAATGTGAATACAAAGAAAACGTCATATCTGATAAAGCGGTTTGTTCCCTATTTCAGAAAATACAGAACAGTGCTGGTGCTTGATCTGTTCTGTGCAACGCTGACAACGGTATGTGATATCGTGCTGCCTATCATCATCGGATATCTGACAGATGCAGCGGCGACAGATGTGGCTCTGCTGACCTGGAAACTGATAATATCCATCGGAGTTCTCTATCTGGTGCTGAGGATAATAGATCTTTTCGCCAGCTATTATATGTCCAGAGTCGGTCACATAATGGGTGCGAAAATCGAGACGGATATGAGGACCGATCTTTTCAGGCATCTGCAGGAGCTTTCCTATTCGTACTACACCAACACCAAGATAGGACAGCTGATGGCAAGAATGACCAGCGACCTGTTCGATATCACCGAGTTTGCTCATCACTGCCCGGAGGAATTTTACATAGCGGCACTGAAGATCGGAGTATCCTTCTGCATTCTCTGCACTGTCAATGTTCCCCTCAGCATAATCATTTTCGCTATAATACCGATCATGCTCTACTTCTCAATGCGTATCAACAACCGCATGCGTACAGCTTTCAAAAAACAGCGAAACCAGCTGGGTGAGATCAATGCCAGCGTCGAGGACAGCCTCCTTGGCGTCAACGTGGTGAAATCCTTTGCCAATGAGGAAGTGGAAAGCCGTAAATTCGAGAAGGGCAACCGCAAATTCCTTGACACCAAAAAGGAGACCTACAAGGTCATGGCTAATTTCCAGAGTGTGACGCGTCTGTTTGACGGAATAATGTATCTGACGGCGACGGTTGCCGGAGCGGTTTTTATGATGAAGGGTCTCATTTCTGCCGGCGATTTTGCCACATATCTGATGTATGTTGTAGTGCTGATTGCGGCTATCAGAAGGGTGGTCGAGTTTACCGAGCAGTTCCAGCGGGGGCTGACGGGTATCGAGCGTTTCATCGAGGTAATGGATGTTGACGCGGAGATCAGGGACATGCCGGGAGCTCCTGAGATGACTGATGTGAAAGGAAATATTGTTTTTGAAAATGTGACTTTCGGTTATTCTGATGATGAGCCGCCTGTGCTGAGAGATTTCGATCTTGATATCAGAGCCGGCGAAAACATTGCTTTTGTGGGCCCGAGCGGAGCGGGCAAAACGACGCTGTGCAATCTGATACCGAGATTTTATGATCCGGATTCGGGGCGTATTCTCATTGATGGTACTGATATCAGGACGGTAACCAGCGAATCTCTGAGGAATCAGATAGGTATGGTGCAGCAGGATGTGTATCTGTTCTCGGGAAGTGTCTATGACAATATCGAGTACGGCAGACCGGGTGCGACGAAGGAGGAAATCGTTGCGGCTGCGAAGCTTGCAGGTGCTCATGAGTTCATCAGCCAGCTGCCGGAGGGCTATAAGACCTTTGTGGGCGAGCGGGGCGTGCGCCTCAGCGGAGGCCAGAAGCAGAGGATATCAATAGCCAGGGTTTTCCTCAAGAATCCGCCGATACTTATTCTCGATGAAGCAACTTCGGCTCTTGACAACGAAAGTGAACACATCGTGCAGGAATCTCTGGAGAGGCTCACTGCAGGCAGAACCACCCTCACCATTGCTCACAGGCTGACTACCATCAGAAATGCTGAAACTATCGTAGTTCTGACAGAAGACGGTATTGCCGAGAAAGGCAGTCACGAGGAGCTGATGGCCCGCGGTGGACTGTATGCAAGATTATATAAAATGTACGAGGACAAGGAAAAAGGTGAATAATCTGATCACGAAATGGTCTGAATTGAAGTCCGCAATCCTCGAAAAAAAGGTAACATTTCATTGAAATAAATGAAATGTTACCTTTAATAATGCTTTCGCCGCATTCGACTGCTATTCCCAGAATCCCTGAAAATGAAATCAATCGGGTGCTATTTCCAGGCTCCATCCTTGTAGCCCTTGCCTGTGATGGATTCAACATCGATTCTGATTATAGCAGTTTTGCTGATGGTAGCTGCTATGAATTTCTGACCGCCTTCCCTGAAATCAGGTGAAAAACGATCGATAAATGTATCGAGTGCCTTTTTCTTCTCAGCCTCATCCTCAACAAAGGAAGCCTTGCCGAATGCAATCACGCTCTCGAAAGCAGCGGTGAATTTTGACGGCAGGATCTCCGAATCCAGTATCGCAGTGAAGCAGACCTTGTCATTGCGCTGCAGTGCATCGATTTTGTAGCCGTACTTGGCGGAGTGGATGTAGATGTGATCATCAAGATACACGTAGTTTACAGGTACTCCGTAAGGGTAGCCGTCATCGCCGTTTACCGACAGGATGCCGTGATGACCGGCAGTGAAGATTTCAGAAGTTTTTTCGGCAGACAGCTGTCTGTCTTTTTTGTACATTTCTCTGTTCATGTCTATCGCCTCCATGTGTAAAATCACGTTCTTTTCTCAATCATACCTGCACTTTTGACCAAAGTATGTTGCAACGGCAACGGGAATTTTATATTATATAAAAAGCCGGATTTCGTTTTATTACACTGATTTCCCGAGAATTTACGAAATCAGGCTTTTTTGGAGGCTGTTTCGTAACAATTCAAGCTGATTTCCAGAAATTTGAAGGTGTCTGTTACGAAACAGGCCTGAAGAAATGCCCTTTTCGTAACGCGCATTGTATTTATTACCAATAATGCAAATATAAGGGAGCTAAATAACACACATTAATGCTAAATATTTCCATTATCAAGTTCTTTTTTACGAAATGGTGGCCTGAATCTGCTGATTTCGTAAATTCCCGGGGAGGCAGGAACCCAAAAGCACAGCCAAATGGAAAATTTTAGTACAATTTCCGGGAGGAGGTACTTGTTATGAACATATTCGATAATATAGCTCAGGAAAACAGAGAGGCTATGCTCAAGTGCATCAATGCCTACACAAAGGAGTTCACAAAGGGTGATTTCGTGCTGTCATCAGAGGATTCTCCAATGCTGATGGGAGTGCTGCAGCGGGGAAGTGTGCATATGGTGACGGAGGATATGTGGGGAAGCAGGTCGCTGCTCTGCATGCTGGAGCCGGGGGATCTGATGGGAGAAACCTTCGCATGCGCCAGGGAGGAAAATTATACTATTGGGTATCAGGCTGTGTCCGACTGCCAGGTGCTTTTCATGGATTTCGGCAGAGTGATGCACACCTGCGATATGATGTGCGCTTTTCATCACCGGCTGATAGAAAATATGGTAAAGATGATCGCCGCCAAGAATCTCGAGTTCATCAAGAAAATCGATGTGATGTCAAAAATGCATATGCGGGAGAAGATTCTGACGCTGCTTTCCCAGTATGCGGCTGCAGCCGGTTCGCAGACTTTCGTTATGCCGATGGGACGTGTGAGGATGGCGGAATATCTGTGTGTTGACAGATCGGCGATGAGCAGGGAGCTGGCAAAGATGGCGGAGGAAGGTCTGATCGAGTTTGAACGCAGCAGGTTCACCATCAAAAGGATGGGGTGAGAGAGCTGTAGAAATTCTGAACAGCCCAGAATCGGATTCTGGTTCTGCCCGATAAGATATCATAAGATAATTTTATGTTTTCTACTTTAATTCCCGAATGAATTGTGCTATTATTGACAGCGGATGGGTGGTATTCGAGAAGCTCATTTGACTTGAAACTATACCAGAGTGCAGTGCACATACACAAACGACATACTGATCCTTTCAATTTCATCGCTTTTATCCCAAAAGGAACAAGACGAGAGAATATCGCCTCGCTCATTAAGCGTACGGGTGCAGAAGCCTGAGTCTGACATAAGATTCTGCGGCATCCCGCACAGGCAGTCCGCAGCGGCGGGCAGGTCTGCTGACATATGAGAGGAGGGGTTCAACTGAAAACAGGATTTATTGGAGCAGGAAAAGTGGGAACAAGCCTGGGAAAATATTTTTCTGAAGGCGGTCTCAAGGTAAAGGGCTATTACAGCCGAAGCGCAGGTTCCGCACAGGATGCGGCACGTTTCACAGCAACAGAAGCATTTGATGATATGGAAGCTTTAGTTAAAGAGTGCGATGTGATCTTCCTGACTGTTCCGGACGGAAGTATCAGCCAGGTCTGGCAGCAGATCCGCAGATACGAAATCAAGGACAAAATAATATGTCACTGCAGCGGTGCGATGACAGCTGCAGACGCATTTGACGGTATAGAAGAAGCAGGAGCTTATGGATATTCAGTTCATCCCTTGTTCGCCGTGAGCGATAAATACAACGCTTACAGAGAACTTGCGGATGTTTTTTTTACCATCGAAGGAGGCGGCAGGAGCGCCGCAGATCCGGACAGCACTTACAGCGCCGACGGACGCAGGAACCTTTACATGATAAGAGGAATCCTGGAACGACTGGGCAACCCTGTCCACATCATCGACGGGAGAAACAAAACGACCTATCACTGCGCCGCAGCAATAGCAAGCAACCTTGTATGCGGGCTGATAGACCAGAGTCTGGAGCTCATGGAGCGCTGCGGCTTCACGGAAGTCGAAGCACTGATGGCGCTGGCACCGATTCTGACAGGCAATATGACCCATATAGTCGAAGCCGGACCGACAGCAAGCCTGACCGGACCCATTGAGAGAAACGATACCACCACCGTGAAAAAACACCTCGAATGCCTCGAGGACGACTCAGAAAGAGAACTGTACCGCCTGCTGAGCAGCAGACTGGTGCGAATGGCACAGCGCAGGCACCCGGACAGAGATTATGCCGGGATGTCAGAGCAGCTGAGAAAGGACAAGTAAAATGAAAAACACTGTTGCAAGCTTACTGAAAATGAAGGAAACGGGTGAGAAGATTTCGATGCTTACATGCTACGATTATTCTACAGCCAAACTGATGGAATCTGCAGAGATCAACATGATTCTGGTAGGTGATTCTCTGGGGAACACCATGCTGGGATATCCTGACACGCTGGCGGTCACAGTGGACGATATGATTCACCACGGCGCAGCAGTATGCAGAGGAACAGAAAACACTTTTGTAGTAGTGGATATGCCGTTCATGTCATACCAGCCGTCTGTTTACGATGCAGTCGTGAATGCCGGCAGGATAATGAAGGAGACAGGCTGCAACGCAGTCAAGCTGGAGGGAGGAGCTGCTGTAAAGGAACACATCCGTGCTATCGTGGATGCAGGTATTCCGGTAGTTGCCCACATCGGCATGACACCGCAGTCAGTCAACGCTTTTGGAGGCTTCAAGGTTCAGGGAAAAACGGAGGAGGCAGCTGCAAAAATTCTGCAGGATGCTTATGATATACAGGAAGCAGGCGCTTTCGCGGTAGTGCTGGAATGCGTGCCTTCCAAGCTGGCAGCTCTTATCAGTGAGAAGCTGATGATTCCGACTATCGGTATCGGCGCAGGGGACGGCTGCGACGGACAGGTGCTGGTATGGCAGGACATGATGGGAGTTTTCAGTGATTACGTGCCTAAGTTCGTGAAAAGGTACGCTGATCTGGGAGAAATCATGGTAAATGGTTTCAAGGCTTATGACGGGGAAGTCAAATCGGGGGCGTTCCCGGATGAAGCCCGCGGATTCAAGATCGATGATGAGATAATCGCGAAACTGGCAGATAAATAAGACAGCCGGCGTTCATACACAATCCGATAAGAACGCCGGCAGCCTGCTTTGATGCAGGTGCTCACGGATTCGGTCGCTGCCGAATCCGTTGGTGCCAGGGTTTCCGGAGCTATGAGTGACAACCCTGGCACCAGCGCAGGCTTGAATGCCTTTTTGGCTGGGAATGAGGGCATTCAAGCCTGGTGAGTACGCACAAATTAATATGATGAATTTTTAATACGACAGGAAGGGAAGAACAGGCAAAAATGATTATAGCAGAAACTATCATGGAAGTGCGTGAACAGGTTCGCGCGTGGCGCGCAGAGGGACTGACAGTCGGACTGGTACCAACGATGGGTGCCCTTCATGAAGGGCACGCTTCGCTGGTGACTGCTGCTGCATCTCAATGTGATCGTGTAGTTGCATCGGTTTTCGTCAATCCGACGCAGTTTGGTCCGGGGGAGGATCTGGAGAGCTACCCGCGTGATTTTGAGCACGACTGTCAGGTCCTGGAGGCGAAGGGCTGCGACATGGTGTTTCATCCGGAGGTGGCTGAGATGTATCCGGAGGGATTTGCGACTTATGTGAATCTGGAGTCGGAGATGACGAAGCAGCTTTGCGGCAAAAGCAGACCTTCGCATTTTCGCGGGGTGTGCACCGTTGTCAGCAAGCTGTTCAATATCGTTACTCCGGATCGTGCGTATTTCGGGCAGAAGGATGCTCAGCAGCTGGCGGTGATCCGTCAGATGGTACGGGATATGAGCTTCGGGGTCGAGATTGTCGGCTGTCCTATTGTGAGGGAGGAAGACGGCCTTGCCAGATCAAGCCGCAACACCTACCTCAGTGCAGGAGAAAGGAGCGCAGCGAGGGTGCTTTACAGATCGATAACTGCTGCCCGGGAGATGATAGCTGCATCCGGCGTGGAGGTTCCTGCTGATGAGGTTCTGAGCCTGATGCGAAGAGTCGTTTCGGAGGAGCCTGAAGCGAATATAGATTACATTGAAGCGGTGGACGGCGTGAGCCTGATGCCGGTGGAGCGTGTTAAAAAAGGAACGCTCATCGCGCTGGCGGTATATATAGGCAAAACCCGTCTTATTGACAATTTCACAGTCTGATCTGCTGAAAAACAGATCAGAAGCAGATCCTGTTCCGGCGTTTTCATGAATTTTAATCACTTTTTAATTTTGGACTAATTTTATCTTAATTTTACAAATGTATTATAAGGCCATAAAAGAAAACACAGATCATTAATACATAGTAAAACGGAGGTTATGAAAATGACAGAATTAAAGGGAAAGAAAATAAGAAAGCCGGTAATAGGGCTGGCGGTTGCAGCAGTAGTGGTTATCGCAGGAGCTTCGGTATATGCAGTGTCCGGAGGCGCAGGAGGTTCAGGCAGCGGGATAAGTGTTGATGAGGCGAAACGCATCGCGCTGGAAAAGGTGGAAGGTGCATCGGAGTCGGATATCGTCAAGGCAGTCAGGGATACAGATGACGGCAGAGAAGAATATGATGTGGAAATCATTTATGGCGGATACGAATATGACATCGAGCTGGCAGCTGAAGACGGCAGACTTCTCGACATCAGCAAGGATAAAGCAGATGAATCAGACATTAATGCCGGCAGCGGAGCATCACAGAGCAGCTCAGCTCAGTCAGCATCCTCAGGTGCAGGTGAACCTGCAGTTGCTGAAAATGCTTCACTATCATCAGATAACAGTAGCGACGCGGGCCTTGCAAAGGCTAAGAAAACAGCTCTCTCTCAGGTGTCGGGGGCATCAGAATCAGATATCGTCAAAGCCCACAAGGATTACGATGACGGCAGGCAGGAATATGAAGTGGAAATCAGATATAACGGCTATGAGTACGAATATGAGATAGATGCAGAAACAGGAAACATCATAAGCAGTGATGTGGACAGAATCGATTACGACGACTAGAAAATAACGATACACATAATGACGACAAAAACCAGCGGCGCCGGTGAAATCGAGAGTGTAAATAATTCTGTGTAAACTGAATAACTAGGTATATATATCCTTCTGGATCAATGATAGAATGAAGTTGAGCCAGGAGGATATTTTTATGGCAAGAAGAAGAAAAATGACACCGGAAAGAAAAGAATTTATCG
>JALEQY010000020.1 GCA_022763735.1 Clostridiales bacterium
ATCAGGCAGGTTCTGGATCCCACGGTTATCCAAAACCTGCTTCGCACACATCAAATGCAGTTCAGCCTATCCGAAGAACCCCCTGGCTTCCGCTCTCCAGCTGAGTTCCTCCGGATCATCGGTTTCGTTCAGCGCTATCCCGTGGGCAACCGGCTCCTTCGTCCCTGATTTCACAGTCACAAATGTAGTATACCCCTCTGCATGCACATCTCCTGTCTGTTCGTTCTTTAAATGTACATGCATGGTGAGGCTTGTCCTGCCGGTTCTTACCACAGTGCTCTCATAGCTGATGATATCTCCCGGCTCCACCGATTTCATGAAATTAAATTTATGCGTATTCTTGTAAAGCAGCCCGTGTTTGTCTCCGTGCTCCAGACATGCCGCAATAAACGAGGCTTCTATCATCCATTCTGTTCCTCTTCCTGCATAAAGATTCTGGTGGTGATTCAGGTCTTCCATTCTGACCATGTGTATTGATTTGTATCTTTTCATATAATCTCTCCTGTATTTGTGTTTTTACAGACTTCAGATTACATCTTAGCACCCTGAAGGTCCGGAGTCAAACATGCCTTCTGCAGGGGAAATCCATATTATCTATTTATAAATTCAGTACCTCAGCTTGATTTTTGAAAGGCTTACCTGAGCATCATATCCCAGCTGTCTGGCATACATCTCCATCCCTTCCTTGGCAAGATCCACGTGATTCTGAGGTGCGACTGTTATTTTATTTACAGCACTGCAGGCATTCCTGAGCCCTATAGTTATATAGGGCAGCAGGAATCCGTCCTTTTCACGGTAACGTATTTCCTTTTCATCGTTTTCCTTGAACACGACACGGTATTCCTTTTCCGCGGCAAACTCCTCCTGCTTGAAAAAAACCGAATAGATGGAAACCGCCTTGCGGAAGCTGCGGCAGTATTTCCTGAAAACCTCACTCTCCTCGTCATTCAGTGCGCTTTGCATGATATCCTCAAAGGAGCACCCGAGAGTTTCCGGAATATCTTTCGAAAGTAGTCCATCAGACTGCATATATTGTCGTCGAGTTCCAGATTCATCTGTACAATCTTCTTGTCCTTGTTGATTTCAAGCTTTGACGAAAGGGCAGCGTAATTGACCCGGTCATGTATGTCAAAATTAGCCTTGACCGGATTCTGGACCCTGTTCCTCTTATTCATTCCACTTAATTGTAAAATGTAAAATGAACGTGAACTATCATGCCGGGGTTAAATGTATGTTAAAAAGCACTTTAAAACCGCTGCCGAAGCAGCGGTTCAGTTTAAAATCCGGTATTCTGTTTGGAGCCTGGTTTTAAGGCTGATTCCGGTTTATGGTCCGGTGACTGGCTTGCCAGCCCGGCAGTCCGACTCTAGATCGCTGCAACGATCAGATCTCCTGCCTCCCTGGTTCCGATAGCGTTTTCACCTTCCTTGGCGATATCCGGTGTTTTGTAGCCGTCAGCCAACACCTTCTTAACAGCCGCTTCAATGGCATCGGCTTCCTCACCGAGACCGAAGGTGTATCTCAGCATCATCGCAGATGACAGGATAGTTGCCATAGGATTTGCCAGATTCTGACCTGCGATATCAGGTGCAGAACCGTGAACAGGCTCGTACATTCCGAAGTTTCCTGTTGCCAGACTTGCCGACGGCAGCATTCCGATGGAACCGGTGATCATGCTGGCTTCATCGGACAGAATATCTCCAAAAATATTGCTTGTCACGATAACGTCAAACTGCTTCGGATTTCTCACCATCTGCATTGCCGCGTTATCAATATAGAGATTGTTCAGCTCAACCTCAGGATACTTTTCGCCCACCTCAGCAACGACTCTTCTCCAGAGCCTTGAGCTCTCAAGAACGTTAGCCTTGTCAACGCTTGTGACTTTTTTACCTCTCTTCATTGCCATATCAAAGGCAACTTCTGCTATTCGTCTTACTTCTTCCTCGGCATACTGCTCAACGTCATATGCAGCCGGACCCAGATCTGTATCCTTGAAGCCCTTTTCACCGAAATAGATGCCGCCTGTCAGCTCTCTCACAACTACGATATCCAGACCGCCTTCTACGATTTCCGGCTTGAGAGGACATGCATCCGCCAGTTCCTCAAACAGCAGAGCAGGGCGCAGATTTGCGAAAAGCCCCAGTGCCTTTCTCAGCCCCAGCAGAGCCATTTCAGGTCTCTCTTTTCCAGGCAGAGTGTCCCATTTCCAGCCGCCGACAGCTCCCAGAAGCACAGCATCGCTGGCTTTGCACGCATCTATAGTCGACTGAGGCAGACATTCTCCGTACTCATCAATGGCGCATCCGCCTGCCAGAACTTTGTTGTATTCAAAAGTATGTCCGTATTTTTCACCGACCTTGTCCAGCACCCTGAGGGTCTGTTCAATCACCTCAGGGCCTATGCCGTCGCCGGGAATCACTGCTAATTTAATGTTCATCTTTTACTCCTTAAATTATGTTTGACGCAGCCCGCAGGCCTGCATTGATTCTGTTATTCCGTCAGGCTCTTCATCAGTCCGCCCTTGGCCATTATATCCTTGATGAAATCAGGGAAAGGCAATGCCTGATAGGTTTCACCCTTAGTCTCGTTAGTGATTACGCCTGTATCGAAGTTGATGGAAACCTCATCGCCGGCTTCGATTTTCTCGCTGGCTTCAGGACATTCCAGAATAGGAAGTCCGATATTGATGGCATTTCTGTAAAATATTCTGGCGAAAGTCTTGGCTATGACACAGTCGATGCCGCTGGCCTTGATGGCGATCGGGGCGTGTTCTCTGGATGAGCCGCATCCGAAGTTCTCACCTCCGACCATGATGTCGCCCTGCTTTACTTTATTTACAAATTCCTTATCGATATCTTCCATACAATGTGATGCCAGCTCTTTGTGGTCAGCCGTATTCAGATGTCTTGCAGGGATGATAACGTCGGTATCCACGTTATCGCCGTATTTATGTACAAGTCCTTGTGCTTTCATTTTTTCCTCCTTATCTGCAATCGCCCGGGGCGATTCCTGTAATAGTCCGCGGGATTATTTCAGATCGTCCGGTCCGCTGATTTTTCCTGTAACTGCCGAAGCTGCTGCAACTGCAGGGCTTGCCAGATATACTTCAGAATCAACGTGTCCCATTCTGCCCACAAAGTTTCTGTTTGTAGTTGCAACGCATCTTTCACCTGCAGCCAGAATTCCCATATGCCCGCCGAGGCAAGGTCCGCATGTCGGTGTAGAAACAACACAGCCTGCATCAATGAAAATATCCATATATCCGGCCTTCATGGAATCCTTGTAAATCTGCTGGGTTCCCGGAATGATGATAGCTCTCACATCCGGATGAACCTTTCTGCCCTTGAGAATCTTCGCTGCCAGAGCCATGTCCTCAAGTCTGCCGTTGGTGCATGAGCCGATTACAACCTGATGAATGTTGATATCACCCACTTCATCTATAGTCCTGGTGTTTTCAGGAAGATGCGGGAAAGAAACTGTCGGCTTCAGCGCGCTCAGATCGATATCGTACACTTCCGCATATTCAGCGTCGTCATCAGGAGCGTACACTTTCCATTCTCCCTTGACTCTGCCCTCCATGTACTTTACTGTAACCTCGTCCACCATGAAAATGCCGTTCTTGGCACCCGCTTCAATGGCCATATTGGCAATACAGAGTCTGTCGTCCATGCTCAGGGTCTTCAGTCCTTCACCCATGAACTCCATGGATCTGTAAAGAGCTCCGTCAACGCCGATCATGCCGATTATGTGCAGAATCACGTCTTTGCCTGTCACGTTTTCGCTGAGTTTGCCTGTAAGATTGAATTTTATAGCCTCCGGCACCTTGAACCATGCCTGTCCTGTCGCCATGCCGGCAGCCATGTCAGTACTTCCCACGCCCGTGGAAAACGCACCCAGTGCACCATATGTGCATGTATGTGAGTCAGCTCCGATGATGCAGTCTCCGGCTTTAACTATTCCCTGCTCAGGCAGAAGCGCATGTTCAATCCCCATGCGTCCTACATCATAAAAATTCTTGACATCAAATCTTCTGGCGAAGGTTCTGCACTTCATGCACTGTTCAGCCGCCTTGATATCCTTGTTAGGCGTGAAGTGGTCCATTACCAGGGAGATTTTCTCTCTGTCAAAAATTCCGTCAAATCCGGCCTTCTCGAATTCATTTACTGCAACCGGTGTTGTGATATCGTTTCCCAGAACCATGTCCAGGTTTGCTCTGATGAGCTGTCCGGCAACTACTCTGTCGAGGCCTGCATGTGCTGCCAGAATTTTCTGGGTCATTGTCATTCCCATTTATCTGTTCCTCCTTTATTCTACGAAGTGGTCTTTTTTGTTCTGTCTGTTGAGTGCACTTACCAGCGCATTTACTGAAGCCAGGATGATATCCTCATGAATTCCGACACCCCAGAACTGGTTGCCGTCCCCGTCCTCAATGCAGACATACGCGGCTGCCTTTGACGTTGATTCAGTCGAGAGCGCATGTTCCGAGTAAGTGATGAATTTATAATTAAAGGTGTATGGTGACTGCTTCAGCGCATTGCTTATAGCGTCTAGACGTCCGTTGCCGACTGCCTCAAATTCATACTCCTTATCAGCTATACGTACTTTTATTTCTACAATCATGCCGTCATTGGACTTGAAGTCCGATGCTTTCCTGAAGGTTGCATCCGTAATATCTATAGGATCGAACACATTGATGTATTCCTTGGCGAATGCCTGATACACTTCGACCGGTGAAAGCTCTTTGTGTTCTCTGTCCGAAATGTCCTTCACCATATATCCGATCTCTTCTCTCATCTGCTGAGGTACAGCATATCCGAAGTTCTGTTCCAGTATATATGCAACACCGCCCTTGCCGGACTGGCTGTTGATTCTGATAACATCCGCCTCGTATTCTCTTCCCACATCCTGCGGATCGATAGGCAGATACGGCACTGTCCATTTGTCCAGCTTCTTGTCCTTTCGCCATTTCATACCCTTGGCGATAGCATCCTGATGAGAACCCGAGAACGCCGCGAACACCAGCTGACCACCGTAAGGCTGTCTAGGGTGCACCTTGAGGTCAGTGTACTTTTCATAAACCTCCACAACCTCAGGCATATTGGAAAAATCAAGCTCTGGATCAACACCATGGGAGAAAAGGTTCATTGCCAGTGTGACGATATCCACGTTACCAGTTCTCTCCCCGTTTCCAAAAAGTGTACCCTCGATCCTGTCTCCTCCTGCCAGCAGTCCCAGCTCGGCATCAGCCACAGCTGTTCCTCTGTCATTGTGCGGATGAAGAGAAATGATAAGATTTTCCCTGTTATGAAGAGTTTTGCACATGTATTCAATCTGCGATGCGTAAACATGAGGCATTGACATTGCCACTGTTGCCGGCAGATTGATAATAACCTTGTTTTCCGGTGTAGGTTCCCATATATCGATAACTTCGTTGCAGATTTCAGCTGCAAATTCGACTTCCGTGCCTGTGAAGCTCTCCGGAGAATACTCAAATGAGTACTTTGTTTCAGGATACTTTGCCGCGTATTCCTTGATAAGCTTCGCACCATCAGTAGCTATCCTGATAATTTCATCCTTTTCCTTCTTGAATACCTGTTCACGCTGTGCCACAGATGTCGAGTTGTAAAGGTGAACGACAGCATGCTTGACGCCTTTGAGAGCATCAAAAGTCTTCTTTATTATATGCTTTCTCGACTGAGTCAACACCTGCACTGTCACATCGTCGGGGATGAGATCATCATCGATAAGCTTTCTCAGGAACTGATACTCTGTCTCAGAAGCTGCCGGGAATCCCACTTCAATTTCCTTGAAGCCCAGCTTCACCAGATATTTGAAGAATTCAACCTTTTCCTGAAGACTCATCGGTACTATCAGTGCCTGGTTGCCGTCTCTCAGGTCAACGCTACACCAGATCGGAGCCTTCTCGATATGATCTTTTGTCACCCAGCTGTTGCAGGGTTCCTTCGGAGGGAAGTATCCCACCTGATACTTGTCGTAGTTTTTCATATTTATCTCCATTCCTTTCTGTAATTTCTTTTCTATATATAATGTTGCCTACTATTTCAATTTGACAATCTGGAAGATGCATGACACGCAGACTTCTGCCAGCTCTGCTCCGGCAGGTTCTGACAAGCCCGCCCAGATGGCATACTCGATTCGTTCGTTTTCTAAAAAAGCCTCCGCCTCAAACTAAGAGACGAAGGCTTAAGCTTCCGCGGTACCACTCTTATTGGTATGCTGTTTCGGCCTCTGCCGTTCTGAATATCCAGCTGACCAGCTGTTCAGAAAATCACATACCCGCTTCAAGGTTTCTGCTCCCGGGTGAGACATCTGATTTCATATACAGCCTCACACCTGCCGGCTGCTCTCTGAAATATTTTAATCAGATTTATTCCGTTCATCGCATCTTTATTATATTGTATAATTCACCGTAATCACATATATTCATGCTTCTGCTTCGCATGTCTCTGATTTCCCGGTTACCTATCAATATATAATACAGCAAAATATTTGTCAACCTCTATCATACAAATAGACTATGTTAAATATTCTCTGATCTGCTCCGGCATCCATCCCCTATATTATGTGCCGCACCTGACAAAAAACACCAAAATCTTGCATTTTCTTTAGTACACGATAAATTTCTCTGCGGTTTTTGTTAATTTTCACTACGTTTCGTTAAATCCTTTGTATTTAGATAACAATTTTCTTAAAAAACATGTTGATTTTATTTTTAAACCATATATAATATAGAAAGCGAACGAAAAAAATGTATTTAGGAGGAAGAAATGAAAGTAACAGGATCACAACTGGTTGCTGAGATCTTGCTGGAACATGGTGTAGATACAGTATTCGGATATCCGGGAGGCACAGCCCTCAATCTTTACGATACACTGTATGAATACCGCGATAAGATCAGGCACATTCTGACGGCGCACGAACAAGGTGCTGCCCACGCTGCAGACGGATATTCCAGAGCAACGGGGAAAACCGGTGTCGTCTTCGCCACCAGCGGTCCCGGTGCGACAAATCTGGTAACAGGAATTGCAACTGCATTCATGGACAGTATTCCTATGATTGCTATTACAGCCAACGTTCCTGACAGCCTTATCGGCAGAGATGCATTCCAGGAAATCTGCATCACAGGTGTGGCAATGCCTATCACCAAGCATACTTTCTTTGTAAATGACATAGATGATCTGGCAGACGCTCTCAGGAATGCTTTCAGAATCGCCAACAGCGGCAGGAAGGGCCCGGTTCTGATTGATATCACTAAAGATGTAACTGCTGATATTACAGATTACAAACCCGAGAAACCTATGGCTCTCAATCCGAAACCGACTTTTACCGATGAAGAGGTTCAGGAAGTCGCTGCAATGATTAATGCAGCCGAAAAACCTATTTTATACTTCGGTGGAGGTGTCGCTGCCTCAGGTGCAGCCAAAGAAGTCAACCAGCTTATCGAGACAGCTGATATCCCTGCTACATATACACTTATGGCAGCCGGTATCATAGGTTATGAAAACAAGAGAAATCTGGGTCTTATCGGAATGCACGGAAGCATTGCTGCAAACAAGGCAGTTGACAGAGCAGATCTGGTAATCGCACTCGGTGCGAGATTCAGCGACAGAGTAGCACTCAACCCGAAAAAATTCGCCAAGAAAGCGAATAAAATACAGATAGACATCGATACAAGCGAAATCAACAAAAACGTTCTCGTCGATGTCGGCATCACAGCTGACGTCAAGGAATTCCTCGTCAAGCTTCTCCCGCTGATCAAGAAAAAGGATCACGCAGAATGGGTTTCACAGGCAACCGAATGGAAGAAGAAGACAGGTGACGTCAAATGTCAGGAAGCCGAGCTTCATCCAAGTGAAATCGTACATGCAGTATGCGACCTCACTGACAAAGAGACAATCTACGTTACAGACGTAGGACAGCACCAGATGTGGGCGGCGCAGTACCTGAAGCATGAGAAAACAGAAAACTTCGTTACAAGCGGCGGACTTGGAACTATGGGCTTCGGATACGGAGCAGCAATCGGCGCTCAGATCGGATGCCCTGATAAGAGAGTTGTCCACTTTACAGGCGATGGTTCTTTCCACATGAACCTCAACGAAGCATGCACAGCGGTAAGCAACGAGCTTCCTATCATCACCATAATCATGAACAACAAGGTTCTGGGCATGGTATACCAGTGGCAGACATCTTTCTACGGCAAGCGATACGCGGCCACCACACCGGAAAGAAAGACAAATTTCCCTAAACTGGCTGAGGCTTTCGGAGCAAAAGGATTCTCGGCAAGCACACCTAAAGAGTTTGAAGAAGTATTCAGGAAGGCTCTCGAGGAAAAGGGACCTGTATGGATTGACTGTGCGATTGCACGAGAAGAAAGAGTTCTCCCGATGATTCCGGGCGGCGGCACCGTTGAAGATATGATCATAGGTTAGGAGGCAGGAACAATGGACAAGCAGATAAAAAAAGAAGTTATCAGTATTCTGGTGGATAACCAGGCCAACGTTCTGACAAGAATCAGCAGCCTTTTTGGAAGACGCGGATTCAATATCGACTCCCTTACCGTTTCGGCTACAAACGACCCGAACCTTTCAAGAATCACAGTTGTATTCACAGGAACAGAACAGGGACTGCACCAGATCATCACTCAGACAGCAAAACTCGAAGTAGTTAAAAAGATCTTCACATTGAGATCAGATAACAGCATCTACAGAGAACTTCTTCTCATGAAGGTCAGAGCTGATAAGAGCGAACGTTCTGCGATCAAGGAAATAGTTGAAATATACAGAGGCAGAATCGTTGACCTGTCAAAGAGCAGTCTGATTATTGAAATGACAGGTGCATCAGAAAAACTGGACGGGTTCATGGATATGATGAGCTGCTATGATATCGCAGAAGTATGCAGAACAGGTATCACCGGAATAAGCAGAAGCGAAGAGAGCTGGGATGAAATCCAGCCGGAGAACAAAATAATCAAGCACAAAAGCTCACCGCTTCAGACTAAAAACGTATATTAATATTTTATATAAACCACAAAGGAGATGTTTGAAATGATTAAGAAATATTACGATCAGGATTGTAATTTAGGTATGCTGGACGGCAAAACAGTTGCCATCATCGGTTTCGGAAGCCAGGGTCACGCTCACGCTATGAACCTCAACGACAGCGGCGTTAACGTAGTTGTAGGTCTCAGACCTGGTTCAGCTCACACTGCCAAGGCAGAAGCAGCAGGACTCAAGGTTATGGGAATCGAAGAAGCTGCAGAAGCAGGAGATATCGTAATGATCCTCACACCGGACGAACTTCAGGCTTCAATCTACAAAAACCAGATTGCAAAGCACATGAAGGAAGGCGACGTTCTCGCATTCGCTCACGGCTTCAACATCCATTACAACCAGATCAAGCCGGCTGATTACCTCGACGTAATCATGATCGCTCCTAAGGGCCCTGGCCACACAGTAAGAAGCCAGTACCTGGAAGGCAGAGGAGTTCCTTCACTTATCGCTGTATATCAGGATGCATCCGGCAAAGCTAAAGATTATGCGCTGGCATATGCAAGCGGAATCGGCGCAGGTCGTGCAGGAATCCTCGAAACTACATTCAAAGAAGAAACAGAAACTGACCTCTTCGGTGAACAGGCTGTTCTCTGCGGCGGCGTAACTGAACTGATGAAGGCCGGATTCGATACACTGGTTGAAGCTGGTTATGAACCTGAAATGGCTTACTTCGAATGTATCCACGAAATGAAGCTGATCGTTGACCTGATCAAT
This sequence comes from Clostridiales bacterium, assembly GCA_022763735.1. Taxonomy (GTDB): domain Bacteria; phylum Bacillota; class Clostridia; order Peptostreptococcales; family Anaerovoracaceae; genus Lentihominibacter. The sequence continues at coordinate 9,786 of JALEQY010000020.1, forward strand.
GAAGGCGGTTTCGACAAGATGAGATACTCAATCTCAAACACTGCTGAATATGGCGACTACAGAACAGGCAAGAGACTCATCACTGAAGAAACCAGAAAAGAAATGAAACAGGTTCTGACAGAAATCCAGGATGGAACATTCGCTAGCGAATTCATCCAGGAATTCAATGCAGGCGGCAAGGCAAGATTCCTCGCTACAAGAAGAAACGAAGCTGAACATCTTCTCTGCAAGGTAGGCGCAGAACTCAGAAAGATGATGAGCTGGTTAAAGAAATAATCAAGAAAAATGAATATCAGAGATAAAAGGTTGTCTCGGCAGCCTTTTTTCTCTATATAGCGTCCCGGCCACGCGGCACACCCGCCAGCCAGACGCTGTACACTTTACAGATGAAAGGAAATATAAGCAATGGCTTTAAGAAGTGACAAGGTAACCAAGGGTGTGGAAAAAGCTCCTATGCGAAGCCTTTTCTATGCGATGGGTTATACAAAGGAAGAACTTGAACGTCCTCTTATCGGTGTGGTTTCCGCCAAGAGTGAAATTGTTCCGGGACATATGCACCTCGATAAGGTGGCTGAAGCTGTCAAGGCCGGTGTAAGAATGGCAGGAGGAACTCCTATCGAGGTTCCTGCCATCGGTGTGTGCGACGGCATCGCTATGGGACACATCGGTATGAAATACAGTCTGGCAAGCCGTGAGCTCATCGCTGACAGCGTTGAAACAATGGCTATGGCTCATGCTTTCGACGGTCTCGTACTGATTCCGAACTGCGATAAAATCGTACCTGGTATGATTATGGCAGCAGTAAGAATGAATATTCCTGCAGTAGTATGTTCCGGCGGTCCGATGATGTCAGGTCTTGTCAAGGGCGAAGAAACAAGTCTTTCGAGAATGTTCGAGGCTGTCGGCGCCAGAAAGGCGGATATCATCAGCGATGAAGAGCTGCTGGAGTTTGAGGAGAACACATGCCCGGGCTGCGGCTCATGCTCAGGTATGTACACTGCCAACAGCATGAACTGTCTCTCAGAAGCGGTAGGCATCGCCCTGCCTGGCAACGGCACCATCCCTGCAGTTGACAGCGGTCGTATCAGACTGGCCAAGCATGCGGGAATGGCTATCATGAACCTGGTGGAAAAGGACATCAAGGCTCGTGACATCATCAACGAAAAGTCACTCAAGAATGCACTGGCATGCGATATGGCACTGGGCTGCTCATCAAACAGCGTGCTCCATCTGCTGGCTATCGCCAACGAGGCCGGTGTTGAGCTGAATCTGGATATCTTCAATCAGTTCAGCGCCAAGGTTCCTAATCTCTGCCATCTGGCTCCTGCAGGCGACACTCACATGCATGACCTTAACCGTGCCGGCGGACTGATGGCTGTTTTCAGCGAACTGACAAAGAAGGGTCTCATTGACGAAAGTCTCATAACTGCTACCGGCAAAACTGTCGGTGAAAACATCAAGGGTGCTTATGTCAAGAACTACGATATCATCAGACCTATTGACAAGCCTTACAGTGAGACAGGCGGCATCGCTGTAATGTGGGGCAATATCGCTCAGGACGGCTGCGTTGTAAAGAGAAGTGCTGTGGCTCCTGAAATGCTGAAGCACAGCGGTCCTGCGAGAGTATTCGACTGTGAAGAGGATGCTATCGATGCTATATACAATGGAAAGATCGTTGACGGCGATGTTGTCGTTATCAGATACGAGGGCCCTAAGGGCGGTCCCGGCATGAGAGAGATGCTCAACCCTACAAGTGCGCTTGCCGGAATGAAGCTGGACAAGACAGTTGCTCTCATCACTGACGGACGTTTCAGCGGTGCCAGCAGAGGTGCTTCCATCGGTCATGTATGTCCTGAAGCTGCTGCAGGAGGCAACATCGGACTGCTGCAGGAAGGCGATATCATCGAGATCGATATCCCGAACGCTTCCATCAATGCCAAGGTTTCAGATGAGGAGTTCGCTGCAAGACGTGAAGCTTATGTAGCTCCTGCTCCGAACGTGACAAGCGGCTGGCTTGCAAGATACATGAGAAATGTCGATTCATCAGCCAGAGGTGCTGTAATGAAATAAAGATAGAACAAAGTCGGCTTCGCCGATTCTATC
>JALEQY010000029.1 GCA_022763735.1 Clostridiales bacterium
AGCGAGACTGGGAGAGGAACGCTGCCGATATGAATGGCCGTTCAGATCGCTTGTGGATGAAGGAGCAGTGCTGGCATTCGGAACAGACTTCCCGGTGGTATACTACAACCAGTTCAAAGGAATCTATGCAGCAGTGGCAAGAAAGAACTACGACGGAACAATAGCCGGAGTGGACAACGGAGAGAACCTGACATTGCCGGAAGCGCTGAGAGCCAATACAATAGGCTCTGCGATAGTATACGGAAGAGATGATGAAATCGGAACCCTTGAGGCAGGAAAGCTGGCAGATGTGATAGTACTCGATAGAAACCTGTTCACGGTAGACGTAGAGGAGATCAAGGATGCGGAAGTTGCACTGACAGTGATGGATGGAAATGTAGTATATGCAAGGTGACTTCTGCTATAAAAATAGAAAAATTCTGATAAATACTGATGCGTGTGCGCCTAAATAAGGACTGTATACATTAAAAGTGTAACTATTTCCTTACAGTGTAAGTATCTAAAGACGCATACGCTGGAAGACTTGAAAAATCGAGTTTTCAGACGTATTAAAAAACGTAATGTAAGTGTTTGCTTACATTACGTTTTTTTGTAATTTTCAGAATGTTGAAAAATGTGGTTTTAAAAGTTGGCATCAAAATTGCGTCTTAAGTCAGCAGGTAGCAAATAAAAAGCAGACCTGCACTATATTTTGAAAGGAGAGAAAAGTATGGATAGTTATGGACTTATTAGTTTACTTCCTGTATTGGTTGTAATAGTAGCAGCAATCATTACTAAAAGGGCCCTCGAATCCCTTATTCTCGGAACATTCGTAGCAGCAGTTATTCTAGCTAAAGGCGCATGGTGGGGCACCTGGTTTGATTATACTCTTACAGAAATCGGTGACTCTGCAGCATATATTATTATGTTTGGTATGTTTGGTGCGTTTATCAGGATTCTGGATGAATCAGGCTCAGCGATGGGTTTCGCTGATATAGGTGCCAAAATCGCCAATGGCAGAAAAAAGACTCAGATTTTTGCATGGGTACTCGGTATAGTAATTTTCGTAGAGGACTACCTCAACGCACTTGGTGTTGGTGTAGCTATGAAGGGTCTGTCCGACAAGTGGAAGATATCAAGAGAAAAACTGGCGTTCATTGTTAACTCAACAGGCGCAGCTGTTTGCGTACTGGTACCGTTCTCAACATGGGGTGTACTTTATATCAGCCAGATTGATGACGTTGGGGCAGTAGAAGGTATGAGCGGATTTGATGCATACGTTCATTCTATCCCGTACATGCTTTACTCATGGATAGCAGTAATATTGATTCCTCTCTTTATTTTCGGAATTATTCCTCTCTTCGGACCAATGAAGCAGGCTGAAGAAAGAGCTCTCACAACAGGTAAGGTATTCCCGGAATATCATTATGAAGGTGATGGAGTCGAAGAACTTGAGACAGGCAAGAAGGCAAGTGCGATAAACTTTATCGTTCCTATGATTGTTCTTATTGCTATCTGTATTTACACAGGTGATATCACATTATCAGTTATCGTAGCAACAGTTGTAGCAGGAATCATGCTTATGATACAGCGCAAGCTGAAGCTTGGAGAATTCTGCGATGCAATAGTTAACGGATTTAAAGATATGCTGTACGTTACAATGCTGGTTCTTGTAGCATTCGTACTTCAGGATTTCAATGACGCACTTGGACTTACTCCATACGTTATCGAAAGTGTACAGCCTATTATGAGCCCTGCATTATTCCCATTCATTACATTTATTGTAGTTGGAGCTCTGGCATTCTGTACAGGAAGCTTCTGGGGAGTTGCAGCAATTTCATTCCCAATTATTATTCCTCTAGCAATTGCACTGAACGTTAATCCGTTCCTGGCAATTGGTGCAGTAGCAGCAGCTACTTCATTCGGAAGCCATGCATGCTTCTACAGTGATGCAGTTACAGTAACATGTGCTGCGACAGGTCTTAAGAATATGGATTATGCGAAGACCTCGCTTCCATTGATTGCAGTACCGTTTGTTCTTGGATGCATTGCATATCTGATCGTCGGATTCGTGATGCATTAACTGTGACTCGAAGGATTCTTTTGATTTAAAAAGGAGAGACACATGAATTCAGCAGATATGATAATAATGAGCAATGCCGTGTTCACCTCCTGCGGCGATGAACCGTTTGAGGGCGGAGTTGCCATCAGAGGAAACAGAATAGCTGCTGTAGGCAGCAAAGAAGAAATATTGAAGTACAGAACAGCTGATACCGCCGTATATGATTACGGCGATCAGCTGATAATGCCGGGTCTTATAGATGGTCACGACCACCTGTGGTGGGGAGCGGTAGCAGACAGTGAGCATGTAGTGGATCTGACTTCATCCACATCA
>JALEQY010000037.1 GCA_022763735.1 Clostridiales bacterium
GCAGGCAGACCCCTCATAACAGTTAATATAGAAGAAAGGTGAAAATATGGGAAAGAAAAGAAACCTTTATCTACAGACAATTCCTGTAGAGGAGGCGAAGGAGAAATATCTGTCAGCGGTCAGCAGTATCGTTGACGTGAAATATGAAACGATAGATGTTACACAGAGTCTTGACAGAGTAACTGCAAAAGCGGTATATGCGAAATACAGTTCGCCTCTTTTCAACGCATCTGCGATGGACGGCATAGCTGTGAAGGCTGCAGATACCAGTGCAGCAACAGAAACGAATCCGGTAATTCTCAGAGAAGACCAGTATGTCATAGTGGACACCGGAGATCCGATACATCCGCCCTGCGACGCAGTTATCATGGCGGAAGATATCGTAGAAACCGAAGAAGGTGTGAAGATCATAGCATCGGCTAATTCATGGCAGCATATCAGACCTATAGGTGAGGATATAGTTGCAGGAGAAATGATACTGCCCAGCAGCCATAAAATAAGACCGATAGATATCGGTGTGCTCCTTTCCGCAGGCATATTGAAAATTGACGTGGTGAAAAAGCCGGAGGTTGCTATTTTCCCTACAGGAACCGAGATAATCGAACCGGATGCAGAGATAGAGGACGGCAGCATTATTGAATCAAACTCCAGGATGTTTGAAAATATGGTGAATGTTGCAGGCGGTACAGGTCACAGATTCCCGCCGATCATAGATGACTATGAACAGATCAGAGACCAGGTTTCGGCTGCCGTGGACACTCATGATATGGTTATTGTGAATGCAGGCTCAAGTGCAGGAACAGAGGATTTTACAGTGCATGTGCTCCGGGAGCTGGGTGAAGTGCTGGTGCACGGAGTTGCTGTGAAACCAGGCAAGCCTGTTATTCTGGCAATCGTGAGAGGCAAGCCTGTTATCGGGCTTCCGGGATATCCGGTGTCGGCTTATATAGGTTTTGAGAATTTCGTGACGCCGATAATCCAGATGATGGCAAAGCGTACTGAAAAACTGACAGAAACTGTAGAGGCACATATTTCCAAGAGACTTGTTTCAAGCCTCAAGCACAAGGAATATGTCCGCGTCAAAGTCGGAAAGGTAGGAGATAAGTTTGTTGCGGCACCGCTGGCGAGAGGTGCCGGTGCTGCAATGTCGCTGGTGCGTGCCGATGGATTCTGTGTGATCGAGCAGAGCAGTGAAGGCGTGGAAGCTGGAGAAAAGGTGAATATAGACCTTTACAGGAGTCGCAGTGAAATAGAAAATACTGTTGTTATAATAGGAAGTCATGACCTTATTCTTGATGTTATCGCTGATATCATGCCTAACAGATACAGAAACATGTTTGTTTCCAGTACTCATGTTGGCAGTATGGGCGGACTTATGGCTCTCAAACGCGGTGAAGCGCATATGGCGCCGATACATCTTCTTGATGAGGAAACAGGTGAATATAACATTCCATATATAAAGAAGCTGTTCAGAGAACCGATGGCTTTGATCAAAGGTGTTCACAGAATACAGGGAATCATGGTGAAAAAAGGCAATCCTCTGGGTATAAAGGGCATCGCAGACCTGGCAGGTGGAGATATACGTTATGTCAACAGGCAGCGAGGTGCAGGCACAAGAGTACTCTTTGATTACAGGCTGAAGCAGGAGAATATTGATCCTGAATCAATTAACGGATACGACCGTGAAATGGCAACTCATATGGCGGTTGCGGCAGCAGTTGCCAGTGATGGAGCCGATGCCGGAATGGGAGTTCTGTCTGCGGCAAAGGCGATGAATCTGGATTTCATTGAGGTAGGACCTGAGGAATACGACTTCGCTGTTCCAGTAAAACATCTCGAACTGCCGCATATCAGGGCGTTCATCGAGATACTGCAGAGCAGCGGGTTCAGAGACAGGATAGAAGAGCTGGGCGGATACAGCGCAGAGAATGCCGGAAATATTATAATGATGTAACGCATGACGGGCGCGCCTATGGCGTGCCCGTCAACCTATCAGTATGTGCTGGTGGTTTATAGAGATAGTAATGGCTGTTTTTCGACGTATTTTTGAAATTTCAGGCCTATACGTCGAAAACCATGATTTGTGAAGCGGCTATAGGGTTTATTTTCGACGTATACTGCCGCCAGACGAGTTGAAGCGTCGAAAATATACTGCTGCAGCTCTGAGGCTGGCTGTTGTAGCAGAAATGCTGAAGAAAATTTCGACGCATGTCGATAATATCAACCATCGCACGTCGAAATTTTCTTATCAATATAGAATTACTAAGATAGTTTTCGACGTTTTAGCCAGTATTAATGTTAAAACGTCGAAAACACATTTAGCGAACAATAAGATTGATTATAAAAGAGTTCCTTGCAGCTCCTTGCGAACAACCCTACAAGCACATCCGACTGCCGCCATCTATAAAACATCCACTTGCACAAAAAATGCTGTTCATATACAATGGTACTTGAAGTTAAGAAAAGAGGAACCAATATGACAGCAGATATCAGAAGAATAAACAGCGATGCCGGAACTCTCGGCATCGCTCAGAGTATTTGTCCTCTATGTCATAAGCCCATAGAGGCTTTTTACGTTGAGGAAAAAGGACGTGTGTACTTCGTTAAGGAATGCGACGAGCACGGCACTTTCAGGACGATGGCATCGGAGAACGCAGAGAATTTTAAAGAGTGGATAAAGCATCCGGTGGTGAATATTCCGCCGAGAAAACCGATAACTGCGGGTGCGGTCATCAGAGATGGAGATGCAAAAGGCAGCGAATGCCCGCTTCACTGCGGTACATGTGAGAACCATCTGCAGACAGCCTGCTGCGTGCTCATAGACATCACTGACAGGTGCAATCAGCATTGCCCGTACTGCTTCGCTAAATCCGAGCAGGACGATGATCGCAGCTGTGAACCGACACTCGAACAGATCAGTAAAAAATATGATTTTCTTCTGGAGCTGGGAGAAGAAAGACCATTTAATATTCAGCTTTCGGGAGGAGAACCGACTGTCAGAGATGATCTGCCCCAGATAATCAGAATGGCTAAGGATAAAGGATTTGAATATGTTCAGATCAATACCAACGGCAGACGTCTTGCGACAGAGGAAGGCTATGCGCAGATTCTTAAGGATGCAGGTGCAACTGTAATTTTCATGCAGTTTGATGGAACCAGAGATGACATCTATGAGAAACTCAGAGGTGAACCCCTGCTTGAAATCAAGAAACAGGCAATTAGAAACTGCGAGAAGGCAGGACTGGGAGTCACGCTGGTACCGACCATTGTTCAGGGTGTGAATACGGACAACATCGGGGATATGATGGACTTCCTCGCAGAGAATGTCAATGTTGTCAAGGGAATACATTTTCAGCCTGTAAGCTTTTTTGGCAGACATCCGGAGAAAATCACGCAGACGGGGCAGAATCATGAGCCCACGGAGCCTGTGCTTCACAGCGGAGATTTCCCGGGAAGGATCACGATGTTCGGACTTCTGGAGGAGCTGCAGAGACAGCGCCCCGAGTTCAGCATCGATGACATGTGTCCCATTGCGACGGGGCATACACTGTGCTGCTTTTACAGTACATACATACGGGAGCCGGACGGAAGTGTAAAGTGTACACTTTCCGCAAAGAAAAAATCAGAGGGTGTCAGCTGTTGTGAAACGGTCTCCTGCTGTGAGACGGAAACTGCTGCCTGCTGCTGCACACAGCAGGCTGATGATATTGATGAACTGTCAATAATCAGAAAAGACAGGGATTATGTGCTGGACAAGTGGGAAATTACAGAATCCGTGGATGAACGGGGAGCATGCATGTACAGCTCCAGCGATGAGATCATGGATCTTGACGAGTTCCTGAAATATTGCAGGCGAAATACCTTCACGGTAACAGGCATGGCTTTTCAGGATGTGATGAATCTTGATTCAGAGAGGCTGAAACGATGCAGGGTGCAGGTGCTGTCTGACGATAACAGGCTGATCCCGTTCTGCGCGTACAACAGCATATACAGAGTATAATTTGTTAATATATTAGATGCGGTGGGGGCATCGCAGGAACAACAGGAGAAAAAGATGACGATTTTAAGACCGGGAAATTTTGATATAACTGACAGAGGAGTAGAGATAGCAGGCCTCCGAAAAGGAGACAGGATACTGGATATAGGATGCGGGCAGGGGGATACACTGAACCATCTTATTAAGGATTTCGGTATGACAGGCGAGGGGATAGACATGAGCCTTCCGAGGATCAGCGAGGCAAAGGAAAAATATCCGGATTTAGATGTGAAATTCGGAGATGGAGAGTTCCTTGATGAATACTCATCATTTTCATTTGATGGTGTGTTCATGGAATGTGTGCTGAGCCTGATAAACATTCCGGATGAGGCTCTGCATGAAGCTTATTGTGTACTTAAAAAAGGAGGGAAACTCATAATAAGCGACCTTTATGATAAAAAGCCTGATCCTATGCAGCTGAAGGCAGTAAAAATAGAGGCGGACAGACAGAGCAGAATTCCGAAGAAAAACGGAGAGTGTGAGGAGCATCCGACAAGATTTGTGGACTTCAGACTTGACGGTGTCTTTTTCAGAGATCCGCTGATTGCACAGCTTGAGGAGATCGGCTACAAGGTTCTGGCCTTTGAAGACCGTTCGCAGGATCTTGACAATTACATAGCACAGACACTGATGGACGAAGGAACGCTGGAAAACCTCTGCGCTGATAAGAAAACTATCGGCAGGAAAAACACAGGGTATTTCCTGCTGGTGGCGCAGAAGCCTGAGTAACAGGGGAGGTATTTATGAAAGAGAAAATTTTCACATATAAAATGAATGGTTACTGCTGCAGCCAGATCGTGATGCAGATAGGCCTCGAGATGCTGGGCAGAGAGAATGATGAACTGGTGGAGGCTATGGCGGGGCTTTGTGACGGTGTGAAGTGCGGCAGGATATGCGGTGCTGCATCTGCGGCAGTGTGCCTTTTATATCTGGCTGACGGGAAGGAAGCAGAAAGGGGTCTTATACAGGAATATCTGGACTGGTTCGAGGATGCTTTCGGAGCACTGGACTGTGAGGAACTTCTGGGAAATGATCCGATGGCGAAACTTGAAAAATGCCCGATGTTCGTCGAGTCGACGATCCTGAAGCTTGAAGAACTGCTGGAGCTGGATTGATGAATAGAGAACGCAGAAGATATCTCGATATCTGGACAGCCCGTAAAATAAGCGGCGATCCGGGCAGCGCGGATTTCAGCCGGGAGGAGCTGGATGAATATTCTGAAGTGAAGCTTAAGGAAACAGTCAGCTATGCTGTGGAAAACAGTGTGTTCTATAGGGAAAAATTCAGCCGGGTATCTGCTGATGACAGCAGATTTATGGAATACTTTCGCAGTCTGCCTTTCACAACATCTGAGGAACTGCGTCAGAGAGGGATGGATTTTCTTTGTGTCAGTCCCGGACAGATCAGCAGGATCGTCACGCTCGATACCGGCGGGAGCACGGGAGAACCGAAACGGGTCCACTTTACAGAAGAAGATCAGCAGCTTACGGTGGATTATTTTGAAAACGGCATGCAGCTTCTTGTGGACGGCAGCGACAAGGTACTTATACTGATGCCGTCAAGAATGCCGGGATCTATAGGGAGACTGCTTTCGGAGGGATTGAGGAATTTCGGTGCGGATACAGTTGATTACGGATTGCCCGGGTCAGAGGATGAGGTCACGCAGCTGCTGGACATAATCAGAAGCCAGCATGTGACATCCGTTGTCGCCTTGCCTACTCATATGAGGATGCTGGCGGAGCGCGCCGCGAAGACAGCAGACGGTGCTTCCGGATGCGCACTCAGAACTGTGCTTCTGAGTGCTGAATATGTGCCGGAAGATACGGTGAAGCTTATCCGGGAAGTTTTCGGCTGCGAAGTATACGAACATTATGGTATGACAGAGATGGGGCTCGGATGTGCAGTAAGCTGCGGTCAGGGTGAAGGTTATCATGTCAGAGAGTGTGACCTTTATATAGAAATCATAGACCCGGAAACAGGGGAAGTTGTGCCGGACGGACAGCCGGGAGAAGTGGTGTTCACGACACTGACAAGAAAAGGTATGCCTTTCATAAGATACAGAACCGGCGACCGCAGCAGATGGATCACAGAAGAGTGCCGGTGCGGCAGCAGGCTGAAGCGGCTCGACAAGGTCGGTCCCCGTGATGCCGTAAAAGGATATCTGAAGACACGTTGAAATAAGGGAAGGAGAGCAGTATGTCACAGAAATTATCATATTTTGCGAGAGATCTGATTGAACAGGGAGAGGATTTTGTAATAGCTAAAGTTGTTGATACCAGCGGTTCAACACCCCGAAAAAAAGGTGCGGTGCTGATGATGAAGAAAGATGGGGTCACTATAGGTACAGTCGGCGGCGGCCTGCTTGAAGCAGAAACAGAAAAACTCTGCAGGAAGACTTTTGAGACAAAGGAGAAATCCCATGTGTATGAGTTCACCCTTGATGAAAAGCAGAAGGGTGCCCTTGACATGGGCTGCGGTGGCGATGCGACAGTGCAGATAGATTATATCGATGCTGAGACTCCGGGGGATTTTGTAAAGGAATTCAAGCTGGCAAGCACTGCATATATTTTTGGAGGAGGCCATGTGGCTTATGCCCTGGAGCCGGTTCTAAGGCATGTTGATTTCAGGACAGTTGTTATAGATGACAGGGAGGAGTATGCCAACCCTGAAAGGTACCCTCATGCAGATCGGACTATAGCTGTTGAAAATTTTGATAATGCCTTTGACGATATAGAAACGGATGATGACAGCTACATCATAATCGTTACCAGAGGTCACAGAGGCGATCTGCAGGTGCTCCGGGAAGCATTAAAGAGAGATTTCGCATATCTTGGGATGATAGGAAGCAGGCGAAAGAATGAGCTGCTGTTCGACACCCTGAGAAGGGAAGGTGTGCCCGAATCCAAGCTTGCTGAAGTACATGCTCCGATAGGTCTCAAAATAGGATCGGAAACTCCGGAGGAAATTGCTGTCAGCATAGTTGCTGAGATCATACAGGTGCGTTCACAGCTTGATAAATAGTCTGATTACTGGAGGTTGATATTATTGTGAACGGGAAATTTGCTGCAGTGATTCTGGCTGCAGGATATTCATCCAGAATGGGTGATTTCAAACCCCTCCTGCCCGTTGGGAAAATGACTGCGGTGGAGAGACTTATAAAGGAGGCAGAGAAGGTAGCATGCGGGAAGGTAATAGTTGTCACCGGTTTTGAGCGTGACAGCCTGCTGGAGGTAATAGAGTCAGCCGGCGGGATGGAAGTGTATAATCGGGATTTTGACGAGGGCATGTTCACTTCAATTAAAACGGGCGTCAGATCAGTATGTGAGAAATATCCTGAAGTATCCGGTGTTTTCCTCATGCCGGTGGACTGCCCGCTTGTGAGTACAGGAGTGCTCAGGAAAATGGCGGATCAGGCACGTTCTGCCGAAACTTCTGATGACGCTTTTCTTGTTCCTGTTTTTGAAGGCAAAAAAGGACATCCGCTGTATATCCCCCGCAGATATTTTGATGAGATATGCAGCTATGACGGATCGGGGGGCCTGAAGGCAGTAACAGATAAATACTGGGATAAAATGATAAGGATCCCTGTCGATGAAGAAGGCTGTGTGATGGATATGGACACACATGAAAGCTATATGAAAATCATTGATTTTCTGGGAAAAGGATGCAGGCGTGAATCACTGCTGAAACTGGCAGAAGGCCGGCGCTTCTTCCTGATACGCCACGGACAGACGAAGCAGCACCGTGAGAAAATGTTTATAGGTCAGTATGATATTCCGCTGAATGAAGAGGGAAAACTGCAGATCAGAGAAACATCAGCACTTATCGCGGAGCAGGTACCGAAGACGGACAGGTTATATACCAGCCCGCTGAGTCGTGCCGCTGAGTCGGCATCAATAGTACAGGAGGCGCTTGGTTCAGAGTATAAAATCTGTGAAATTCCGGATTTGACAGAAATAAACCTGGGGAAATGGGATGGCAGACCGGTCAGAGAGATAAAAGAAAAATACCCTGAAGAATACAGCCGCAGAGGCAGGGATATATTCGTATTCAAAACAGGCAACAGAGCTGAGAATTTCTATGATGTGCAGTACAGGGCTGTCGGTGCCCTGCGGGAAATTCTGCTGCAGGACAGTTCTGAGGATATCATCATCGTCTCTCACAGTGCAGTTATAAGAGCTCTTGAAAACAATCTGAGGGGTATGCGCGTGGATGATGACTGGAACAGCCTGCCAAAAGGCAGCTTCAGAATCATATCGGTCTGATGAATAAAAAACATAATCAGCAGCATTAATAAGATTATTTATAATACGGCAGAGTAAACGATATTTCGGCTCCGCCGTATTTATTTACGATGTATATCTGCCATATGTTACTTTTACATTAAAATACGTCAGCAGACAAGCATAGCATATCAAAGACCGCAAGTTTGTTAAAAAAAAGGAAATTAATTTCGGGAAATCGGCAATTTTTTGCTGAGTATTCTGTATACAAAATTGACATTATTTTTAGATAATTGTGGATTCTTAACGTTTTTTGTGGTACAATGCATTTTGTATGGCGATTTTCCAGTGCTAATGAAATAAGGTAAGTTAAAAACAAGATTGTTGTAAGAAACTGGCGCGATTCTTGCATGTTTCTTACAATGACAGATTAAAATGGGTAAAGAAAGGATGGTTTTAATATGGGACAGCAAGGCAAACACCTGAACAGCATTAAAGTAAGCCATGAGAAGCATACAGCTTCATGTGAGACTGAAATAATGGCTGTGCCTGAAACTGTCTGTATCTCCATGTCTCAGCATATAGGGGCACCATGCCAGCCATTGGTAAAAAAGGGTGACTATGTTAAGGTGGGACAGAAAATAGGTGATACAGATGCATTTGTAAGTGCACCGATACACTCCAGTGTTTCAGGAACAGTACAACAGATAACTACTATTAGATCTGTTGCTGGAGGAACCGATCAGGTTGTAATAATTGAGGCCGACGGCAAGCAGGAATTGAGCGAAGAAATCAAACCTCCAGCAGTAAACGATATGAAGGCTTTTATTGCGGCAGTAAGAGAGAGCGGAGTGGTAGGTCTCGGAGGAGCTTCATTTCCGACTCACATAAAGCTGAATCCAAAAAATCTGGATGAAGTTGATACTCTTATTGTCAATGCGGCAGAATGTGAACCGTTTATCACATCAGACCACAGGCTGATGCTTGAAAACACTGAAGATATTCTGGATGGTATGATGGACATAATGAAGTATCTGGAACTTCAAAAGGGCTATATTGGAGTTGAAGAGAACAAGCCGGATGCTATTGAAGCACTGAACAAGGCTATTGCAGCCAGAGGAAAATCAGATGTGATCAAGGTTGAGGTTCTCAGAGCCAGATATCCTCAGGGTGCTGAACGAGTAATGGTTTATGAAGTTACAGGCAAGACTCTCGATGCAGGTATGCTGCCTGCACAGGTAGGAGTTATCCTGTCAAATGTAACAACTATAGCATTTATCGGACAGTATATGAGAACAGGCAAGCCGCTGACAAAGAAAAGAGTTACAATAGATGGTAATGCAGTAGCAGAGCCTAAAAACATTCTGGTTCCAATTGGGGCAAGAATTGCAGATGTTATTGCTGCGTGCGGCGGATATAAGGCAGAACCGAAGAAAATTCTCATGGGCGGCCCGATGATGGGCAGAGCGGTATACTCGGATGAGTTCCCTATTATAAAGAATAATAATGCAATACTTGTATTTGACGGACCTCAGGCACTCATCCCTGAAGAAACAGGCTGCATTAAATGCGGAATATGCACAAGAGCGTGTCCGTTCAATCTGCTTCCAGTATCAATGGTTGCAGCTTACGAGAAGAGAGATATTGAGAAGCTTGAGGCTCTGAAGGTAATGCAGTGTATGGAATGCGGAAGCTGTTCATACGTATGTCCTGCAAGAAGACCTCTCAGCTTCACCCATAAATTAGCAAAAGGATTTTTAAAGGAGGCGGCAAGTAAGTAATGGAAAATAAATTTCACGGCAATTTAACTGTGTCTTCGGCGCCGCATCTGGTGGGTCCGATAAGTACACAGAAAATTATGGCTATCGTGCTGATAGCTCTCATACCTGCATTCATATCAGGTATATACCAGTTCGGATACAGAGCTGCACTGCTTACAATAGTATGTGTGGCAGCCTGCGTTTTATTCGAATATCTTATGAACAAAATTCTTAAAAAAGAGCAGACTGTTGGAGATTTAAGTGCGGTGGTAACAGGGGTTCTGCTGGCGTTCAACCTTCCGGCAGGACTGCCGTACTGGATTGCTATCGTTGGAAGCTTTGCAGCGATCGTTGTTGTTAAGCAGCTGTTCGGAGGAATAGGACAGAATCTTGTTAACCCTGCTGTAACAGCCAGAATATTCATGTTCATAGCTTTTGCTACTGAGATGACCACATGGCCGACAGCAAGAGGAGCTGGTATTGATGCTACTACATCCGCAACTCCTCTCGGAGAACTGGCTAAGGGTGGAGCAGATGCAGTTACTGCAAGCAACTGGGATCTGTTCATCGGTAATGTTGGAGGATGTATCGGTGAAGTCAGTGCGCTGGCACTTCTTATCGGCGGAGTTATTCTGCTGGTAACAGGCGTTGTATCATGGCATATTCCGGTAAGCTT
>JALEQY010000043.1 GCA_022763735.1 Clostridiales bacterium
CATTGGTATCTGCATTGATCAGCCGGAATTCTATCTTACTTCCGGCTTCATCTATATTTTCAACAAAAGCACGTAATTTCTCAAGATCCGGCAAAGTATATCGGGAGCATCTGATATATGTCTCCTTAACTGAGTCGATGATTTCATCGATGTTTTCACCTTTTTCATACACCTCATACAGATCATCAATATGAATATTCGGCATACAGCCTGTGGTGCCATGTTTTATGCATAATACCTCAATTTCAGTATCATTGTTTCGTATTGTCTTTTCTACAGTAATGTCATTAATTCCGAACTCATCCTTGAAAACACGTTTTGTCTGTGAAAAAAGCACATTTCTGAAACCTTCATAAGATAAGGTGTTTGTGCCGGTTCTGTTCGATTCTGCAGTATTCATATTAACCTCCTTTATTTTCTTTAACAGGTAATTTTTACCTATTTTAACATATATTTAAAGGAGATGCAATGCGAATTACTTATTTTGTAAAATATTTATATTATTTCCAGCCGTATTCATTTTTCCAGTCGCTGCCATAATAATGCCGGTACCAGTGCCTATATCGGTTTTGACGTAAAAAACTCCGGAACTCAGTAATTATCTGCTTAAGCATTAATTACAGTTCCGGAGAATCTGATAACATTAATCTGCTATATTTCGTAGCACCATTTATCATCCTGAACAAGTTCTTCTGAACTCATTCTTTTTCTGCTCCCGCTCTTCATGAGAAGTTCCTGGGTCTTGATGCTTACCCTGGTATCAGGAGGTATCGAGGTTGTGATAAACACATTGCTTCCTATAACCGAGTTGCGGCCGATCACGGTATTTCCGCCGAGAATTGAAGCTCCTGCGTATATGGTAACATTGTCTTCAATGGTCGGATGTCTTCTTGTTCCGTGGAGTTTCTGACCTTCTCTGGTGGAAAGCGCACCTATTGTCACTCCCTGATATATCTTGACGTTATTTCCGATTACTGAGGTTTCGCCAACTACAATACCCGTGCCGTGATCGATGAAAAAGTATTCACCGATGGTGGCGCCGGGATGTATATCAATTCCTGTCTGTGTATGTGCGTATTCTGTCATTATACGTGGTATAAGAGGCACGTTCAGCAGGTAGAGCTCATGAGCTATCCTGCTTACAAGAATAGCGAAAAGACCCGGATACGAGAAAACGATCTCAGGTTTGTTGAAGGCTGCCGGATCACCATCATATGCAGCTTCAAGGTCAGTATTTATCAGTCGTCTGATTTCAGTCAGTCTGTCAAGGAATTTCAGAGTCAGCTGTTCTGCTTCAGTCAGCAGCTCATCATCACTTTTGTCTTCATGCTCCGGCAGATATTTAAGTACAATGGAAATCTGCTTGCTGAGATTATACATGACATCCTCCAGCTGCATAGCCAGATTGTTCCGTATCGTATATACTCTGTAATTGCTGTTTTTAAAATACTCAGGAAAAATGATATTCCGCAGCTGAACAATTATTTTAACTATTGTGTCCTTCTTCGGCCTCATGAAGGTTTCCTTGATATCCACATGGCTGCCCTGTTTGTAATCGTCGATGATTTTATCCACCAGGCAGTTGATATTCTCTCCAATACTGTTGTTCATATCTCATTCTTCTTTCTTTAATTTTTAATTATACTGTATTTAATATCTTCACAAGCTGTCAGAGTATGCATCCGATGCTTTTACCCATAAGCTCTATATGTTTATATATTTTATTTAATTGGAGTAGGTTTGTCAATGTTTCATTGATTTTTTTTATGACATACCGTCATGTTTTTTCAGGATAGTGACATTCATCACAATATAAATGATTATGAAAACAGCAATTGCAGCTGTGACAATGACATACATATTGTCCAGTGATACCTTTTCATCTAAGAAGTACAGGTTACAGTCAACGCTGTCTCTGATAGCTTCCACAGTTTCATCAGGAAATCCTGTCTGACTCATTTCTTCAAATACTCCCCGCAGAGCATGGTTGCGAAGAAGGCTGGTACCGTAGGTACCGGGAAGAAATGATATGACTTTCTGCAGTCCCTCAGAAAACTGGGATATAGGCATATATGCACCGCATATGAAACCATATCCTGCGCTGACTATTGTTCCTACAGCAGAAGCCTGACCGCTGGTGGACAGAAAGAAATTCACACATGATGATAAAGCCGTTCCAAATAGAACAAGCAGGAATACATCTATAATAATACAGCCGACATCCTCTCCTGTCAGATACCATCCCTCATATGCCAGATATCCCAGACATACTCCTGTGGCAATAAGACAGATCAGCAATGTGGAGAGCAAAGTGGACATGTAGTAGCTCAGCGCCAGCGTGCTGTGCTTTACAGGAGTAATAGTGAGATCTCTTCGAGCACCTGATATTTTATCCTGCACCATAAGAAGATTTGAACAGAACGCTACGGTAATGCAGCTTACAGCCAGAAGAGACGATACCAGCTCGCCGCCTACACACCCGCCAATAAGCTTATCTGATGCTTCAGCACCTGCCGCCTCCAGCGCACCTCGAAAAGTATCCTCATATACATTGCTCAGGAACGTGCCATAAAGCACCAGGAGAATCAATGGAGTGATGAGTGACGTGAAAAACATCCCCTTATCTTTAAAATATAATTTGGTGTTGCGTTTTATGAGTGCACCGAGACCTGTCATTTTTCCATACCCCCTGTAAGCTTCTTTCCTGTTGCAGCCAGAAATACATCGTCCATTTTTCCTTTTGTGATCTCATAGTCACTGAAAATTTCAGGATGCTTCAGTATCATTTCTGTAGCTGCATAAGTACCCGGAACAGATATTCTATATGCATCCTTTATTTTCTCATATGTCGCTCCCAGCTGTTTTATTTTATCTTCTTCCGTATTGTAAAGAGTCACGAAATCTCCCGTATAGGTGTTCTTGAGATTTAAAGGTGTTCCCTCTGCTGATATTCTGCCGCTGTCGAGAATCACAACATAATCTGCATCAGTCGCTTCCTCCATATAATGTGTTGTCAGGAAAACTGTCATATTTTCATTTCTTCTCAGATCGCTGATGACTCTCCAGATGTTTTTTCTTGTCTGTGGGTCAAGGCCTGTCGTCGGTTCATCGAAAATCAGTATATCGGGCTTGTGCAGCAGAGCTCGGGCAATATCAATTCTTCGCCTCTGACCACCCGAAAGCTTACCTACTGTACGTTTCAAAAGCTCCTTAAATTCCAGAAGCTCTGAAAGCTCCTCCAACCTTGCTTTAAAGGCTTTGCCATGTATACCGTACAATGCCGCACGGCTTTCCAGATTATCTCTGACAGACAGATCCTTATCCAGTACAGAATTCTGAAACACTACACCAAGAATACGTTTAATATTATCTGGCGATTCATCAAGATCCTCGCCGCTGATCATCACTTTTCCCGAATCCTTGGCAAGCTGACCGCGCACATAATGTTTATCGTTGTTGATTTGCCGGCTCCATTGACTCCGAGAAATGCAAACAGCTCGCCCGACTTCACTTTGAAACTCAGATCAGAAACTGCCTTAATCTCTCCGAAGCTTTTATTAAGATGTTCTATTTCAATTATGTTTTTCAATTTACTCTCTCCCCAGGAAATCTCTCCTGTACTGCGATGGTGTGATACCTTCGGATTTTTTGAAAACCTTCGTAAATACACGGTAGTCTCCGTATCCTGACTGTTCTGCAACCTCTCCTATGGAAAGTGAAGTAGACAGCAGAAGCTTTTTTGCCTTTTCCATACGTATACTGGTAAGGTATGCCAGAAAGCCAACGCCAATTTCATTTTTAAAAAGCTGGCTGATATACTGTGGATTCATATGAAATTCTTCTGACAGAACTGACAGACTCATTTCCTCCGCCAGATGCTCCTGTATAAACCTTGTTATACTGTTTATTATTCTTTCCTCCTGCTCTTCAGGCTCCTGCGATACGTTTTCCATGTACATCGATATCTTGAGATTATCGATACAGGTTCCGAACTCTTCGTAATTCACAGGTTTAAGAATATAATCTGTGATTTTGAGCCTGAGAGCTTCTCTGCAGTACGAAAAGTCATCATATCCGGACACTATGATGAATGCTGTGTCAGGATGCTTGATGCGGCTCATTTTTATCACCTTAAGTCCGTTCATGATAGGGATATTGATATCCATTATGACGATATCAGGATTTAAAGAATCTATCTTGGCAAGGGCTTCCATGCCGTCTGCAGCCTCCCCAGCCACCGTGCAGCCATGGGTTTCCCAGTCAAACAGCTTTTTGAAGCCTTCACGAATCATAATCTCGTCATCCACCAAAAGAACTCTGAGCTTTCTCATCTTGTTTCCTCCTTCAAAGGCAGCAGCAGATGCGCAGCGACACCTCCGTCAGGGTTTTCTGTATAATTAAGTCCGCAGTCTCTGCCGCACAGCAGCTTGATACGTTTCTGAACATTCAATACACCGATGCTGCTGCCGTCCATATCAGCTTCATGTCTGGCATAAGTCCTGAGCATGCTGTCAATTTCTTCTTTTTTCCCTTCTGCGAAACCACTTCCTGTATCAACTATCAGAATCTCCATTTTATCATCATGCTCCGCCGACTTACGAGCAATAATATTGACTTCCCCACGATAACCTTTGTTTTTCAGACCATGAAGCAGACTGTTTTCAACAATAGGCTGCAATATAAAGTTCGGTACCATAACCCCGCCCAGCTCTGGATCTATATCATATTCGCACTTCAGCTCCGGGTACCTGTAGCACATCAGATCCATATAAGCTTCCAGCAGTTCCATTTCATCGTCAAGAGCCACCATAGGCATGTTAACCTTTACACTATGTCTGAAAAAGTCCACAAGACGCATGAGCAGATCCGAAACCTCTTTGTCGCCGTTAAGCTGCGCCTGAATTCTGATTGTATCAAGTGTGTTGTAAAGAAAATGCGGATTAACCTGACTCTTGAGATATTTCATTGACATTTTCTGTTCAGTAAGCTCTGCTCTGAGAATATCCGGGTTTTCCAGTGTCAGATAAAATGATAGAGTCATCAGAGTAATTCCCGCACCGCTGATAAGCCAGGTGGGATTTAGTGACTGCAGAAGAGATACGCTGCACTGTATGATAAGCGCCACTCCTACTGCAAGACGTTCTTTTCTCTGCAGCTGTTTCCAGTTAAATACAAGCAGTACTGCACACATCAACAAGTAAAAGGTCACACTGGCATAGCACACAGCTACTTGTATACCGTCGGAATAATTTCCCAGTGGTGTTACTGCATAATGTACCGGCAGCACTGCGACTCCGATTTCAGCCAATACTAAAAATATATTTGCTGCATGGTCCAGATACCGATGTCTGCCTGATTCCTCAGCCACAAGTACTGATATATATTTATAAAACAAATACACTATCAGAACCAGGGTTCCGATAAATAACCTGTGAGCTATTTCATTCAGAAGCTCCGGAACTGTATCAAGACGAGCTACTGTATAAACTGTTATTCCATCAAATATCAGATGAACGAGCACTGTAATCAGCAGAACCGAAAAAATTCTGTTAAGCTGTGTGCGTTTTCTCTCTGCGCTGAAGTACATGCATGCAATAAAGGCTATTACCAGAAAAAGCGCTATTTCCATTCGCAGCATTTATACTACCTCTCTTCCTATCTACGGACGTTGCCACCATTCATTATCTGTATTATACAGAATCCTGGAAAAAGCAGATAGACACATTTTGCATAAAAATGTGTCTATTCTATAGTTTCATGTATTTAAGTTGTCATCTCTCGTTCTATCCATGCCATCAGAAGATTCACTATCCTTCTTTGCTGATCTGCCGTCAGATCAATGCCGACAGGAACACGGTACCATTTGTTCAAACATCCTCTGCAGCAACATGCACATGCGTGCTGAGCCTTGAACACCGGATGCCCACGCATTGGCGTCTGTCTGCCGTCATTGGGAATAACTGCAGGTGCTAGTCTTCCGGCAATGAAATCCTCAGCATGCTTTCTTATGGTGTCCATACCTTTGTCTCTGACATATTTTCTGTCGCTGTCATTCAGATGAAAACCAGCACGGAATTCAGATTGCTTTAATTTATCTAATGCCTGATCAATTGTCTGCATAGCGTCCTTCATACTCCATTTCCAGTTCTTCTGCCAGATAATCATCACTCATACAATGCATATCTGAAACACCTTCATGTATAAAACGGCAAAGTTCAGAACGATAAAAATAATCTAAAGCTTCAGCAAGAGTTATATTAACTCTCTCAGCAAACTTCTCAATTACTCTTGAGTATTTTCTTTGTAATAAAATAGGGTTTGCATTCATACCTTGTCACATCCTTTATAACACAGTTCCTCAAGGGCAGCTTCTGTGCGAAAACATATCTGTAAATTAGGTTGTTCGTAACGCAACCTATTAATGGCTTCTTTTTTATCAATAAGATTGTCGAAATAAAGTTCAACAGTATTAAATACTTTATCATTAGCTACCCCACCAACTACAATATCATAATCGGTATTATCCTTTCCTTTGCGGCAACTAAGGATAAAATCCAGCCATTCCTCTGAATAAGAGTCAAATCTTAAAACTTTTAGTTTGTTATATGAGTTTTCATCAAATTCATACTTTGATATAACTGCGTTTTTTCCACGTCTTTTAAATTTGCTGCACCAATTATCTGCCTGTTTATAAATCGGTGTGGTATAAAACCCTCGTCCAAAATCAACATTTTCTCTGGA
>JALEQY010000050.1 GCA_022763735.1 Clostridiales bacterium
GGATAACGTCCGGCGCAGGTAACTGTAGGGAAAGTGCAACAGAAACATTCCGCCGAAACGGGTAATGCCGTGGTAAGGTTGAAATTGTGAGGTAAGAGCTCACAGGGAGATATGGTAACATATTTCTCGTGTAAACCCCATCTGGAGCAACACCAAAATGGGCATAAAAGGCGGCGGCCCGTCGCTGCCCGGAAGGTAGGTGGCTAGAGCTTGCTGGTAACAGCAAGTCGAGATAGATGATTGCCAGATACAGAACCCGGCTTACGTCTTGCCCGATATTCAAAAAAGATATTAAAAATTATTAAAAAAACACTTGCATTTTCTGCAGAATATTGTATAATAAAAAAGTCGCTTGACGATATAGCCAATATGCGGATATGGCGGAATTGGCAGACGCGCACGGTTCAGGTCCGTGTGAGGGTTACTTCATGGGGGTTCGAATCCCTTTATCCGCACCAACAGATTTACAATCCGGGTACCTAGTGCCTGGATTGTTTTATTATAACGAAATGCATTTCAGAGTCAGACATAGATATCACAAGAAATATTATCTGAGTTGTTTTTCTGTGATTAGCATTGAATAAGAATCGAGTATAAATATAGGAGCAAATATATTATGAATCAGAAAGAACTGCGAGAAATACGAAAACGTTTTAATCCAGACAAAGAAAGTTTCAGCCGAATTTACGGCTGTTATGTCAATGGAGCCAGGCAGATAGTATCTGAAATGGATATGTCTCTGGGCCTTCTGGAAAAAGAAGAAACAGAGCTTTATCTGAAGATCCTCAAAAAAACGCTGTCGGGAAATCTGGGCAGAAATCTTATTGATATAGAATTTTCCACCGATAAGGTTGAAAGAAGTGACGAGCATAAACTGCTTCAGGCACTGAGACTTACGCACCTGAAGGATGAAAATGTAAGAAATATCTTTTATCAGAGGGTTATTGAGTCAGCTGATATGGGAGAAGACAGTTATGTTATTCTGCTGGCATCTGATTCGTATGATATTCCGTTCAAAGGCACAGACGATGAGGTGTGGGATGAAGGCTCAAGTGAGGTTTTTGATTATTTTATATGCTGTATCTGTCCTGTGAAGGATGCAAAGGCAGCATTGAGATATTATGCTGAGGAAAAGAGCTTCAAAGGATTTTCGACCGGACATGTTCTGGGAAATCCTGAGTTCGGTTTCATGTTTCCGGCATTTGACGACAGGAGCACCAACATATACAGCGCTCTTTACTACAGCAGAAATATTGCGGAAATGCATAAGGAGTTTATTGATGCAGTGTTTAATGTAGATAAGGTGCCGATGTCTGCTGCTGCTCAGAAGAGTGCATTCGGATGTTCACTAGAGACAGCTCTTGGTGATGAATGCAGTCTTGATGTTATCAGGACACTGCATGGAGAAATCAGACAAAGGCTGCAGATACACAAGGAAAACAAAGAACCTGAGACACCGGAAATATATCTGGAAGAGGTGGATGATATCCTTAAAAAAAGCGGTATCAATGATGAAAAGATCGAATCCTTCAATGTATCATGTGAAAACAGCTTCGGTGATATGGGAGCATTCAACCCCGGCAATATTATAGAAAGCAAGAAGTTTGAAATGGAGACACCGGAAGTGAAAATCACAGTTGATCCAGAATATGCATTTGCAATACAGACAAAAGTGATAGATGGAAGCAGTTATATACTGATTCCTGCAGGTGAGGGTGTTGAGGTGAACGGGATACCTGTATCTGTTGAAGATGAATAAATCGAAAATTGTCGTAAAACAGCTGATATGATATGTTGATGCGGGACCTCGGAGATTATAGAATTGATTCAGAGATGTTTATCAGATGAATACAATGAGGGGACAGTGAAAAGCAATTCGGGATACGGACAGAACAACGGCAGACAATTAAAACCGGGCAGAGTTTCAGTAATAATAAAAGGTATGGTCATAGGAGCCACAATGGTGGTTCCGGGTGCCAGCGGAGGCACTATGGCAATGATTCTGGGAATTTATGATCAGCTGATAAGATCGGTCAGCGGGTTTATGAAATACAAGCGGGAGAGTCTTGTCTTTCTTCTGCTGTTCAGTGCAGGCGGAGGTATGGGTATGTTTCTGCTTTCCAGACCTGTACTGTTTTTTATGGAAAACTGGAATATGCCGACAATGTATTTTTTTATCGGTATTGTTGCAGGCGGTATACCGCTGATTGTCAGAGAGTCCAAGGCTTCGCTTTTTTTATGGAAAAGACTGCTTCATATGTCTGCAGGAGTAATGATGGTGCTGCTGATATCGGTATTGCCTTCAGGGCAATTTGATCCGGAACTGAATACAGGTGCAGTTTCGGCAGTAATGCTCGCAGCTGCCGGGTTTGCTGCAGCTGCAGCGCTGATTCTGCCGGGGATAAGTGTTTCGTATCTGCTCCTTGTGCTGGGACTGTATGATGATACGATGGCAGCAGTAAGTCACGTTTATATACCCTTCCTTCTGCCGCTTGGAGCAGGCCTGACAGCAGGAATTATAATCATTGCCAGATGCCTAGAAAGAGCAATGGACAGGTACCCTCTGGCGACATATTCCATTATACTGGGTTTTGTCATAGGCTCTATGGCAGAAGTTTTTCCGGGATTTCCGGAAAAAGGAGATATCATTGCATGTGTCATCTCAGTCTCTGCCGGATTTACAGCAGTAACAGCAGCAGCACACTGTAAAAAGGTCGGTTACGCCGAGCCTGTACAGAAATAGATTTTCATGAA
>JALEQY010000068.1 GCA_022763735.1 Clostridiales bacterium
TCTCCTGTGCATCTGGCATATTTCCTGTATAACAGGCAGAACGACAGGCTGGGAAATACAGGTAAAGATAAAAATATCGCAGGATACGGACGTACATACAGTGAGGCAGGAGGAAACAATCTGATGACATTCCAGTCTCTCGCTGGATGGACAGGACTGGCATCGGAGGTAAAGGCTCCTTTTTCTGATGCCTTGCCGGATACTCTGTCTGCGAAACTTGCATATGATAATGATTATATAATTGAAAGTGCCGGGTTTATCGGAAACGACAGCATGACAGCAACCATATCTGAAGTGAAGGCAGCGATTTATGAACATGGAGCGGCTGCGGCAGACATATATATGAGCAGTAAATACCTGAACTCTGCTACCGGTGCCTACATAACGAATACACAGAGTTCAAACCATATCGTAACCATTATAGGATGGGATGATAATTATTCAAAAGACAATTTCCTGTCATCTGCAGAACCTGGCAGCAGTGCAGGCAGACCTCAGAACGACGGAGCATGGATAGTTCAGAACAGTTTCGGCTCAGACTGGGGAGATGAAGGATATTTCTATGTTTCATACGAGGACACGTCTCTGTCAGATCCTATGGTTCTGACATTGGTGCCGGCAGATACCTATGATTACAATTATCAGTATGACGGCAGTTCAAATATTGAAGCTGTTAAACTTGAGAACGGTGAAAAGGCCGCAAATGTGTTCACTTCTCCTGAGTGCCCGAAGACGCAGTATCTCAGGGCAATAGGCTTTACAGAATATAATGCGGACAGCACTTCATACAAAGTGGATATATACAAGAGCGTAAAAGGAACGTCATCACCCGTCAATGGAACTAAAGCATGTGATTCTTTCACAGTAACCACCGATAACATGGGTTTCAATATTTTTGAACTTCCGCAGACAGTCAAGATTGCAGGAGGCACCAGTTATTCCGTGGTGATTACAGCGAAATCGGATACATATATCGGTGCTGAGACAAGCGGCGACTATGACTGGGTTGAATTTCAGGCAGGGACGGCCAGAAATCAGAGCTATTACTATGATACAGTTGAGAACACCTGGATTGATTTTTATAATCATGGTGCATGTGCCAGAATCAAAGCTTTCACTACAGAGAACAAGCCGATAAATATAACAGATGCTAAAGCAACTCTGAGCACTTTGTATTACAAATGTACAGGTGAACAGCGCAGACCGGTGCCGGTTGTCAGATATAACGGGAAATATCTCAGGAACGGTACAGATTACACCGTAAGCTATGGAACCAATAAGTATCCAGGTTACGGGTATATATACATAACCGGTAAAGGAGACTATACGGGCAGTTTGACAAAGAAGTTCTATATATCCAGAGTGTCGGGGCTGAATGTTAAATCATACGGAACCGGCACAATGACGATAAGCTGGAAAAAGCAGGATAATGTTTCGGGGTATAAAATTTACAGATATATATCAGGAAAGTATAAGTGTGTAGGCACTGTTAAAGGTTCCGGAAACACCAGATATAAAGTGAAAAACCTTTCTGCCGGCAGAGGATACAGCTTAAGAGTCAGGGCATACAGAACTGCAGCCGGGAAAACCTATGACGGACTCTGCAGCAGCACCCTGTATGCGCCATCAAAGCCTGCAGCAGCATCGATGACAAAGCTGACGAGCGGAACCTCTCATTATGTCAGAGCTTACTGGAAACAGCGTACATGTACAGGCTATCAGGTGAAAATCGCACGTAATTCAGGATTTACAGCAGGCGTTAAAACTTACCGGGTAACATCATATAAGACGACATCGAAGAAAATGACAGATCTTTCAAAAGGAAAATATTATTATGTCAAAGTCAGGGCATATAAAACATATGGCGGCAGGACCGTTTATGGAAGCTGGAGCCGCAGTCTGAAAATAAAATGCAGGTAAAAGATCTGATATCTGTTGAAATTTTCTGCATTTTATATAGAATATAAAACGTAAGTATAAAAATGATTTTCAGGAGGTATTAGTGAAATGTATCCAAGACTTGTAATGGACATTGAAAAGCTCAGCGGCAATATCGATGCAGTTGCTGAAATTGCAAAAGAAAGGGGCGGATGTTCACTGATGATAGTGACAAAAGCTCTCTGTGCTGATGAGAAGGTTGTGAAAATGATTGCAGAACACCCGGCTGTAAACTACATAGCGGACTCAAGAGTTCAGAATATCATGAAGAACTATGATGCAATCAGGGCAGGCGGTAAAGAAAGCGTGCTGCTCAGGCTTCCTATGGCTGATGAGATTGAAAATGTCGTAAAGTATGTGGACATCAGTTTTAATTCAGAAATTTCAACTGTTGAAATGCTTAATGAAGAGGCTGACAGACAGGGAAAGAAACACAAAGTCGTACTGATGGTGGATGTAGGCGATCTGAGAGAAGGTATTTTCTTCAGAAATGAGGACGAAATAATTGAAACAGCACGCAGAATAAACGGCATGTCAAATGTTGAACTTTTCGGACTGGGTGTGAACCTCACATGCTATGGAGCTATAATTCCTAAATACGATAATCTCAGCACCCTTTGTGAAATCGCGGAGAAAATCGAAGCTGCTGTCGGCATCAGACTCAATATGATTTCAGGTGGAAATTCAAGTTCAATCTATCTTGTTGATAAAGGTGAGCTGCCTGAAAGAATCAATAACCTGAGATTGGGAGAAGCATTCCTGCTTGGAAACGATACAGCTTACGGCACAAGACTGCCGAAAACAGTTGATGATGCAATAACCCTTGAAGCTCAGATAATCGAGCTGAAAGAGAAGCCATCGCTGCCTATCGGGGAAGTAGGGGTAGATGCTTTCGGACAGAAACCGTATTATGAAGATCGAGGCATTATCAAAAGAGCAATTCTTGCCATAGGACAGCAGGATATGGATCGTGATTCCATGTACCCTGTGGATGAGCAGATTGATGTACTGGGTGCTAGCTCAGACCACATGCTGCTGGATGTTTCAAAAGCGGACCGCCAGTACAAAGTCGGTGATATTGTATCATTCAGACTCGGGTATGGTTCAGTGCTGAAGGCTGCAACCAGTCCGTATGTAGGAAAAGCGTATAAATAAAACAGATGAGATGTAACATATACCCTCTTTACTGCCTGTAAGGAGGGTGTTTTGTTTCGGTTCCGTTTGCAATGACAGAGGTTGTGTTATATAATATAGTGATATCTTGTTGCAAACAGCCGGCTACTCATAACCGCAGCATGTCTGCCGGATATCAAATATAACAGAAACGGATATAGCAGATGAAAGTATTATACTTTGACTGTACCAACGGAATAAGCGGGGATATGCTGCTCAATGCACTGATGGAGCTGGGTGAATGCAGAGCGGAGGTTGAAGCTGCCATCAATAATGAGTCACTCAGCCATGTGCACCATT
>JALEQY010000071.1 GCA_022763735.1 Clostridiales bacterium
ATATTCCAGAAATATAGAAACGATATTTCTGGCATAAAAAAAGGGATGTACCCTTTTTTATCAGGATAATCCCTTAATACATATTATCTCACTTATTCTGTTTTGGTTCAGGCTTAATAATAATACGCACCCTCCGTGGCTGTTAGCGCCGGTATATAATTGACCCATATCGCCGATAAAAATTGACCCACCCAATAACCAAGCGGTACCATAGTTTTGAAACAACAACTACGAACTATGGAGGTCCGCATGATAAGGAGTGAGTCAATTACTATGATACGTGAAAAAGCTCTCGAAGGCAAGAGTGCCTACATGATCAGCAAGGAACTCGGCTTTTCGAAAAACACTGTGAAGAAGTACATGGATACTTCACAAAATATCAAACCTACATATCCAACAAGAGCATCTAAGCTTGATCCTTTCAAGGAGTATATCCATGAACTCATGGCAGCTGGAATATTCAACTGTGTAGTGATCATGGAACGTATAACTGAAAAAGGATATGATGGAGGCATAAGTATACTAAAAGACTATGTTAAACCTTTTAGGCCGGCTAAAAAGAGCCCTGCAGTACAGCGATATGAAACCCCTCCCGGCAAGCAAGCTCAAATGGACTGGGGCATATGCCACTATGTTGATGATATGGGCCATGAACATAAAGTTCCTGCATTTATCATGATCCTTGGTAACAGCCGAATGAAATATGTAGAATTCACAAAACGCTGCGATTTGTTTAGTCTTCAAAGATGTATCCTCGATGCTTTCGAATATTTTGAAGGAGTTCCGGAAACCATCCTGACGGATAATATGAAAACTGTTATCCTTGGGCGTGAATCAGGAAAACCTGTATGGCATCCCGGGTTTCTGGATTTTGCCAATGATATCGGTTTCGTACCTAAGGTGTGTAAGGTCAGGAAGCCTCAAACAAAGGGCAAAGTCGAAAGACTGGTCCATTATGTAAAAGATAACTTTATGCCCGGCAGAGTGTTCAGCGATATACATGATCTTAATAGACAGGCTATAAGCTGGTGTGACAAGGTCAATGCTAAAATATCCTCATCCACAGGATATACGCCTATTGAGCTATTACCTGATGAACATCTCAAAGGCCTTCCTGACACAAAGGTATGTGACAGATACAGATTTGAAACTAGGCTCGTCAGTCGTGATGGCTTTGTAAGTTATGACGGAGTTAGATATGGAGTGCCATGGCAATATAGTGGAAAATATGTCACTGTACGTGCCATAAAAGATAAACTCGAAATATTCGATGGTCTTATGCTCATCGCAAGCCATGATATCGAACCACACTCCGGAAGAATATTATTCCTTGATGGACAGTATCGAGGTTTAGCCGAAAAGAATGGTCTTACATTCTTTACCGGTGCCCGTATGCATACTGAAACTGTTGAGATAAGGCCATTATCCATTTATGAAGAACTTCTGGAGGTGTCAAATGGTTGAGTATGAACACACACTGAAGCTACTTGATGATATGGGGCTTACGACAGCAGCTGAGCAGCTTGATGCAATGTTAGATGAAGCTGCACGAAATGATGAGATAACTTACCTGGGATTTCTTCACAACCTGCTGCTTCAGGAAGAAGAAGCAAGGAAACGGCGAAGCCTTCAAACTAGGCTCAAGTTATCTAAACTTCCATATCGGAAAACTCTTGATGAATTTGATTTTGAATTCCAACCGAGTATCAACAAGGAAACTATTGCTGAACTTGCTACACTTGTTTTCGCTGAGCGTAATGAAAATATATTGTTTATGGGTCCGCCCGGTGTTGGCAAAACACACCTTGCCGTAGGTCTTGCTATGCAGGCTATTGAAAATGGTAAGACGGTATACTTCACCAGTCTTTCTCACATGCTACAGGATCTTAAAAAAGCAAAGCAGCAAAACAGGCTGGATCGGCGGTGGAAAGTATATACAAGAGCCGCTATCCTCATTATCGATGAAGTCGGATATTCCGTTATGGATCGAGAATCGGCGGAACTCTTCTTCCAAGTAGTATGCAAACGTTACGAGTCTGGAAGCATAATACTGACCAGCAACAAACATTTCAATGAATGGGGAGACATGATGTCAGATACCGTTATTGCAACAGCCACTTTAGATCGATTACTGCACCATTCCTTTGTCATCAACATCAAAGGAAATACTTACAGACTAAAAGACAGGCTGCGTGTCGGCGATGTTGACCGGCGTTAGTCAGTCGGCAAAATTAGGTCAATTTTCGTCGGCGTTTTAGGTCAAAACGAAATCGGCGTTGACAAGATGCGCATGTTTTACCGGTACCCGCGGTTGTCAAGCAGAAAAGTGCCACGTGCTAAATCACTGTACTTCTCGCATAGGCTATGCGCACCTCGCCTTGCTTCGGTCAAAGCACTAAAAAAGAACCCGTTCCATATTCACCATACTTCCCGGATCCTTTACCTCTTTCGTATTCTCTTTTCCAGTCTTTCTTTCGCGGTCTGTCTTTTTCCGTCATGAATTTACCTGTTCTGAAGCCTGCTGTCATGTGCTGCTTTTTCAGATTCATCTCATTCATGTTGATGATCATTTTCTTTTCCTGTTTTGGCTGCGGCACAGGAACGCTCTTTTTTCGTTTTTTACTCATACTATCATTTCCTTTCTTTATTACCTCTATGGAGAAATCGCACATTCTGTCCCCACAAATAACTATGTATGGATGACCGCAGGGGCTCTCAGAAGCCCTCAGGTGCCCCCACATGCACAGGTTTTCTGATTTGCTGAAATCGCCGGAGCCCTTGAAAATGCTGACTCCCCTTGAAAACAAAGAACTCGGAGCATTCGCTCCGAGTGTGAATTCTTGGTTGCGGGGACAGGATTTGAACCTGCGGCCTCCGGGTTATGAGCCCGACGAGCTACCAGCTGCTCCACCCCGCGTCATCATATTAAATATTAATTGTTCGACCCTTTCTATTATTGGTGCCGGAGACCGGGGTCGAACCGGTACGATCGGTAAGGATCGCAGGATTTTAAGTCCTGTGCGTCTGCCAATTCCGCCACTCCGGCAAATAATAATCTGAAGCCGAGACTTCAGATTATTATTTCTTGGCTCCAAGGGTGGGGCTCGAACCCACAGCCTATCGGTTAACAGCCGAGTGCTCCACCATTGAGCTACCTTGGAATATTAGGTTATGTCTCTTAACGACAAGAACTATTATATGGCAAAACACCCTATATGTCAACTGTTTTTTCATTAATTTTTTAAAATATTTTTAACAGAAAACGGCACTGGAAAACGCTTATTTTTTCTTTCCGAGCCTTTTTACCAGAGGCTTCCTATCTTCAGTATTTTCAATACTTTCAGTCTCTTCAGCATCTATTTCGATATGTTCGGGGTCCGCCATCTGAGGCTCTTCTTCCTGCAGCTTTTTATCCTCTAGCTCTATTTCTTTTACCAGCTGGGCTCTATCTTCCTCCATAGCTGCTTCTATCATTTTAATCTTCTCAGAATACTTCCTGATATTGGCCCTGTCACTCTCATCCTCGTAAATAGCTAGCAGTTCCTTCATAGTTTCCAGATGGCTCCCATTCAGATGCAGAACCTTTTTGAACGAATCTACAGCATCAGAACGCTTGCCTGTCATCTCATAGGCTACACCAAGATAGTAGTAAAGCGGCCACCAGTCGCTGAATCTGGTCGAAGTAAAAGGCTCCAGAACCTTAATTCCTTCTTCATACCGGCCGGCAAGGACATGGTTATATCCTGCTTCTATCTGCACCGGTTCTGCAATCTGCTGCAATCTTTCACGGATTTCTTTCTTATCTTTGCCGTTCTTGCTGAATTTCATGAAGCTTTTCCACGAAAGATCAGCTTTGGCATAAAGCCCCATATTCAGATATGCATATCCAAGATAATAATAACCCTGAGCAAATCTCGGGTGAGTTTCCGTAAGAAGCTCAAACCAGTCAAGTGCTTCCGCCTTAAATCTGCCCACATATTCTTCATTGCTGCTGTTAAGATACATTGCTCTGCATGCTCTGGCGTAGCTGTACATGCTGTGAAGATAATCGTATCTCATGCACAGTGATGCTCTGAAATGAATACATGCATTATCAAGATCACCGCGTTCCGCAGCATCTCGACCTTCTTTCATCATTCCTTCTTCCAGTTTATGATTATACAGTTTAGTCAGGATAGCAACATAATCCTTGGTGTATTTGAAATGAGGATCACATCCCATCACCCATGCCATATTTTCAGCAATTACAAGCATCGGAATTCCTTCGCCCCCGGCAAAATCCTTCAGTTCCTTCTTTCTCAGCGGGATAGGCACACCGCGCATAAGATCTCCCGCCTTTGATTTCGAAATAAAATCCTCCGAAAACTCAGCGAATACAAACCTGTTCAGATATTTTCTGAAATACTTGCCGATCCTGTCTTCTCTGATCTGAATATCAGACTCCTCTCTCGGCCTTACAACAGTTCTGGTTATACCCAGATTCTGGGCGATGCTTCTTTTTTCCTTACTCATAATCTTACCTCACAGTGCTCTGAATCTCTCATCCTTGAACATATCATGATTCTCCATGGCCTTTCTTACCATAGCCATCATTTTATCCTTGTCTTCAGGCAGATTTCCTCTCAGGGATACATAGTTCGAAGCATGATTGCTTCGGAAAACGCACGTTTTGCGGACATCTATATTCTTGAGCATCAACAGCGTTTCCGCCATCACTTCCTCCGGTGATAAAAGCTTGAGCTTTCCTGATGCAATATCTTCAGCCATTGGAACACCAGGCTCTACCATAAGAGTCAGCAGGCCGACGTATGAAGGCTCCATCTCACTTATCATAGTTCCTGTCTGAACAGCATGATCCTCCCAGCCATCTTTACCTGCCAGTCCGGAAATAAATGTCACAGAAGCCTTCATACCGCAGGCTTCTATCTTTTTAACACCATCGATAAGCTGCTGCCTTGTTTCACCTTTGTGAATGTCCTTAAGCACCTTATCGCTCCCTGACTCTGCACCTAGATACACCATGGTTATCCCGGCTTCATACAGTTCACGCATTTCCTCATCAGTTTTATTGAGAGCATCTGTAGCTCTGCCGTAAACGGTCACCCGTTCACACTCGGGGAAATTCTCCCTGATGTACTCCAGTATCGGCAGCAGTCTTCTGTTGGAAAGTGCCAGCGCATCTCCGTCACACAGGAATATCCTCTCCACTCTCCTGTAACGTCTTCTGGCTTCCGCAAAATCCTCAAGAACTTCATCCAGTGATCTTACCCTGAATTTCTTATCCTTGAACATGCTGCAGAAAGTGCACTTGTTGTGTGTACATCCTATAGTGACCTGCACCAGCAGACTGTATGCCTCGCTGGGAGGTCTGTATATATTTCCTTCATATCTCATTATTATCTTAATTCCTCTCAGTTGAATACTGTCTTACATCTTCTCCGGAGCCTTCATTCCGAGAAGTCCGAGACCATTCTTTATTGCTGCCTTGGCTGCCATCACGAGAGCCACCTTCGCAATCTTTTCATCCTCATTATCTACCAGAATATGTTCATCATGATAGAATTTATTGAATGCCTGTGCAATATCAACTATATGTCTCGTTACGATCGAAGGCTCGTATTTTTCTCCTGCTTCCAGAATAACATCAGGCAGAGTATATATCAGCTTGATAAGCTCATGAGCAGCATCTCCGGTAATGTATTTCGGATCGAATCCCGATGCCGCTTTCGTAACTATATCATCTCCTGCTTTTCTCATTATGCTGCATGCTCTGGCATGAGTATACTGAACATAAGGGCCTGTTTCACCTTCAAAATTCAGCACCTTATCCCACGAGAACACATAGTCCTTGATTCTGTAGTTAGAGAGCTCGTTGAATACAACGGCACCGATACCGACTTCCTTTGCAGTCTCATCGATATTCTCTGTATTGACATTCTTATCTATAATTATCTGCTTAGTCTGCTCAACAGCTCTGTTAAGCACATCTTCGAGGAATATGACTCTGCCCTGTCTTGTTGACATGGTTCCGTCTTCCATACTTACAAGTCCGAAAGGAACGTGAACGCAATCCCTTGCCCATTCATAGCCCAGCATTTCTATTATCTGTATCCACTGCTGGAAATGCAGATTCTGCTGTGAAGCTACGACATATATATTCTTGTAGAAATCATAAGTCTCTTTTCTGTATACTGCTGCAGCAATGTCTCTGGTGATGTAAAGCGTTGAGCCATCCGACTTGGTGATGAGCGCAGGCGGCAGGTTGTAATCATCAAGTCTTACAATCTGTGCACCGTCATCCTCTTCAAGAATGCCCTTGTCCTCAAGTTCTTTTACAAATCTAGGCATTTTGTCAGAATAGAAGCTTTCTCCATTGTATGAGTCAAATGTAATTCCCAGCATGTCATATACCCTGTTGAATTCCTTGAGACTCTCTTCTCTGAACCACTGCCACAGTTCAACTTCCTCAGGTTCACCATGTTCAAGCTTTGTAAAGATAGCACGTGCTTCATCCTCAAGAGAAGGATCCTTCTCTGCTTCTTCATGGAATTTAGTGTAGTATGACAGAAGAGTCTGGATAGGAGCATTTATAACATCCTCTTTATTACCCCATCTTCTGTATGCGCATATCATTTTGCCGAACTGAGTTCCATAGTCACCAAGATGGTTGATCCTCATCGTATCATATCCTAGGAAATCATATATTTTATAAATTGAATTTCCGATAACGGTACTTCTGATGTGTCCGATATGGAAAGGTTTTGCTATATTAGGCGATGAATACTCAACGATTACTTTTCTTCCCTGTCCTATATCACTTCTGCCGTAGTCATCACCCTTGGCAACTGCTTCCGTGACAACCTCTCTGGCGAAAGCTTCCTTGGAAATGAACATGTTCACATATGCATTCACATTCTCAACCTTATCAAAAATATCATTGTCCGAAACAGCTTCCGCTATGTTCTTGGCAATCATAGGCGGTGCCTTTCTCAGAATCTTCGCCAGCTTGAAGCAAGGGAACGCATAGTCGCCCATCTTGCTGTCGGCAGGGGTTTCTATCATGTTAACGATTTCTTCTTTTTCCAGACCTTCGATCTGAGCCGAAAGGATCTGAGCAATCTGTTCTTTATAGCTGATCATTGTTTTCTCCTTATAATAAATAATGTTTTTTATTTCAGTGTTATTACAGTGACTCCGTCACCGCCTTCGTTGAAGCTGCCGCTTCTGAAGCTTTTAACGTTTTTATTGCGTTTAAGCATATCGTGAATGCCTTTTCTGAGGATACCCTCACCACGTCCGTGGATCACAGTCACTTCACTGAGACCTGATATGAATACGTCATCGATATACTTCTCAACATCCATTACCGCATCTTCAAGATTCTTTCCTCTGACATCAATTGATGTGGATACAGTCTGAGCCTTTCGCTTATACAGGCTTCCGTACCCTGATGCTTTTTTTGGTTTTTTCTTCTTAAGACCGGGGTCAAGCAGCATGATATCAGTCACTCTGACACCGATTTTCATTACTCCCACCTGCACCTGAAGCATGCCTTTGTCATCCGGAAGCGATATAATTTCACCATTCTGCCCCAGCGAAAGGATCTTCACCCTATCTCCAACTGCGAGCTGATCCGGATCCACCGGATTATCATTCACTTCACGCTTTATTGAGTTCCGGTTCTTCTTTTCCACCTCCCGAAGCCTTCGCCTGTTGCTGTCAAATCTCCGGTTCCGTTCCCCCATGCTTTCAAGTTTTGCCAGTTCTTTCAGTTCTTCTCTGACTTCGTCTGAAACCTCTCTGGCTTCTCTGATTATTTCACGAGCTTCCTCCCTGGCCTTTTCAAGTTCTTTTTCTTTCTTCTCTTCAAATTTATCTATCTTCTTCTGAAGCTCTTCCTTCTGTCGCTTCATTTCGATATTGATCAGTATCGCTTCGTCACGTTCTTCTTCAGCCTTTTTCCTGTCTTCCTCCATTGCTGTCACAATGTCCTCGAAGGCTATATCTCCGGCTTCCAGCAGCCCGCGTGCTCTTTGGGTGATACTGTCTGATATCCCCAGCTTATGGGCAATCTCAAAAGCGTTTGATTTACCTGGAAGTCCTGTCATCAGCCTGTATGTCGGACTTAAAGTCTCCACATCGAATTCCATGGAGGCATTCTCCACGCCGTCCGTTGATATTGCATATTTCTTAAGCTCTGTATAATGAGTGGTTGATATTGATAATGCTCCGGAAGCAGCCACATTCTCAAGGATAGCGATGGCAAGAGCTGCACCTTCTGTCGGATCTGTTCCTGCTCCGAGTTCATCAAACAGCACCAGACTTCCTGGGCCTGCTTCTTTAACGATATCCACTATATTCACCATATGAGACGAAAAGGTCGAAAGGCTCTGTTCTATGCTCTGTTCATCTCCGATATCCGCAAATACATTGTTGAACACCGGTATCCTGCTGCCTGGTGCTGCAGGAATGTGAAGTCCTGTCTGAGCCATCAGTGGGAGCAGCCCCGCCGTCTTTAATGTCACTGTTTTGCCACCCGTATTCGGTCCTGTAATCACAAGAGTTCTGTAATGTTCACCGATAGAGATGCTGATAGGAACTACTTTTTTCTTATCTATCAGAGGATGGCATGCTGATTTCAGATCCATTATTCCATCTTCACTGACTTCAGGCTCTTCTCCATCCATTGCTATCGAAAGCCTGCCTTTGGCCATGAAAAGATCCAGCTGAAGCAGCAGATTCTGATTATTCATAAGGTCGTGATAATGCTCCGAAACTCCTCCGGAAAGATCTGCCAAGATCCTGTTGATCTCCGCTTTTTCATCAAGCTCAAGCTGTCTCAGTTCGTTGTTGAGATTCACTATTGCCTGAGGTTCTACAAACAGCGTTGCACCTGTACCGCTCTGATCATGCACTATTCCGGGCACACTGCTTCTGTGCTCCTGCTTTACAGGAATCACATATCTGCCGTTTCTTATCGTAACTATGGCATCCTGCAGAACAGTCTTGTTTCCTGCTGAGTTCAATATATGATTCAGCTTCGATTTAAGAGCTTCATTCTGTCTTATTATTGCACGTCTGATGCTTCTTAGCTCAGGACTCGCATTATCTGCCATCTCATCCTCAGATAAGATGCATCTGTCTATTTCATCAGCCAGCTTCTTCGGTACAACAATGAGTTCTGCTATCGAACAGATCAGCGGCAGATCCGGGATGTCTCCCCTGAGAAAAGCTACCGTCCTTTCAGCCGTCTTCATATTGTACAGCACTTTCAGAAGCTGTGCCATTGTCAGCGTGCCTCCTTTTCGGGCAAAGGATACACTTTCCGCAATATCATAAAAACCACCGACAGGTAAAGGCCCCTTATAATTAATGAGTCTCACCGCTTCTGTGGTTTCAGCTAAACTTTCCCTTATTTCAGACACACCATGAAAAGGCTTCAGCTCTGAAATGACTTTTCGCGTCATTTCAGAGCCGGCCTGTTCTTCAAGCATTCCTATAATTTTATTGTATTCCAGAACGTTTAAAGTTTTTTCTTTCATGTGAAATTATCCGTTATTATTTTTGTATTTCTCTAATTCCTTCTTCAGCTGAAGGTTTTCCATCTGGAGATCAAAGAAGCTGTTTTCAAGTTCCCTGCACTTGTTTTCTATATCCTGAACAACTTCCTCCATACTATCTTTAGCCTGGGTTTTCGCTATATCTGCAGCTTCTTTGAGTTTCTGAATCTCACCGTCTTTCTGTCTCAGCTGATTCATCAGCTCATCCTTCTGAAGTACTATCGCCTGGGTTTCTTCTTTATATTCCATATAGTTTTTCTTTGATTCATCCCAGAGCTGTACATAATGCTGTGCATCCTTTTCCAGCTGGAAGTTCATTCTTTTCAGCTCTTCCATTTCTTCCATAAGCTGAAAATACTCACTTGTGATATTAACGGCCGAAAGTACAGCAATATTTGAAGGAGCCGAACCCGATGCTTTTGTCATTTCAGCGATTTCGTGCATTTTAGTATCAACATGTGCAGCGACCTGAATAATTTCTTCTCTGGATTTTTCTCCCGCAATAACATATTCCTGGCCGTAAATCTTTACTTTTACTCTGTTGTTCTCCATATGCATTCTCCTACATTTCTCTCAATACGGCATTAAGCTGTTCCTTCAGAGCCTCAAGCACTTTATTGTGAACACCTGCAACATCTTCATCTGTAAGGGTCCTGTCTCTGTCTCTGTATGTCAATGCAAAAGCTACGCTCTTTTTACCTTCTTCAACCTGCTTTCCTCTGTACACGTCAAAAAGTTTAACACTCTCAAGGATATCCCCGCCGTTTTCTGTGATAACACGTTCAATCCTGCCGACCTCCATATCTTCATCTACCAGAAGCGCGATGTCTCTTGATGTCGAAGGATATTTCGGAAGCGGCATATATACAGTATCTGTGCTAGCATACCTGACTATAGTGTCAAACATGATCTCGCAGCAGTATATTCTGACACCATCCATTCCATAATTCTCAGCAACATCAGGATGAATCTCTCCCATAATTCCTATTTCATCAAGTTCATCACCGAAAACTGTCATTCCTGCATCAGGCTTGACTGCAATTCTTGCACATCTTCCAGGATGATACACACCGTATTCTGATTCTGCTATGAACTGGACATCTCTGATTCCCATTACATTCAGGAGTTCTTCCACCACTCCTTTAAGGCTGAAGAAGTCAATGCCTTTGCCATACATACCTATGCAGAGTGAATACTGTTCATCCGGCAAATGATCCTCTCCGAGAAGATTTGCTGTGAAAGTGTTGCCGATTTCAAATGCCTTGACGGTTTCAATATTTCTCGAATAGTTTCTTGCCAGCACTTCCATCATGTTTGGAGTAAGTATCGTTCTCATTACTGAGTTTTCCTCACCGAGAGGATTGATCAGCTTTACGAAGCCTCTTTCCCATGAATCTTCTTCTATCCTCAGATTATCTACACCTTTAGGGCTTACAAATGAATAAGTCTGTATTTCATTCAGGCCCATGCTGCAAAGCGCTTCTCTGCTCCTGTCTCTAAGGAATCTCTCATATGAAAGACCTGCTTCATTATTTCCTTTAGGAAGCGTTACCGGCAGTCTGTCATATCCGTAAATTCTGGCAACTTCTTCTATATAATCCTCTTCTTCAAGAAGGTCCTGTCTGATAGTAGGCGGTGTTACTGTAATTATATTTCCTTCACCTGCAGTCTTTATCTCAAGACTTTCGAAAATATCAGCCATTGTTTCACGATCAAGCTCTATACCAAGAACGTGATTTACTCTGTCAACTCTGACATCTATAGTTTTAGCAGTTTCAGGAGCCGGATATACATCCACACTTCCTCTGCATACCCGGCCTGCACCTGTAAGTTCAATAAGCCTGCATACTCTGTCAGCGGCTGCTTCGCAGAGATTAGGATCTATTCCCTTCTCGAATCTTGAGGATGCTTCTGTTCTCAGTCCGAGTTTCTTGGATGTCATTCTGACATTGTCGCCGTTAAAATTAGCTGATTCAACGATAATAGTGGTAGTGTCATCTTCTATTTCTGAGTTCAGCCCACCCATAACTCCTGCGATGGCAATTCCTCTTTCTGCATCTTTTATCAGAAGCATATCTTCTGATAATGTTCTCTCGTTATTATCAAGGGTTACAAACTTTTCCCCTTCGGAGGCATTTTCAACAATTATCCTGCCGCCGTGCACCTGATTTATATCAAATGCATGAATCGGCTGTCCATATTCAAGCATAACAAAATTTGTTATATCAACAATATTATTGATAGGTCTCATGCCTGCATACATGAGTCTTTTCTGAAGCCACCACGGAGACTGCTTCACTTTTACATCTGTTACTACTCTTGCTACATATCTCTTGCAGTTTTCAGGATTCTTTATTTCTACTGAAACGAAATCTTTCGTTTCTTTTTCCTGATTCGCCTCTTCCAGCCTGATATCCGGATATTCAAAAGATTTCCCGAATGTCGCAGATGCTTCCCTTGCCATTCCTACCATAGCAAGACAGTCAGGTCTGTTCGGAGTAATTTCGAAATCCACAACAGCCTGCTTCAGACCGAGAGCCTCGGCAAAATCCATACCCGGTTCATATTCTTCTTCAAGAATCCATATGCCGTCCTTATGTGCCACCGGCACTACTTTGTCTTCAAATCCCAGCTCTTCTGCTGAACAGAGCATGCCGAATGATTCAACACCTCTAAGCTTGCCTTTTGTAATCCTGGTTCCGCCTTCCTCTTTAGCTTTGCCATGAAGAGGTCCCGGAATCCTGCTTTTATGGAGTGCTACAGGAACATAAGCCCCTTCAAATACATTGGGAGCACCTGTTACAATCTGCAGCAGCTCTTCTTTACCCACATCCAGCTGACATACAACAAGCTTGTCTGCGTCAGGGTGTTTTTCTATCTTCTCGATCTTTCCTACTACAACGTTTTCCATTTCTTCACAGAAATGTTCGCAAGTTTCGAGATTTGAGCCTGACATTATCATACGGTCACAGAATTCTTCCGTATCTATGTCTTTTAAATCTATATAATCATTGAGCCATTCAATTGGAACTAACATCTATTCAACCTCCTATTTGAACTGGTTTATGAAACGCATATCGTTCTCATAAAACAATCTGATATCTTCAACGCCGTATTTAAGCATCGCAACTCTTTCCACGCCCATACCGAAAGCAAATCCTGTGTATTTTTCAGTGTCGATATTGCCGACCTTGAGCACATTCGGGTGTACCATTCCGCAGCCGAGAATTTCAATCCAGCCGCTTCCTTTACATACCTTGCAGCCCTTGCCGCCGCATTTGAAGCATGATACATCCATTTCAGCACTTGGTTCAGTAAACGGGAAATGATGAGGTCTGAATTTGGTTTTTGTGCTTGTTCCGAAAAGCTGCTTGGCAAAGCTGTCCAGTGTTCCCTTGAGATCAGCCATGGTTATTCCTTCATCAACCACCAGCCCTTCTATCTGATGGAACATCGGCGAATGAGTTGCATCGGGAGTATCACATCTGAAGCATCTGCCCGGTGCAATAACCTTGATTGGAGGCTTCTCTTTAAGCAGAGTTCTTACCTGCACAGTAGATGTCTGAGTCCTCAGCAGAATATCATCTGTTATATAAAATGTATCTGTCATATCCCTTGCAGGATGATTAGGTCCTGCATTCAGACCGTCAAAGTTGTTGAATACCGTTTCAACTTCAGGGCCTTCTGTAATCGCAAATCCCATGTTCATGAACACTCTTGAAATTTCCTCAATTGTAATTGTCAGAGGATGTTTCACCCCAAGTATTATATCTTTACCCGGTTCTGTAACATCGATTTTTTCCAGTTTGAACTGCGCTTCCTTGGCAGCTTTTTTAAGTTCATTAAATTTAGATTCTAGCAGCTGTTCTATTTCTGCCCTTACTTTATTGGCAATCTGGCCTGTTGTTTTTCTTTCTTCAGGTGACAGTTTACCCATTCCTCTTAATATTTCAGTTAATTTACCTTTTTTACCCAGCACTTTAACTCTGATCTCATCAGCCTGAGCCAGAGAAGACACCTCTTTGAGCTGAGCCTTAGCTTCTTCTAAAATTTTGTTCAACTGAGCTTGCATTACTTTTACCTCTCATCTATTTATCTTTTGTGACTGATACATTAATATTCCGGCTGCCACTGCCGCATTCAGAGATTCAATGGATCCTTCCATCGGAATCCTGACTTTTATATCCGAAGACTCCATAAAGACTTCGCTAACACCCTGACCCTCGTTACCGATCACCAGAGCGATATTTTCAGTTAAGTCTGTCTGATAATAATATATATCAGTATCCAGCGCTGCTGTAACTATCCGTTTATTCATCTTTCTCAGCATATTCACTGCTTCCATGCTGTCATCCACCTGCAGTACCGGCATCCTGAAAAGCGAACCTGCAGCTGCTCTCACAACTTTCGGAGAATATATATCTCCGCTTCCGGCTGTCACAATAATCCCTCTATATCCGGCTGCTTCCGCAGTTCTGACTATTGTTCCTATATTTCCGGGATCCTGCAGTCTGTCAAGAACAACGATATTACTGCCTTTCATCCCTGCTTTTTCTGAAAACGTTTCATAATCATAACACAGTTTCTCCGCAATGGCTATCACTCCCTGAGAAGTCCCTGTATCCGAAAGCCTTTCAAAAAGCTTCCTGTCAAGTCTTACAGTTATTTCATCAGGATAATCCTGTCTGCTGCCGACATCGTCACATAGAAGAATGTTTCTGACATATATACCTGTATCAAGAGCATCAAGAAGTGGTTTGACGCCTTCCAGAAGATACATTCCATATTCGTCTCGATACTTTTTTTTCGTAAGTTTCAATGCGGTTTTATAAAGTTGATTGTCCTTTGACGTGATGATTTTCATATCGATATATTAACCGTAAAATCAGAACAATAGCCGGTTCTAAACAAACCGGCTATTGGAATAATCTTTTCCTTTCTGTTATCTCTGCAGGAAAGTAGGAATGTCAATACGAGCCGTTCCCTTGAAAGGATCGTCTTTCTCAGCCGCTGAAGTTTGCTGTGCATCTTCTCTCGCTTCTGTTCCGCTGTCGATTGTATGTCCGTTCGGGATTACAGAATTATTAAGGAGATCAACATTACTCTTCTCAAATCCAGCAGCAATTACTGTTACTGCTATCTCATCCTGTAAGTCTTCCTTGATGGATGCACCCATGATGATTATTGCATTATCATCCGCCTCTTCATCAATTCTGCTCGCAACTTTATCAACATCAAACATCGTGAGATCCCGTCCTCCGGTAATGTTGATGAGTACTGCTCTGGCTCCTGAAATCTTCGTTTCAAGAAGCGGACTGTTAATTGCTCCGCTGACAGCATCTTCAAGTCTGCTGTCACCCTTGCCTCTGCCGACACCCATATGTACAATTCCTCTGTCCTTCATGATGGTCGTAACATCTGCGAAATCAAGGTTGATAAGCGCATCATCAACTATAATATCGGAGATACCCTGTACTCCCTGTTTAAGAACTTCATCTGCCAGTTCGAATGCTTCCAGTAGAGAAGTCTGCTCCTGAACAGTCTCAAGCAGCTTGTCATTCGGAACCACAACAAGAGAGTCAACATATTTCTTAAGGAATTTTATACCAAGCTCTGCATGCTCTGCTCTTTTTCTTCCTTCAAACCTGAACGGCTTGGTTACAACACCAACAGTGAGTACACCCATATCCTTCGCTATCTTTGCAATAATAGGAGCTGCTCCGGTTCCTGTACCACCGCCCATTCCGCATGTTACGAAAATCATATCCGACCCTGCTATAAATTTCTCCAGATCTTCAAGGTTCTCTTCTGCAGACTTCTGTCCAACCTCAGGATTTCCTCCAGCGCCCAGACCCTTTGTCAGTTTCTCACCTATCTGTATTTTTGTCTCAGCCTTACTCTTTGCCAAGGCCTGCTTGTCTGTATTAACAGCGATGAAAGTTACACCTTTCATTCCTCCATCTATCATTCTGTTAACTGCGTTACATCCACCGCCGCCGACTCCGATAACCTTTATCTCCTGCAGCGTCGAGTCATTCATCTCAAATTGTAACATCCAGAAGTACCTCCTACTTTTTCTTAAATGTATACTTAGCTTAATTATATCACATAATTTTTATGGCGTAAAGGAACAATAATTATTGCTTCCGATGTTGATTACACCTTTTTCTATGCCTTTCTGATACAGATCATAGACTACAAGTTTAAGAGCATCATTCTCTATGTTCCTGATCACATCATCATATTTCCCTTCACATACGAGCTTATCGTAAATATACGCTTTGACATTCTCTCCCTTTATTCTTATTTTCTTGAAATACAGATCGTTCTCCTCCATTACTCTGACGATCTCCATGTTCCGTTTCCACGCATCGGCATCATTTACCTTGATCTTCCTGCCTGTCTCTGCCTCCTGAGCTTCAATACCCTTGATAAGTGTCACTTTCCTGATTTTATCAGATACTTCCAGAACAGTCCCT
Source organism: Clostridiales bacterium (assembly GCA_022763735.1). GTDB lineage: Bacteria > Bacillota > Clostridia > Peptostreptococcales > Anaerovoracaceae > Lentihominibacter. The sequence goes on from JALEQY010000071.1 coordinate 16,040, forward strand.
TCATTATCTGTCACCACATATTTTTTGCCAAATGCCACCTGGGCTTTTCCTGATCTCTCCGCAACAATTATTTCAACCTCATTCGGCAGCTTCCTGTTCACATTTACATCTGCTATATACAAATTGTTTCTGATTTTTTTCTGAACAAAGAACGGATAGACATCAAACAGACTGTCGCCTGTATGCAATCCGGACAATTCACGTATTTCTTCATCTGATATTTCCTTATTTCCTATAACCGCTATACCTGTTATATTAAAGTAATCAATATGTGTAACATAGTAAATCCCGGCACATATCAGTATAATAAGGAAAATTCTTAAAATATATCGTTTCTTTCGCCGTTTTTTCTTTCTGACAGTTCTGACTGCCCGGTTTTCATTGACCATCTTCCCTGATTTCTCCACCTAATTTCTGTATTTTTTCTCTGAATCTGCTGTAGCCTCTTTTAATATATTTTGTGTTGTTCAGAACTGTATCTCCCTCAGCCATCAGCCCTGCAATTACTAACGCTGCACCTCCCCTGAGATCTTCAGCTTCAACATCACAGCCATACAATATATTGTTACCTTTTATTATAACCTCTTTTTGTGAGATTTCAATATCTGCACCCATTTTTATCAGCTGTTTTGCATAACGGAACCTGTTTTCAAAAATATTCTCTCTGACAATACAATCTTCGCCTTTTACTGTCAGAAATGCCGTCAGCTGAGACTGCAGATCTGTAGGGAACCCCGGATATGGAGCTGTATCCACACTGCACTTCACCCGGCCTGCGGCTGTACTGCAAATTCTGAGATTATCATCCCATGTGGAGATCCTGCTTCCTCCTGCTCTTACAATTTCAATCAATGGCCTGATATGGTCTGCCACTACCCCCTTCAGGCATACATCTCCTTCTGTCCCCGCACACATCAGCAGAAAAGTGCCAGCCTCTATCCTGTCCGGTATCATTCTGTACTCACATCCTGTCAGCTTTCTCCGGCCGCATATTGTTATTCTGCCGGTTCCTGCCCCTGAGACTCTGCCTCCGCACATGTTTATATAATCCTGCAGAGCATTTATTTCGGGTTCACTTGCACTGTTATCTATGACAGTTGTTCCTTCTGCTGCAGTTGCTGCAAGCATAAGATTCTCTGTGGCTCCTACGCTTGGATAATCAAGTCTGATATATGCCCCCTTCATATTCCCGCTTTTAATATATATTTTATCACCGGAGTATTCTATCTCTGCTCCCAGGCTTTTCAGGCCTTTTATATGTATATCTATAGGTCTTTTACCGATATTACATCCTCCGGGACTGCTTATTACCGCTTCACCACATCTCGCAAGAAGTGATCCGGCAAGAAAAACACTGGATCGCATTTCTTTCATAAGCTCATCCGGAATTCTGCATTCAGTCAGTTCAGACGCATTTATCATTATGCTGGTTCCATATCTTGCAATTCTGCATCCCAGAGCTTCAAGTATTGATATCATGTTATCAACATCTGAAATTTCCGGACATGCTTCAATAATATTCTCTCCCTTTGTGGCAACAGCTGCAGCCAATACAGGCAGGGCAGCATTTTTTGCACCTGAAATACGCACTTCTCCCGTAAGAGGTTTCCCTCCCCTGATAAGATATTTTCCCAAAAAAACACCTCCCGCATATAATGCATGATATGCGGGAGGTGCAGAATCCGTTACTCTGATATGTCATTTATTATCGTATCACAGATTACAGCAGCTGCATCAACAGGTGCACACGCGAGACTTCTGCTCTCCATATCTTTTAATATTTCAGGATTGTTTTTCAGCTTCAGAATTTCATTTACCAGCTTCTTTTCTTTCAGCTGATCCTCTTCCAGAACAATCGCTCCACCATGCTGAGCAACTGCCATAGCATTATGATACTGGTGATTCCCTGTAACATTAGGAGACGGAATGAAGATTGCAGGTTTGCCGCATATTGTAACTTCGGCAACAGTCAGAGCACCGCTCCGGCTTACAACCAGATCCGAGGATACGAGGTATTTCTGCATATCGCTGATATATTCTTTAATTATTATATTATCATGCAATTCAATATTTCTTTCCCTGAATTCATCCAGCATGGCTTCATAATAGTATTTCCCCGCGCCAATACATATTCTGAAATTTTCCACTCCATTGAATGTCTCGATTACATCTATCATAGCTTTATTTATTCTGCCGGCTCCCTGACTTCCTCCAAATGCCAGCAGCACAAAATCTGTATCTCTGAACCCCAGAGCCTTTCTCGCTTCTGCTTTTCCCGTCTGGGAAAACACTGCTCTTACAGGATTCCCTGCATTTACAAGCTTGTTTTTATCTCTGAAATGCTCACCAGCAGCTTCAAATCCCAGAAAAACCTTTCTGGCATGACGTTCAAGCATCCTGTTGGTCATCCCCGGATATGCATTCTGTTCATGTATATATGTCGGTATCTTCATTTTCTGTGCAGTTTTAACCACAGCCGCACTCGCATATCCTCCTGTTCCAATGACAACATCAGGCCTGAAATCTCTTATTATCTCTTTTGATCTTTTTGATGCTTTTCTCAGCTTGTTGAAAACCTCAATATTCTTATAAATCTTTTTCCTGTAGAAGCCATCGACAGATATTATCTCAAGATCGTATCCATTTTCAGGTACAAGTTCTCTTTCCATACCGACCTCTGCACCTACAAACAGAACTGCAGCGTCCTTATACCTTCTTCTTATTTCATCCGCAATAGCTATTGCCGGATATACGTGTCCTCCGGTTCCGCCACCGGTCATAATAACTCTCATCTACTTTACTCCTGTAGTCTTAGGCCCATGTCTGGAAATATTAATGAGCACTCCGGAACAAAACATAAAAATCAGCAGCGCATTGCCTCCATAGCTTACAAACGGAAGATTTATACCGGTTGCAGGCATTGACGATGTTACTACTGCAATATTCAGTATCACCTGTATTGCTACCATAAGAACTATTCCGGATGCAAGAAGCATCCCGAACTGATCAGGCGAATTCATCGCTATATGCGATCCTCTCCATACAAAAAGGCAGTATACCACTATCAGTGCAAGCACTCCTATATAGCCCAGTTCTTCACCGATAATCGCCAGAATAAAATCATTCTGGGGCTCAGGCAAATATAGATTCTTCTGTACACTTTTGCCAAGTCCGACTCCGAACAGCCCACCTGAGCCAAGGGCAAGCAGCGACTGTACTGCCTGATAACCATCATTTAACGGATCAGCAAACGGATCTGTGAAACTTGTCAGTCTGGTATACCAGTAGCTTCCTCGGGCAAACATCAGAATACTCAGTATACCTCCCGCACCGATTCCGGCAGCACCGAAAAAGTATCTCCATTTCATTCCTGCAACCAGCATCATTGCTACAACTATACCGCACACTGTAATGGCTGTGGAAAGATTCGGCTGTTTTATTATAAGTGCTCCGTACACACCAGCCAGTGCAATAAGAGGCAATATCCCTCGGACTGCTGATTTTATCCGGTCTGGTTTCTCACTCAGATACCATGCAGTAAACAGTATTACCGCCGGTTTTGCAAGCTCACCCGGCATAATTGTGATCGGTCCGATTGACAGCCATCTTGTAGCTCCGTTTACAGTGGTGCCAATAAAAGGGACAAGGATCAGCAATACACCTATAATTATCACAAAAGGCACAGCAGCTTTCCTGTATATCCGGTAATCTATGGAAGCTCCCAGTATCATGACGCCAATTCCCAATATTACCCATAGTCCGTGTCTGAGAAGATAACTGTATGCATTCCCCGCCTGGCTTATCGAATAATAATAACTGGCACTGAATACCATTATCAGACCAAAGATAACAAGTATCATCACAATCAGCATAAGCCAGAAATCACCCGGCTTCAGTTCAGCTTTCCTTTTTGTTGTTTTTTTCTGTTTTCTCTCTTTTTTATCCAATTCCACCCGCTACCTTTCAAGTGCCTGAACACAGGCTTTGAAGTGACGTCCTCGCTGTTCATAGCTGGTATACATATCCCAGCTGGCACAGGCAGGCGACAGAAGGACTACGTCTCCCGGCTCGGCAATCCTGTATGCTTCTCTGACACAGGCTTCCATGTCTTTCAGAATTATCGAATTCGTAAATCCTGCTTTTTCTGCAGTTTCTTTGATTTTGGCAGCCGTCTTGCCCAGAAGCATCATAGCCTTGACCCTGCCGTCAAATGCCCCTATGAATTCATCAAATGAAGATCCCTTGTCATAACCTCCCGCAATCAGAATTATATTTTCTTTCATCGCTTCAATAGCCTTGATGGCTGCATCAGGATTTGTACCTTTGGAGTCATTTACAAACCTGATCCCATCTATTTCATTGCACAGCTCGATTCTGTGCTCAACTCCTCTGAACTGTCTGAGAACCCTTGCTATAGTTTCTGTATCAATTTCGCCGAAATATGCTACTGCTGCTGCTGCAAGCGCGTTTTCCAGGTTATGAGTTCCCGGTATTTTCAGCTCATCCGCTCTGCATATTTCAGCCAGATCGCCATTCTCATTTTTTATTACGATTACTCCATCTTTGACAAATGCTCCGAAGTCCAGTTCTTCAACTCTGCTGAAAGGTACTACTCTTGCTCCGCAGTTCTCTGCAAGTTTAAAACACTCTTTATCATCATAGTTTATGATACAGTACTGATCCGGTGTCTGGTTCCTGAATATGTTAGCTTTGGCTTTTCCATAGTTCTCCATAGTTTTATGACGATCCATATGGTCTGGTGTAAGATTCAGCAATGCTGAAATTTCCGGTCTGAAATCTTTAATGGTTTCAAGCTGGAAACTGCTTGTTTCCGTAATAAGCCAGCTATCTTCCTCAGCTGAGAGGGATTTTGATATAACCGCAACACCTATATTTCCTACAACGTATGTCTTTTTTTCTGCAGCCTTGTATATCTCCCCGACAAGTGTCGTAGTTGTCGTTTTCCCGTTGGTTCCCGTAATTGCAACGTATTTGCCATGCCCGACCCTGTATGCGATTTCCAGTTCTCCTGTTATCTCAACACCTGATTCGCGAGCTTCTCTGATAAAATCAAGCTCAGGAGAAACCCCCGGACTTAATATCATCATATCAAAAGCACTCATATCTTCCGGCTGACATCCCAGGTAACATGTTACCGACTTGTCTTTTAGAAAAGTCAGAAGCTGAGGATCTATATCCTCTTCTTTTTTATTATCCTGCACAGATACTGCCGCACCTAGCTTTACCATTGCCTGCACAGCAGCTTTTCCTGAATTTCCCATACCTACTATCAGTATTTTCTTACCTTTAATATCTTCTACACAATTTCTTGACATTACTTCCTCCATTCAATTTACCATCAGGGTTTCCGGTTAGATAAATGCAAATGCTGCCGCACAGCAGATTATTGTAAATATCCAGAATCCTGCCACCACTTTTCTTTCACTATAACCGCATTTTTCAAAATGATGATGTATCGGAGCCATCTTAAATATTCTTTTTCCGCCGGATATTTTGAAATATCCCACCTGAATTACTACCGAAAGTGCCTCAATAACATATACAAGCCCTGCTATAAGTAACAGGAGTTCCAGTTTCATTACTATAGCTGCCGCTGCAACTCCTCCTCCCAGTGCCAGCGAACCCGTATCTCCCATGAAAATTTTAGCAGGGTTTCTGTTAAATACCAGAAATCCCAGACACGCTCCGCACACAGCTGCACAGAAATATGCTCCTGAAAATATTCCATATGAAATCCCTGCAACAGAAAAAAACAATGATACAAATACAGTGACCCCTGATGCCAGGCCATCAAGCCCGTCAGTCAGATTAACAGCATTAGTCATGGCAAGTACCGCAAACACTATAAAAGGAATGTACCATATGCCGAAATCCAGATAAGTATCCGCCACAGGTATGTATACATTTGTACTTCCATCAGAATAGTTTGCCAGAAAAACAGCCAGCGCTACAGAGATAATAATCTGGAGACCAAACTTCTGATACGCCTTGAGCCCAAGGTTATTCTTCTTAATAACCTTAAGATAGTCATCAAAAAAACCGATCAGTCCGAATCCGATGAAAACAAACAGTATGATCAGTAATTCTGAAATATCTGTTCCATATACTGTCGCAGCTATAAGCGCAGCAGCACATGCCCCTATTATTATAGATATTCCGCCCATACTCGGGGTTCCCGCTTTAGAAAAATGGGATTCAGGGCCTTCCTCTCTGATATTCTGTCCTGCTTTCCTTCGCAATACCGGGATTTCAGCTTTTGTAATAATAACTGATGCAATAAAAGCTGCCAAAATAATTATTCCTATGCTGATGTAATTCATATTTACTCCTAAAACTTCATTAATTCTTCAACTATCTGCTCCATTTTCATTCCTCTGGAACCTTTGACCAGAATCAGATCTCCTGCTTTGACAACACTAGACAGTTCTTCAATGAATTCTTGCTTTTCTTCATGGTATATTACACTCAGGCTGCTTCCGGAAGCGCCTTCAGCTATTTCAGATGCATTTTTACCAACAGCCACCAGAATATCAATATCCTGCATAGCTGCGAATTCACCGACACCAAAATGCTGTTTCGGAGATTCATCCCCCAGTTCATACATATCGCCCAGCACAGCAATCTTTCTCCCGCTGCATTCACTGGAAGAAAGAACCTTCAGTGCACTTTTCACTGAATCCGGGCTGGCATTGTACGTATCATCTATTATTCTTATATTATTACCATGTATAAGTTTCAGTCTGCTGCCGGTAAGCTTAACTTTTTTGAGCCCGCATTCCGCTTCTTCCACAGTAATTCCGAGAAGATTTCCCACTGCAACAGCAATGCTGCTGTTTACAGCATTGTGCATGCCGGGAACCGGCACTCTGATTCTGTGTCTTTCATTATCATGTTCCAGTGTAAATTGTATACCCTCTATGCCAAAATCGTCAACAGATGATATTATATAATCACTTTTTCTATTTTGCCCTATTGAAATCTGGCTGTAGCTTCCAGCAGTGTTTTCTTTTGTCAGAAACTCTCCATCTTCCACGAAAATCAATGTACCTTCTGTCTTCTGACGATTTCCTATATGCTCAGCGATTTCCATTTTTGCCTGAAAAATCCCCTGCCGGCTGCCAAGATTTTCAATATGAGACATTCCAATATTGGTTATCACCGCAATATCAGGTTTGACTATTTCCGCCAGCCTGTCTATTTCTCCGAATCTGTCCATTCCCATTTCGAGCACTACAGCTTCAGTGTCACTGTCAAAGAGAAAAACCGAAAGCGGCAGACCAATCAGGTTATTGTAATTTCTGATATTTCTCCCGCAAGTATATTTCTCACTGGCTACGTAATATATCATATCACGTACCGAGGTTTTTCCGACGCTTCCTGTAACCGCAATTTTAATCACATTCAGTGTCTCCAGATAATATGCTGCAAGATCTCCCAGAGCACGCACAGTATCATCAACAATGATAACACTTGTGTTACTCTTCATCAGCACTTGATCAGCACTGTTTTCATCCGATATCATTACTGCACTGCATCCGTTTTCCACAGCTTTGCTGATGTAATTGTGTCCATCAAGGTTTTCTCCTTTTACAGCAACAAACAGATCACCGTCTCCGCATTCTCTCGAGTCCTGTCTTACTCCGTCAATATATTCTTTTTCACCCTTGTGCAGAACAGCTCCGCCGACCGCTTCTGCGACTTTATCTATTGTTATTCTGTTCATATTCCTCTATCAATTATACAAATAAATCCTACTTCCTTTTTTAACTTTTGTACCTGCTGCCGGATACTGTTTCGTTACGATAAAATCATTCTTTTTTGCTTCCTTTTTATCTGTATCATAGGACAGGGACTTACCGCCAAGTATACCTATTGCATCACTTACACTCTGTCCGACCACATCAGGTACTTCAACTTTTTTATCATTCGACTCGCGCTCATTGTCCGAATTCGGAGACACATTCATATATGGAAGTGTATCTGATAATATCTGTTTAACTCCGGGACCTGCAACAGCACTTCCGAATTTAACCCCTTTCGGATTGTCTACAATAACAAGAACTGTCACCTGCGGGTCATCCATAGGAGCCATTGCAATACATGACGAATCAGTTGCTTCGCTGTAACCTGTGCCGTCTGACCGGACTTTATTGGCAGTTCCTGTCTTTCCTCCCACTTTATATCCGGTAACCGCTGCCGTTCCGGCACCTCCGTCTGATACTACATATTCCATGATATCACAGATTTCATCTGCAGTCTCTTTTGATACAGTCTGTCTCACCACTTCTGTTCCGAATTCCTCCACAGTATTACCGTCCGAATCCTTAAGTTCTTTAACGAGCCGCGGTTTCATAAGTTTACCGTCATTACCAAATGAGCTTATTGCAGTTATCAGCTGTATCGGTGTCACCGCCACTCCCTGACCGAATCCTATCGTAGCAAGACCTACAGGACCAGCAGATTCTTTATCCTGAAGTATCGCTGTACCCTCTCCAGGGAAATCTATTCCTGTTGTTCCGGTAATTCCGAAAGTTCCCAGATAATCATAAAACTTATCTATACCTATTTCCGTTGCAAGTTTTACAAATACCGGGTTACATGAGTTTCCCACTGCCTGCATAAGTGATTGGGTTCCATGAGGGTTTTCTGATCTCCAGCAATGTATCGTTTCCCCAGATACATTCACCGAACCTGTACATGTGAATGTATCATTCATATCTGTCACATCCTCTTCAAGAGCTATGGAAGTTGTCAGCAGTTTGAAAGTTGAACCCGGTTCATACACATCACTTATCAGCGAGTTTCTCCACATCTTATTCCAGTATTCGACTTTTTCCGAATCTGACATACCCTTTAGCTTTTCCTGTTCACTTTTATCAAGAGGAGTTTTCGGGTTATTCAGGTCAAAATCAGGTGTCTGAGCCATAGCAAGTATGTCTCCGGTTTTAGGGCTCATAACTATTGCCATAACTCTGTCTGCACTGGTTTTTTTCTGTACCTGTTCGATAGCTTTTTCTGTATAGTGCTGTATGACCTGATCTATCGTTGTTACGATACTGTATCCGTCTTCTGCCTGATAGTACTTTTCCTTTCCATAGGAGAGGCGGTTTCCTCCAGTATCAGTATAATTTATCCACCTTCCTGAAACTCCGCTCAGATAACGGTTATATTGAAGTTCAAGTCCGGAAAGACCGGTATTGTCATCTGTAACAGAACCTATCGTATGTGATGCGAAGGCTCCCAGCGGGTAACTTCTCTTCGTGTCTTCTGCAATCTCAATTCCGGTAAGCTCTGCTTTTCTGATCTTGTCAGAGGTTTCTTTATCAAGGCCCTTTCTGATTTTAACTATACTCTGTTCTGCAGTGACAAGTTCTTTTACTTCATCATAATCCATATCAAGTATATCAGAAAGTGTTGTACATACTTTTTCAATATTCTCTTTTTTTTCTTTTTGTGTTTCACCGGATTTGACATCTGAAGGTCTTGCCCATATAGTATAGCACGATACGCTGACTGCCAGTTCCTTGCCGTTTGTATCGTATATCACACCTCTTTCAGCTTCGATCGGAGTATCTCTCGTCTGCTGATCCACTGCCTTGGCAGAATATTCACCGCCCTTTACAATCTGTATCCACCCCATTCTCATGCACAGAAGCAGCATACAGCCAAATATAAGACAAAGAATGATTATTAAGTTTTTTCTGCTGTTATTGGATGTTTTTATCATTTTTCTTTCCTTAAAAACAAGCCCGGACATCGCTTTATTATTCAACTGTCCGGGTATTGTACAAAATCAGATTCACATTTCTAAAACTTATTATATTTTTCAATCTCAATTATATGCCTTTTCCTTCAGCATATCAGCAAATCCCTGCTCAGGAATATCATCTGCAGCGATATACACTCGACTTTTCTCTTTCGGCGATACCATCCCAAGGTCTGATTTTGCTTTTTTCTCAATATAGTTCACATTATTTGCCGTGTATATTTTAACCTGCAGATTCTCTATTTCACCCGTAAGCGCATTGTTATCTCTTATCGTCTGATTTATTTCAAATCTCATATCAGCTGAATATGCTGTTATTATTATGAGCATGATCATAGCAAGACCTGCTGCCAGCACAGCTGAAAAAGCTGCTTTTCTTCCATTTCCGAAAGGGGCAGCAACTTTTCTTGTTTTTTTTCTTGACCCGGTACGTGTTCTTCGTTCTTCCGGCTGCGGTTTCATATCAAAACCATATCGCTGATATTCTCTCTGGTATTCATACCATTTCTCAGGTGCTATCATGCCTCTACCTCTTCTTCTCTATAACTCTGAGTTTCGCACTTCTCGATCTCGGATTGTTCTCAAGCTCTTCCTTGCCTGCAACTATCGGCTTGCCTGTAACTTTCACAACATCTGAAACTTTACCGCACACACATACCGGAAATTCTTTCGGACATGTGCAGGGATCAAGCCTTCTGTGAAATGCTTCCTTTACTATTCTGTCTTCAAGTGAATGAAAAGTTATTATGCAAAGTCTTCCTCCCGGCAGAAGAACATCACAGAATTCATCAACTGCCTGTCCTATCTGCTCCAGTTCTCCATTCACTTCTATACGTATTGCCTGAAATGTTCTTTTGGCAGGATGAGGGCCTTCCCTCCTTGCGGAAGCAGGAATCGCTGCTTTGATAATATCCACAAGCTGTCCAGTAGTTTCTATTGGATTGTCCTGTCTCTTTCTGACAATAAAATCACTAATACGTGACGCCCATCTTTCTTCGCCATACTTTTTTATTATTTCCTGCAGCTGTTTCCTGTCGTATCTGTTTACAACATCATACGCAGAGAACCCGTCATCTCTGTTCATCCTCATATCAAGAGGAGCATCATGCATATATGAAAAACCTCTTTCTTTATTATCCAGCTGAAAAGACGATACCCCTATATCAAGAAGTGCACCGTTTATACCGGATATACCAAGCTCCGCAAGAACATCTTTGATATTGGCATAAGTATTATGCACTAATTCTGTTCTGCACTTCAGTCCCCTGAGTCTTTCTCCTGCTGCTTCAAGTGCATCTGTATCCCTGTCGATACCCACAAGCACTCCGTTTTCATTTAGGTTACTGCCTATACCAAATGCATGCCCACCGCCGCCCAGAGTTCCGTCGACATAGATGCCATCAGGTACGATTCTGAGGTTCTGCATACATTCTTCGTACAGTACCGGAACATGTTTAAAATCCATATATTTCTAATCCTTCTGCCGCTTCACTGGCATCCATCAGTTCTCCTGTATCAGGGTCAAGCTGTTCTTCCCAGAATTCCTTACTCCAGATTTCTATGGTTTTATTGCTACCTACCGTTATAAGTTCTTTTTCAATACCAGCGTATATTTTTAATTCCTGAGGAATTGTTATTCTCCCCTGTTTATCCACATCACATTCTGCAGCAGAGGAAAAATAATGCCGCTTTACCTTTCTTGCTTTGGGATTACTTGTCGGTAAAGCGTCAAGCTTGTCCACAAACTTCTGCCATTCATCACAGGTATAAATAGTGAGACACTCATCCAGAGCCTTGGCGATTACGCATTTACTGCCCAGTTCTTCTCTGAATTTTGCAGGCACTATCACTCTTGATTTGCTGTCTATTGAGTTGTAATACTTGCCTACAAACATAGAGTCCTCCTCCTATTTTATTTTCCTCTATTTTACTCCACTTCAAACCATTTTGCAACAAAAGCACTCCACCATAAGTGTATTTTACTCCAAAAAAACAAAACAGGAAAAATACTTTCATGTATTTTTCCCATCTCTATTCCATATATGGTATTATTTTTTATAATTTCATACTATATATCGTTTTAATCAGTATCAAACCATCAGTTCTATCTCCACAGGCCTGTCTATCCCCATAAAATTTCTCTCCACTCTGCAGTCATATGCCATTATTTCAACACCTGCTTCAGCAGCTTTTACCAATGATTCTCCAAAATCTTTATGAGTCTCATAATTAGGCCTGAACTTATGCACGCCCTTCATCTGTATCACAAATAATATCGCCGAATGATATCCTTCAGACATTGCTACGACAAGTTCGTTTATATGCTTTATCCCTCTCTCCGTCGGAGCATCAGGGAACTCAGCCGTACCCTTTTCTTCGAGCGTTACTCCTTTTACTTCCAGCAGCACTTCATTTCCTTCACTGTCTTTAATATAAAAATCAATACGTGAATTTCCATATGTATATTCGCTTTTTACATAAGCGGTATCTTTAAGACCTGCCGGCAGTATCGTCCCGTTTTCCAGTGCCTCTCTGACAGCCTTATTCGGTGCCTGAGAATCCATATTCACAAGCAGAATTCCATTATCAGTGTGTTTTTCCACTGCTATCAGTGAATACCTGAGTTTCCTGTTCCTCATATTTTCTGCGTGGTCCTCCAGATACACCACAGCTCCAGGTACAAGCAGTTCCCCGCAGCGTCCTGTATTTTTCACATGTACTTTTTCAGTTTTACCGTCAATTTCCACCGAAGCCACGAATCGGTTGAAACGTTCACGAAATATTCCTTCACATATATTATCATACATCATAATAATACTATTTTATCAGAATAAGTGTTTCTTTTCATAATATATTATATTTTTATTTAAAATAAATTATAATTTGTTAAATATACTTGAATATAGAATTTCATAAGGGTAGAATAATAGTGTACGCATTTAATATAAAATATTGCTATTGGGATAAATCACAGGAGAAAGAAATGAGAAATCTTAATACCCGGTTCATTGTAGTATTCGCATTATCCGTATTTCTGATCATGATGCTGTCTGGCTGTGGGGATAAATCCGGCAATACTATAGATGAGCCTGAAATTACAAGTAATTATTTGGAAGATGAATATGCCGAGCAGCTGATTACTGATGGAGCTCAGACCATGACGGGCTACGTGGATATCAGTAAAAACGGAGACAATTATGAGGTACATATCTCAGAACAGGAAGTTGTTCCGAACCCGGATTATGATGAAGGCTATTATATAGCTGATACCAACATTACAAAAGATGCAGTTCTCGGGAATTATGCCAGAATAGTATGCCTGGACAATAACAATGCTGAAGTTGTCTCAGCTGACGATTTCATTGAAAAACATTCTTCTGACGATGACACACTATATACTGTATATCTGATGGGAGATTCGGCGGAACTGATTCTGGCTACTGATCCTGAAGATGTAATTACAGAATAAAACCATAAAAAGATGTGGTATTCAGCACATCTTTTTTAGTATAATAGACATGCTGAGTACATCTCGGCAGAAAGGATTTTTTATGCAATCACCTGGCTCTGTTGCATTTACAATTTTTGGAATAGATGTAATGTGGTATGGTATCCTTATAACTTCGGGTATAATACTTGCTGCATTTATCTGCTGTAAAAGAGCTTCGAAGCATGGCATCACATCTGATACAGTTCTTAATTTCGTTATAATATGCATACCAGTTGCGATAATCGGTGCAAGGCTGTACTATGTTGTATTCAACTGGTCATATTACGCAGGAGATATTCTGAGGATCATCAACACCCGTGCCGGCGGTCTTGCTATTCATGGAGGATTGATTTTCGGCTTTATTACAGCAGCGGTTTTGTGTATAATATGGAAAGTAAAGCCACTGAATATACTTGATCTGGCTGTACCATCTGTAGCTCTGGCACAGTCAATCGGCAGGTGGGGCAATTTTTTCAACTCCGAAGCACATGGCGGTCCAACGGATCTTCCATGGGCTATCACTGTTGGCGGGCAACAGGTGCACCCTACATTCTTATATGAATCCATCTGGTGCTTTCTTCTGTTTCTTCTGCTCATCTATATTGATAACAGAAGGAACTTCGACGGACAGACATTCCTGTTATATGGGATTCTGTACTCTGCCGAAAGATTTTTTGTTGAGGCACTCCGCACTGACAGCCTGATGATAGGTCCGTTCAGACAGGCTCAGCTTCTGAGTTCTGCCATTATAATAATATGCCTGATTGCATATATAATACTTTACAGACGTGCAAAGTCAAAAAATAAAGATAACACTTAAACATCAAATACACAAAGGAGAACAATTTATGAAACTTGGTATCGTAGGTCTGCCAAATGTTGGCAAAAGCACACTTTTCAATGCCATAACAAAAGCAGGCGCTGAAGCTGCAAACTATCCATTCTGCACAATAGAACCTAATGTGGGTGTTGTAACTGTCCCTGATGAAAGACTCAAGGTCCTTCATGAAATGTATAATTCAAAAAAAACAATATACACCACTATTGAATTCTATGATATTGCCGGACTGGTAAAAGGAGCGTCAAAAGGCGAAGGCCTCGGGAACAAATTCCTTGGTCACATACGTGAAGTTGCTGCAATTGTCCATGTGGTAAGATGCTTTGATGATCCCAACGTTGTACATGTTGACGGCAAAATCGATCCGATTTCTGATATAGATACCATAAATATGGAACTTATCCTTTCTGATATGGAAGTTCTGGAAAGACGAATACAGAAAACTACAAAAAATCTCAAAGGAGATAAGAGCCTTCAGAAAGAGCTTGATCTGCTGAAAAAAGTCTACGATTTTCTTGCAGAGGGAAAATCTGCCAGAGCTATGGAACTGGACGATGAAGAAGCTGAATTTGTCAGAAGCCTGGACCTTCTTTCATACAAACCTGTTATTTATGCGGCTAATGTGTCTGAGGATGATGCTGCGGCAGAAGACAATGATTATATTGCAAAGGTACGTGAGTTTGCCGCCACAGAAAACTCAGATGTTATCGTTGTCTGTGCCAAAATAGAAGCTGAAATGGCTGAACTTGACGAAGATGAAAAAGCTATGTTCCTGGAGGAAATGGGCATAGGGGAATCCGGTCTTGATAAACTTGTCAAAGCTTCATATCACCTCCTGGATCTCATATCATTCCTTACTGCAGGCGAACCGGAAGTTCGTGCCTGGACCATAAAGCGAGGCACCAAAGCACCGGGCGCTGCCGGCAAAATCCATTCGGACTTCGAAAAAGGATTCATCAGGGCGGAAACCATCGCATATGATAAACTCATAGAATGCGGAGGAAACCTGGCTACTGCAAAAGAAAAAGGACTAATCAGATCAGAAGGCAAGGAATATGTCGTTAAAGACGGCGACGTAATCCACTTCCTGTTTAACGTATAGAAAATGAACAAACCCTTGAAAATCAGCGTAACCGTTGAAATTCAAGGGTTTTTGAGTTGTTTTTGTTTCTTTTTATTTCTTCGTCCGGATCAGCTGCCTGTAAAGCTGAAGGCACCATTAGGAAGCACTGTACAGAAACCGCTGGAATCCACCGAAAGTGAACGTGTCCAGTATGTATAACCTCTTCCAAGTGCTTTTTCACTGTTTAAACTGCCATCAGGTACTATGCCGTTAAACAGCGGATACATATTACCTTCTCCTTTAAGAGATTTTAAAACCCCGTATTCAATATCCGGAACCGCCGTAAAGCGTGATTCAAAACCGAAAACACCGGCAAGCTCCATCTGCGATGGCACTGCAAGTTTATCATACGTCGTCACAATGTTCAGACTGCCATCATCAGATTTTACCGCACTGAGCCTTTTTACTTGTTTCATACTGTTTTTAAGAGCTGCATCTGTTATATCTGCGTTTATCCCTGAATTCATTGCCGCTCTGAGTTCTGAACCTTCCCATCCTCCGATGTTTGTCTCTAAAGCATTCATAGGTGCCTTTCCTGCAGCCTCATACGTCATGAATGATATTCCCACCATCCTGCCTTCAGTATCCGTATCGGTTCCAAATCCTGTTATCATTGCATGGACCTTCTTCCCCTGGTATGAAAAACTTCCGGTATGCTCATAGGATGACAATCTTCCGTCCCTTATGTCTTCCTTGGTTTCATCAAAACACTCTCCGAGGATATCTGCAGCTTTTCCTGACAACGATATCGCCTCTATTTCATCCCAGCTGTAATCACTTAAATGTTTATGCACCCATTTAGCATACAGTGTAATATCTGAAATTACCTCTGACTTGTCAGTACTGAATTCCCGAACCCTATTTTCATCAGTAAACCACCCGCTGAATTTGTAATAATCCCTGTAAGTAGTATACCGTGACACATCATTAGTCGATTCAGAAAGGGTGTCATATTTCCACACCTTCATGTCCTGCAGACTGCTTCCTCCATCAACTACGAAATGTACCGTACACCACTCTGCCGGTGCAACCTGAATCTCCACAATAGCTGAATACTCTATACCACTTTCACTATGTGTTACAGTAAGTGTATAACATCCTGCCACCTTCGGCGTTCTGTCAAATATATTGCCGTCAATATCTGCTACTGAATAATCTGAAGCCTCAAGTTTCACTTCAGAGCCATCATCATATACTGCATTTACCTCAAGATAATCGTTAAAATCGTCAACAGGCATATTGCCTTCCAGAACTTTTCCTGTATACTCTGCTGTAAGTGCAGTATATAACTTCTGTTTTTTCACAATATTGGCTCTGGTTCCGGTATCGGAATAATTGTTCCATTCATTTTTGACATTTATAAATGTTGCAGCACCGATGGTCTTGCCATCCAACAGATCAAATCTTACCGATTCTCCATTTACTCTGCCGTTTATCAGACTGTTTGCTTCTATTTCTCTGAATTCATATCTTATAACCTTGTCTTCAGTAAGGTCATATATTCCGGCTGATATGTCTGAAAAAGTTGTTGAAATACTCACATATCCATCTGCTGCCGTGTGTGCATCCACATAGCTTTCAGGGAACGTGACTACCCTGTTGTATTCATGTTCAGCACCTGCTACATCTGTACCTTTGAGATTGAATGTAAAGGAAGGGACTCCATGTTCATAATGTATATCTGAAGCAAGAATTTTCTTTGTTGCAATCACATATGTTGTCTGTATTCTGTCTACAGCTTTTAACCTCTGAACTGATCCTCCAGAAAAAGCATTTACCGTAAAGCGTACTTTCTCTTCACTCAGACTATAACTTAAAGGAGCTTCCTTTTCCAGAAAATAATAGCTCCCCCACTCAAGCCCGGACACTCTTATGACACCGGTGCCATCAGGTGAACCGTCACCATCATTGTCGATGCCTGTCCTCAAGCCCTCTTTTATAAGGACTCCATCATTTCTATACAGATCATATACCGCACAGCCTTCAATAATATCTCCGCTTTCATCAACTTTTTGAAGTTCCACTGTACCCTTCTTTCTGTCATTTTTTATATGCATCTCATAATCTGTAGTTACAGCATCGGAAATATCATCATAACCAATCAATATGGGTTTGACATCATCCGATACTTCATAACCTCTGGGAGCCTTTATTTCTTTAAGATAATATGTATTCCATTCAAGGTTGTCAAAAATAATATATCCTCTTTCATCAGACTTTTCCACAAGCATCTTCCCATTTTTATCCATAGCCGCATTCTTACAGGCTTCATCATAAAACAGTCCGAATTCTGAATTTTCCACAGGATTGCCTTTTTCATCAGATTTCTTTATAAATACTGAACCATATTTCTGTCTGTTAAAATCCTTAATAGTTATACTTCCATTCCCTGTCGATTTCAGCGTGAATTCAAGTGTTTCCTCCTCACTTCTCTCAATATAACCTGCAGGTACACTTGTTTCATAAAAACGGTAATTTCCCGGACACACGTCATATACTTCTATCACACCGTCTGAGTCAGTTGTATAAACACCAGTCAGAATTTCTTCTGTTCCGTTCATATAATACAATTCATATTCAGCACCCTTAACAGGATTATCAGTCAACGTGCCGTCAGCCAGCATTTCCGTTTTTTCAAGCCTTATCTTATATGGCCGGTTTTCAAATTCTATTTCTCCTGAATCCATTAATTTACCGTTCAGAACAACACCTTCACCGGTCACCGTAAACTTTCTTGCAGGATTTTCATATCCTTCAAGCGGATATGCATTGATGTATTTATCTGCTTCAAAGCCTGTCTCTTCTACAACATATTCTCCCGGCGGAAGTCCCCCGACATTCAGTATCCCGTTTTCATCAGAAGTTCCTGAAATCGGTTCAATATCACATTCATATTCAGTTCCGGAATATTTTGTACCAGAAATGGTGAATTCAATGCCTTCAATCATTCCATCCTCCGACACCTTCTTTATTCTCACAGATTGACTTATTCCTTTATTTTCAAAAGACACCACGGAATACGACTTAGCTCCTGCGAGGATTGTAATCCTCTGTGGCTCCGGATGATAATATCTGCATTCCTGCTCATCAGTCATCACTTCAGTTATCTCATAAGTTCCTGCAGACAGATTTTCAATTATTATCAGCCCCTCATCATCTGTCACAGCTTTTCTGACTTCTCCGGTCACAGTATTTTTCACAGTGAACTCCCAACCTTTTAAAGAACCGTTATCATCCGTCTGCTTTGATATTATCAGCCCAGGGTTTTCTGTCTTTTTCTTATTAATAAAACTGTTAGATGAAGTTCCCAGTGTATTGCTTCCTGAT
>JALEQY010000074.1 GCA_022763735.1 Clostridiales bacterium
TTCAATACGGTTTTCCGCTATCACCGCATCCGCTATGTTATTGCAGTAGTCTCCCATTTTTTCAATATTATGCACGACATCCGTATATATCACAGTAAATTCAGGAGAGCATTCCTTTTTATTCAGTCTCTCCATATGATGGATCCTGAGGTCATTCTCCTTCCTGTTCATCTCCTCTTCAAGCTCCTGAACTCTGACAGCACTTTCTGCATTCTGACTCTCCAGAGCAGCTATGCTTTCCATCATCATTTTCCCTGCAAGATCGAAACAGCTGCTGATTTCCCCATATGCCTCCTGAGAGAATTCATATGAATTTTTTATCTTTTCTTCAGCAAACTCCCCTATGTTCTTGCAGTGATCTCCTATATGTTCAATATCTGCTGCAACATGCATCAGTCCGGACACTTTAGCTGCCTGTTCTTCCGTTGTTGTCTCCGTTGAGAACATGTGAGCCAGATAATTTACAATTTTCTCCTGAAGATCATTGACGTTTTCTTCTGTTTCCATCAGTTCCCTCACCCTGCTGCTGTCATTTTCAATAAATGCCTTCCTTGAAGCACTGATCATATCAAGCACCATATTCCCGAGTCGTACAAGCTCCTTAGTTGCCAGATGTATGGCTGCAAAAGGCTGTTCGAGCACGTTAAAGTCAAGATACACTGGATCTGAAGGCAGCCTGCCTTCCTCTTTTCCCGGTACAAGCTTCGTGACAACCTTCACCAGCACCCCTATAAGAGGTATGAACACTATTGTGTTAAAAAGATTAAAACAGAGATGTGCGTTTGCTATCTGTCTTGCTATCACATCTATCTCAGCACCCTTCGGCGAAATAAACTGTATGAATTCCGCATAATATGGAATGAACCAAATGAATATGAGAGTCCCTGTAAGATTAAAAATCACATGTGCTGCTGCAGTTCTCTTTGCAGCGACTGATGCACCTATCGATGCAAGCACCGCTGTAATTGTCGTGCCTATATTATCTCCGAACAGTATCGGCAGTGCTCCCTGAAGCCCGATGATGCTGCTGACACCATCCGGACCGGCAGTGGACGCCAGATTCTGAAGTACTGCAATAGTAGCTGAGCTGCTCTGTACCACCACAGTCATCAGAGTTCCCAGAGCTACTCCCAGTACAGGAATATTCTGCACCTGCAGCATCAGGTCGACGAAAACCTGTGAACCTGCCAGAGGCTTCATGGTATCACCCATTATATTTATACCGACAAACAGGATACCGAATGCGAACAGAGTCTGCCCTATATAAGAAACAAGTTCCTTTTTCTTCATGAAAAAATACATGATGAAACCCACAGCAACAAACAGCCATGCATAGTCCCCGATTTTAAATGCTATCAGCTGTGCGGTGATTGTCGTACCTATATTTGCCCCCATTATTATACTGATGGCCTGTGGCAGCTTCATCAGACCTGCACTTACAAAACCTATTACCATAACCGTAGTTGCACTGCTGCTCTGAAGCACTGCTGTTACTAGGGCACCTGCCATTATCCCGAAAACAGGGTTCCTTGTAAGCATGGCAAGTACGCTTTTCATCTTCTCTCCTGCTGATTTCTGCAGACCGTCGCTCATCAGGTTCATGCCGTAAATGAACATCGCCAGCCCGCCGAACAGCGTTATTATCATCTGTACTGTTTCTGAATTCATAGTTTTTCTCCTGTTTTTTCATTTATTTTACATTTCAATGTTAAATCAGTATAATGTTATGAGAAAGCAGTTTAAAGTAAATTCAAAGTTAAAACTATGTAAAATCATGTTGCGTTTATTTTAAAAATATACTATCATTCAGAATTAGTGATTATCACAATTAATACTAAACAGGAGTGTCATCATGGTAAACGGAATAGTAAGTGTTCTTGTCGTATTCATAATACTGGGAGTCGGCTTCTTTTTCACAAAAAAACAAAAGTGGCCTGAAAACACAAACAAAGTGTTCTCGACCACTGTAGTAAATATAGCAGCACCGGCCCTCGCAGTTACAAGCATTGAGAACAGGTTCACACCTGAGCTACTCAGAGCTGCGATCTGGAATCTTTTAATCATTACTGCAACAGTTCTGATCATGCATCTTCTTGGCAGGATCCTTGGAAAAATCCTCAGGCTCTCTGCAAAAAAAAATGCAGTATTTGTAACCACATTCACTTTCAATAATGCGATGTTCATAGGACTTCCCATAATTTCAATCGTATTCGGCCATGACGGTCTGCCATACCTTTTTACATATTATCTTGTCACTATCACTCTGTTCTGGAGTCTTGGTGCCTGGACTCTATGCAATGCTTCAGATCTTGAGGAGAAATCCTTTTCATTCAGAAAAATCTTCAGCCCAGGTCTGATTGGTGTAATGATAGGATGTCTTCTTGCAGAAATGAGCTGGAAGCTGCCTGTGATATTCGAAACAGCTCTTACTTATCTCGGAGATATTTGCGTACCGCTCTCACTGCTTGTTATCGGCTCCAATCTTGCCCGCTCACTTTCTAAGGGAATGCAGAAGATAACAATCGATCAGGTCATAATAATGCTTGGCAAATTCGTAATACATCCTCTCATAATGTGGGGAGCTTTCACCCTTTTCGGCCTTGAAGGTCTGCCGCTCAAAGTTTTTATCCTTGCAGCCTCACTGCCATGTCACGCACAGACAGCCATTATGGCAGAATACTACGACCTTGAGGGTGAATACGCATCCGGCCTTGTCAGCTTATCTACTCTTATCAGCCTGATAACTATACCGGTATACGCAGGTATTCTGTTATAACATTAGAAAAAAGTCGACTTCGCCGATTATATCGGAGAAGTCGACTTTTTTGTA
This sequence comes from Clostridiales bacterium, assembly GCA_022763735.1. Classification (GTDB taxonomy): domain Bacteria; phylum Bacillota; class Clostridia; order Peptostreptococcales; family Anaerovoracaceae; genus Lentihominibacter. Next base: position 2,831 of record JALEQY010000074.1, read on the forward strand.
TCTGTACACTAAATCCCCTCGACAGCTTCTTCATGCCTGCCATGCCGCGCACCGTCCAGCACCACATTGGCTATATTGTCACAGCTGTCGCCTATCTTCTCTATATTATGTATCACGTCAGTATAAATAACTGTAAATTCAGGGGAACACTGTCTGCTGTTCAGTCTTTCCATATGTTTGGCTCTCAGGTGCTCTTCCATTCTGTTTAGAGCCTGCTCCTGTTCCTTGACACTTTCGGCAAGCTCTGTATTCTCATTCTTCAGAGCATCTATTGAATCATTAACCATTTTGCTGCCATGGTCAAAGCATTCATATATTTCCGCACATGCAGTATCCGAGAACTCATAGCCTTTCTTTATCTTTTCCATGGAAAATTCTGCTATATTTTTACAGTTGTCTCCTATATGCTCAACATCTGATACAACATGAAGCAGACGCGATATCTCTGTTGCCTGGTATTCTGTAACCTTATCTGCAGACAGTACAGAAGATAGATATTCTGTCAGAAGATCCCGCAGATTATTTACCTGCAGCTCATATTCCATAACCTTGTCCGCTGACTGAAGATTATTGCCAAGAAAAGCTTTCTTTGTCTCAACTATCATCTGTGCCGTGATTTCAGCCATTCTGGAAAGCTCCTGCACTGCCAGATGTATAGCAGCAAAAGGCTGTTCCAGCACATTGTAATCCAGATATACCGGATCCATCGGATCCCGTTCTCCGTCTTTACCCGGTATCAGTTTAGTGACAACAGTTGCGAGAACTCCGATAAGCGGCAGAAACAGCAATGTCGTTGCCACATTAAAGGTAAGATGTGCATTGGCAATCTGCCTGGAAATAATATCAAGCTCATCACCAGATGGTGATATTGCCGCAACAAATTTTGCGATAAAAGGTGTGAACCATATGAAAATGATTGTTCCTACAACATTGAATATCATATGGGAAAGAGCTGTACGTTTAGCATTTATGCTGCCGCCGATCGATGCCAGCAAAGCAGTAGTAGTGGATCCTATATTCGTTCCGAACAGAATCGGAATAGCCCCTGCAAGGCCAATAAGACTGCTCACACCGTCAGGGCCTGCAGTACCGGCCAGGTTCTGAAGAACAGCTATGGATGCTGAACTGCTCTGAACAATAGCAGTCATCACAGCACCTGTGATTATCCCAAGCACAGGCATATCCGCAACTTTAAGCATAAGCTCTGCAAACATGGTGCTCTGTGCAAGAGGCTTCATAGCTTCAGACATAAGATTCAGTCCGGTGAACAATATTCCAAACGCGAAGATTGCCTGTCCAAAATCTACGATTTTCTCCTTTTTTGAAACGAAGAAATACATAATGAAGCCTACAATCACAAAGGCCCATGAAAAATCACCTATCTGAAAAGCAACCAGCTGGGCAGTGACGCAGGTTCCTATGTTTGCTCCCATTATTATGCTGATAGCCTGTCTCAGCGTCATAAGATTTGCTGCAACAAACCCTATAACCATTACCGTAACTGCGCCGCTGCTCTGCAGTACCGCCGTTGCAGCAGCGCCTGCAAGTACTCCGACAAAAACATTTCTCGTCAGCATCGCCAGAATACTTTTCATCTTCTCTCCTGCAGCTTTCTGAAGGCCGTCACTCATGAAATTCATTCCATAAATGAACAGAGCCAGGCCACCGAACAGCTGTAATGCGATTTTTAAAGCTTCTACATTCATATTACTCTACCACCATTATTTTATTTCCGGTTTCCCATAATACGTGACAGTATTCAAACCAATTGCTATTATAATGTTAATAGAACGTAAAATAAAGAATCTTTTGTTAAGGATATGTTAATGTTATGTTAATTCTGAAACAAAGTAAGCTTCGTCGATTCTATAAGGGAAGTAGCCTTCGTTGATATTCCGGAAATATCGAAACGATATTTCCTACATAATAAAAAACTGCAGATATATTATCTGCAGCCAATCAGTCTCATATTCTACATTACCAGCCATTTAATAATTCCAAGAACAGCTATGACAGCAAATGTAGTCCCGCTTGCAAGCAAAGCCTCCTGTTTATTTTTCCTGTTCCTGATAATTACCGCATACATAAACACTGAAATTGAAATCATTCCTACGATATAACATAAAGCGTACATTACATTTCCTCATTTCTTTAATAGTATAAGTGTAATTATAATAAATAAACAGGTAAAAAACAATGCATTATTTAAACAAAATTCAACTTCACAAAGCCTTCATATTACTGATTTCTAGCCACGTGTCGCTTTACCTGTAATATGCTCAACTTCAAGCTTAAGAACATGCATATCATTGAACGCTCTTTGTATATATTCAAGGCCTTCCTTATGAAAATCCGGACTCAGCTTGTCTGCAATCGCAGAAATTCCCTTTCTTTTTTCTTCATCATTATCGACTATACTAATCCTGCCGAATACCGTAACTGACCTGTACTGGGTGTTGAAATCAGCCGGCATCAGCAGAACCGAATCTACCACATTAAAGCACGCACTGCTTCCATGCCTGATGTTATCAATTTTATGTCCTTCGGTGGCACTGTGAAAATAAATCACATCATCAGTATATGCGAAGTTCAGCGGAGTTCCGTATGGTGTGCCATCCTCACTTATCGTTGACAGAATCCCATATTCAGCATTACTCATCACTTCTTCTATTTCATTCTTACTGATAGCTTTTTCTTTTCTTCTCATTTCTTTGTACATGATATACCTCCTGGCTTAATGTCTGTCCTTATTTTTTCCTGCTTGTAATTTTCACAGCTAAAATATACAATAAAATTGGTGTTAATATAAGCGCCAATTTAAACGAAAAAATAAGAGCCAATTTCAGGAGGTAAATGATGATATATATAGACAGAAACAGCAGCCAGCCATTGTATGAACAGATATATTCCCATTTTTCAGAAGAAATACTTACAGGCACCTTAGCTGCCGGATCACGTCTTCCAGCTACCAGAAAACTGGCTGAAGAATTATCTATCGGCAGAAATACTGTTGACAGAGCGTATCAGCAGCTGACAGCAGAGGGATATGTCCAGCCCCGGACAGGAAGCGGATTCATCGTAAACAGAATACCAATTGAAAAAATTCCACAATGCTCAAAAAAAATCCTGCCGGCTGCCGTCGATGACATGTCTCCTTCGGTACGATATGACTTTGCCTACGGTGCCATGGACAACTCTGTATTTCCCTATAATCACTGGCGCAAAAGCCTGAATAATGCTCTAGGAATGCTTGAAATGTCAGATTCCATACATTACCCTCAAAGAACCGGTGAGCTTGCTCTGCGCCAGGAGATAGTACGCTATCTATATCATTCACGAGGAGTCTCATGCAAGCCTGAACAGGTCGTAATAACTTGTGGCCAGCAGCACTCGATGGAAATAATAGCAAACATGTTTGAAGACACAGGCAAAACTTTTTCGATGGAAGATCCAGGATATGACGGCATCCGAACAATTTTCTCAAATCACAACTTTCATATGAATTATATTCCCGTTGAAAAAGATGGAATTTCAATTGAATGTGCAACAGAATTCAATACTGATCTGCTGTATATTACCCCCTCTCATCAGTTTCCGACAGGCGCTGTCATGTCAATCGGCAAAAGGAAAGAACTGCTTCATTGGGCAGAAAAAAGCAACACCTATCTGATTGAAGATGATTATGACAGTGAACTGAGATATTATACAAACCCTATACCTTCATTGCAGTCACTTGATAAAAACAGCAGAACCATATATACAGGAACATTTTCAAAATCACTGTCACCTTTCATGAGACTGGCATACATCATATTTCCTCAATCACTGCTCCCGCGCTATTATAAGTATTACAGCCGTTATAATTCACAGGTCTCAACCTTCCATCAGCTTGCACTGGCAGATTTTATGGCATCAGGGTGCTACGAAAGGCATCTCAACCGATTAAGGACCTTTTACAAGAAAAAACATACTGCTCTTTTAACAGCAATCAGTACCGTATTTGGAAACAGTATAGAAATTTCAGGAGAAGGTGCAGGTCTTCATCTTCTTCTTAATGTAAAGGGAACATTGTCTCAGGATGAACTAATAGATAAGGCCGGCTCTATAGGAATCAAAGTGTATTCAACAAAGGATCTCTATGCTGTAGCCTCCCGATGTCCTGTCAGCCAGCTGCTGATCGGATTCCCTACAATCCCGGATGAAGCATTCGAAAAAATAATGTACGAGCTGAAGAATGTATGGGATATGTCATAATAGTTCATCAGAACATATTAAAAGGCGAAGACTCACAGAGTTTCCGCCTTTTCTCATATAAAACTCCAAAAAGCAAATAAAAACCAGCTTGAATAACAAACTGGTTTTCAGATAAATAAGCGGCAACGTCCTACTTTCCCAGGCGGTCTCCCACCAAGTATC
>JALEQY010000089.1 GCA_022763735.1 Clostridiales bacterium
GCAAGAGCCGGCATCATTTCCAGAGCTTTGTCTGCAGCACCGCTGTCAGCGAAAAATTCCGCTTTGCCGCGCACACGCACAAACTTAGTTCCCTGACATGCTGCAATTTCAATGTTCGGGTTTTTCTTCAGCTGCTTCGAGGTTTCCTTTTCATCCGCAGTGCACATACATAATCTGCCGTCGTATTCCATCACAAATCCCTGTGGTCGCACACGAGGCTCATCGCCATCGACCGTAGCTACAAAGCATGGTCGGGCTTCTTTGAGAAATTCCATAAGTTTTTCCATTTTATTACCTCCCTGGCTTCAGAATCGAAAAAATATCTGTCTATATAATTCTATTACATTCCAGCGAAAAAACAAGTTGGCAGATTCTGTTCACTTTACACCATCAGCAAGCCTGAGCTCACGATCTGCAATATCATAATGACGGTCAATCGCTTTCTCACAGGCTTCTCTGTCTCTTCTCTTTATCGCTTCAAATATTTCCCTGTGACTGTCCCTCAGCTTTGTTTTGACCGTTTCATCTGCTCTGAGGATGACCTTTTCGATCCATCTGCGGTATACGTTTATTATTGCTTCAGATATGCATATCCACATCTGATTTCCCGATGCTCTTATAAGTGCATAATGAAAGCTGTGGTCTGTTTCGATCTGTGCTGCAGGTTCAGATGCTGCAACCTGTTCTGACAGCACTTTTTCTATTTCGGAGGACAGCTCCGGCGAAATACCGTTTCTCATTGCCTCCAGGCACACAGCCTTTTCCATACTGCGTCTGAAGTCACATACTTCCTCGACTGTCGTCTGCTTCAGCAGCAGCATCATATCTATGGCCTCAGAAATGGAAGCCGACGGATTGCAGGCAATATAATTTCCCGATCCCTGGCGACTCTCCACCAGTCCTATATTTTCAAGCATTCTGAGAGCCTCGCGGACGGAATTGCGCCCTGCACAAAGCTCTTCTGCCAGTGCCCGCTCTGCAGGCAGCCTGGAGCCTACCGTAAGCTGACCGGTTTCTATAAGAGTGTAAATATGATCCACTACCCTGCTGTATTCTCTGCGTTCCTTCTGCATTATAATCCTCCGTTAAAACAGATTGGCGAAAATGCTGGCGCCTATTACAGTGAACAGTCCTGCGACCACAATAGAAAGGCTGCTCATGGCACCTTCCACCTCGCCCATCTGCATCGCTCTGGCCGTGCCCACCGCATGTGCTGATGTGCCGATTCCTACGCCTCTGGCTACCGGGTCTGTTATCCGGAATATCCTGCAGATGCTCTCAGCGAACATATTTCCGAGAATCCCCGTTATTATGATAACAGCAACTGTCAGGGCCACATATCCGCCCAGCTTCTCAGATACACCCATTCCTATCGCTGTTGTGATGGATTTAGGCAGAAGCGTGACATAACTGCCTCTGTCCAGACTGAAAATAACAGCAAACAGCAGTATGCTGCAGAGACTTGTTACAACTCCGGCCACGATGCCTGCAATCACCGCTTTATGATGCTCTTTGAGAAGTTCGAACTGTTCATAAAGAGGTACCGCCAGACACACTGTTGCCGGAGTCAGCAGGTAGCTTATGTATTTCGCGCCTTCGTTGTAGGTTTCATAATCTATATCCAGCAGGACAAGCACAGCGATTATTATTATTACTGCAATTAAGAGCGGATTGAATACTGCCAGCTTAAGCTTCTTATTGAGAAGTGTGCCTATGCCGTATGAAATCAGGCTTATGAAAACTCCGAAAAACACCGATGTCTCGAAAAACTCAGGCATTGCCGCCACCTTCTTTCTTTGCTGAATGGCGGATCACCGCCTGGGTCACCCAGCCTGCAGCTATCATTACTAAAAATGTCGTAACTACAGTTATTGTTATGTACTGGATCCACACCGGCTTCAGTATATGCCATGAATCCAGCAGTCCCACCGCGGCAGGAACGAAAAGCAGCGGCATGATTTCGATGAGGAAATCGCTGGTTTCTCTGATATCGCTGACCTTGATGATTCCAGATCCCAGACATATCAGCATCAGTATTATGCCATATATGCTGGCCGGTACCGGAAGTGGCAGCAGCTCGCTGAGTATTTCTCCTGCAAACGATATTATGAGTATTATACCGAACTGTCTGATGTACTTCAAATTAACGCCTTCTTTCTTCCTGTGTTTTTTACGGCTCACTGCGCGCCGCAAATTGGTGCTACCAATTTATTATGACAGATTTTTTCTGTTATGGCAAGTGAAAAAGGTAAAATGCTTTACTTATCAAAACAGGAGGTTCTATGATGAACCTCCTGTTATTTCAATTATATCCCGCATCTGCGTTCTCTGGCACGGTCGATATGCATCTCCATTGCCAGTGTCCCTGCTTTGACATCCTTATCCTTGAATGCCTTGAAGATTGCTCTGTGCTCCTCAAGCACTGTCGTCAGGTAATCATCATCATAGGCTGATTCAATGCCTTTGTATTTAAGGTAGTTCTGATATGATGACAGCAGCTTCTTGAGCATCCTGTTATGGGATGCCTCGTATATCACCTGATGGAATCCGTTGTTGATGGTGAGCATCTTGTCTATATCGTTCCTGAGAGTATAAAACTCCATGAATTCAAAGGTCTCTTCAAGACGATCCATCTCTTCCTCCGTGATACGTTCTATCGCCCACTTCACAGCCTGAACCTCATAAGCTTTGCGCAGCTCGAACATATCCTCATAGTCCTGTTCACTCATACCCACTACAAAGGCACCTCGATTCAGGATGTTCTCTACCAGTCCGTCCGCTTCAAGCTGCCGCAGAGCCTCGCGCACCGGAGTTCTGCTGACACCGTACGCTTTGCACAGTTCCTGCTCGGTCAGCTTGTCTCCGGGTTTCAGCTTGCCGGTCAGGATATCCTTCTGGAGCTTGCCCAGCAGGCTGTTGGAAAGAGGTGCATTATTCAGTTCCATATCATCGGAAAATTTATAAAGTACCATGACTCCTCCGGATTAAAGTCTCTCCATTACATACTTTGTGAAATCAGCTGCTGTGTTGCCTGTTCCATCTCCCGGCATGTCGAGAGCGTCAGCTGCTGCATCGAGTGCACTTTCCAGAACTGCAGCTTTGTCTGTGAATCCGATATGTCTCAGCATCATTACTGCTGCTCTGTTGATGCTTGCCGGGTTGGCATATTCGCCTATTCCGTCTTC
>JALEQY010000151.1 GCA_022763735.1 Clostridiales bacterium
CTGACCTTATCCATCCCGAAGGCTTCGCTGAAGCTTCCCATTGATGAAAACACCTGGTTCACGCTCTCCATATCACCTTTCATTTCAGGATACAGCATCACGCATATTACCAGCAGAAAGCCAATGGCACCAGTCCACACAGCCAGCGACATTCTGCCCATTCTCAGCTCATGTTTAACAATTGTCATTATGCCTCCCCTCCATCCTGATAATAATGCATGAATATCTCATCCAGCTCCGGCTCTGAAATATCCAGGTCTGTAAGCCGTATGTCAGACAATCCTCGTATAAGCTCGTTGATATCTCCTCCGTACAGAAAATCCGCTCCGTCATCATGCTGTTTTACATCACGGACTGCATTTAATCTGCCAATTATATCCATCAGCCTGCTATTCTCGCCCGATGATACTGATTCTGTTCTCACCTTTATCCTTCTGGCATTTGCCTTGATCAGTTCACTCACGTTATCACAGGCTATAATCCTGCCTTCTCTGATTATTGCCGCCCGCCCGCAATGCTGCTGGACTTCTGAGAGAATATGTGATGACAGGAAAATGGTCGCTCCATCCCGGTTACGTTCCTTTAGAATAGTGAAAAACTCACGCTGCATAAGCGGATCAAGCCCTCCCGTCGGTTCATCCAGGATATATAATTCCGGTTTGTGCTGCAAAGCGCACACAATGGCAACCTTCTTACGATTGCCGAAAGAAAGCTCGCTGATCTTCTTATTCCTGTCAAGCCTCAGCCGCTCACAAAGCTTCTCTGCCTCATTGCTGCAGTCCATTTTTCTCAGATCCGCCGAAAGCCTGATTATATCTTTAACCTTCAGCCCCTGATAAAAAACTGCTTCAGACGGCAGATATCCTACATTGGCAAGTATCGCCTCTTTATCTGCCTCAGGATCCATTCCCAGCACCTCGGCTCTGCCGCCTGTCCTTTTTATCAGCCCTGTCAGAATTCTAATCGTAGTACTTTTACCTGCCCCGTTCGGACCGATGTATCCGAAAAACTCTCCGCGTTTCACTGTCAGATCAAGGTCAGTTATACCCCTCGATTTACCGTAATATTTCGTCAGACCTTCCGCTTTTATTGCCGGTCTCTCTGTTCTTGCAGCATTCACTCCGAACCACCCTCCTTCGTGTAAGCCTTCTTCCAGAATTCTATCATCCCTGTAAAATCCTTTTCCATTCTGTCAACGTCAACATCTTCTCTCCGCACCATTTCCCATAAATAGCCTTCACTGGCAAGATACATCTCCCTGTACATCATCTGAAGGTCAATGCCTTCTCTGAACTGTCCCGGATCAAGTGCTTTCAATGTATTTTCTGCCTTAAATGCTTTCATTTTTTCATAGCTTGCCTGAATCAGTCCCGATATTTCATCATCCTTCTCATAAAATGCTTTGATAGCAAAGGCTCCTATGTCCGGGTAATGCCTCATGATTTCAAGCTTCGCCCTCATACCCTGATATATCATATCAAACAGATCGCTCTTCTCATAGCATCCGTACTCTGTCAGATAATCGATTGTAATCTGAGCACATCTCTCCCACAGGAAAACATAGAGTTCACGTTTATTTTTAAAATAATAAAACAGCAATGATTTGCTTATTCCTGCCGCATCAGCTATTTCACTTACCGGGCTTTTTCTGTATGAATTCTGAGAAAATATCCGAAATCCTGCATTTATTATTCTCTGCTGTTTCTCCTCTGGCAGCGAAAAAAATTTATCGTTCATTTTTACACTCCCTGATTTCATTCTCTGCAACGAGCCTTTATCTGTACGGGCATGCTGACCGGACTGGTCAATTATTATTATACTCCATTGACCGTTTTGCGGAAGACCCCACTCATAAAAAAACAGGAGGCAGACCCAAAGTCTTACCTCCCGCAACTCATTCTAATTTTATTTATTCTTTCTGCTGTGTTTGAAGGCTATGGCGCAAGCTACTGCGAAGCCTCCCCATAATCCGCCGCAGCCGATTATCATCATTATAATTGCTCCAGTACTCATTTACGCCACCTCCTTCTGGGAAATCCTATCCAGATCTGCGTAGCCTTCCTTACCTTGTAAAGTTGTAATGAAGTCAGCGAAGATAACAACGAATAATATAGCTCCCCATCCGAATACGTTCACATCAGCAGCTGCATATTCACCGTAACCATTGTAGATGAAATCCTTGGTGTTGAGGAACAGCATTACGCCGAGAACTACTGTAGTAACGATTCTCAACGAATAAGTCCACCACTTGCCTATACTGAAGTTTGAGAATTCATTAGCTTCCTTCCTGAGCTTTTCAGGATTGAAGAATCTCGTAATCAGTATTACTTCTATAACACCGCCGGCTGCTACACCGATATTGTTGATGAATGCGTCTACAATATCAAGTATGTTGAGTCCTGCACCTGTGATGAACAGAATACTGAGGACAAAAGTCGGAACCAGTACAATAGTTACCGCTTTCCTGTGTTCAATATCAAACTTGTCATGGAATCCTGATACAACCGCCTGCAGTATTGATACCATCGATGTGATACCTGCAGTAAGCAGTGCTCCGAAGAAGCATATTCCGAACAGTGCGTTGAGCGCCGGAAGTGTACTGATAGCTGTCGGGAATGTCATGAATGCAAGTCCTATACCTGAACCTGCAATGTCAGCTACCTCAACACCCTGCTGCATAGCCATGAAGCCCATGATACTGAATACGCCGATACCTGCGAAAATTTCGAATCCATGATTAGCTGTTGCTGTAATAAATGCACTGTTTACTACGTCTGTCTTCTTAGGAAGATAGCTGGAATATGCCAGCATGATTGCAAATCCTATTGATAAGCTGTAGAAAATCTGTCCATAAGCTGCAACCCATACGCTTGGCTCCTTAAGTGCACTCCAGTCAGGTCTGAACATATAATCAAGACCGTCAACAGCACCAGGAAGCGTAACTCCTCTGATTACCAGAACCAGAATAAGTACGAATAAAATAGGAAGACATATCTTACATGCCATTTCTATACCTTTGCTGATACCCTTGTACATAATAAATGCTACAACTGCCCATATGATCAGGAACGGCAGAATAAGGTTTGTTCTTATTCCTCCCAGATTAAGAGCACTGTCTGTTACTCCCAGATATTCCAGGAAGAATGTTGTAGGGTCATCTCCCCATGCCTGTGTGAATGAGAATCCAACATAGCTGAGAACCCAGACGATAATAGCGAAATAATATATTCCGATAACGAATGCCACCATAACCTGGAACCATCCGATCCACTCGAATTTCTTGTTTATTCTCGCCCACGTTACAGGTGCACCTCCCCTGTAAGTCTTACCCATTGTATATTCCAGAATAAGAATCGGGATACCTGCTGTAATAATAGCGAAGAAATAAGGCAGCAGAAATGCGCCGCCACCATTACTTGCAGCAACATACGGGAATCTCCAGATGTTGCCGAGACCTACTGCTGAACCGATCGCAGCCAGCAGAAAGCCGATTTTGCTTGTCCATTGATCTCTCAAAATAAATTCACTCTCCTCAAAAAAAATAACCTCAAAAAACAAAAAATATGATTAAATAATCATGCGACTTCATTGATTATAGCTTAATCATACACAGTATGTCAACGAAATACATACTATCAGCACAAAAAAAATTCGTTTTTTTTGTGTTCATGCATATTTTTTATTTTGAATAGAAAATAAATTCTGAAAATTTCACCTATGCCCGTTCATTCATTTCTATTCACAAAAATCATTTGTATATATACCGAAAAAGACATATAATGTAGGTATTGAATTTTAATGAAAGCAGTGGTATACAATGCACGAATATCCAATTACAGAACAGATTATCAAGATCTGCACCGATCACTGCCATAAGGCAGGCGGCTCCAGAGTCTCTAAGGTCAACCTGGTAATAGGCGATTATTCCGGCTACGTCGGAGAATCAGTCCAGATGTATTTCGACATTATTTCAGAAGGCACCGTATGCGAGAAAGCTGAGGTTCACATAGAACATATAGAACCGAAATTGAAGTGTTCCAGCTGCGGCGCACTTTTCAAAAAGCGCCCCATGACTTTTGACTGTCCTGAATGCGGCGGCGAAGGCGGACCGACAGACATAGGCAAGGAATTTTATATTGACAGTATTGAAATAGAATAATAACTGTAACGGAGGTAAAAAATGCACGACATCAGAAAAATAAACGTTATGGAAGGAATCCTGGACGAAAACGATCATATCGCAGAGCACGTGAATCATCATATGACTCACCACGGTGTACTTGTTGTCAACGAAATGGGAGCACCCGGAGTAGGCAAGACAACAAGTCTCAAAAACATCGTGAAGCATCTGGACATCAAACCGTATGTTATAGAAGGAGACATCGAATCTGATCTGGACACCAAGGATCTCAACAGTCTTGGAATCGAAACTCACCAGATCAATACTCACGGCGAATGTCATCTGGACGCACCGATGATTGAACACATGACTGAGCATATTGAATTCAGCGAACCAGGAGTTCTCTTCATCGAAAACATCGGAAATCTTGTATGTCCTGCAGAATTCAGCATCGGAGAACATGTTATGATGCTCATCTCAACAGTAACTGAAGGAAGCGACAAACCATACAAATACCCTCTCGCATTCGAAAAAGCGGACATCATTCTTCTCAACAAAGTGGACCTCATCCCTTATCTGGATTTCGACGAGGAATTCTTCATGAAGGGTGTCAGAGCACTTAACAAGGATGTACCTGTTTTCAAGGTTTCAGGAAAAACCGGAGAAGGTTACAAGGAGGTAGCCCAGTGGCTGCAGAACAAAGCGAAAGAATTAAACTGTGGGGAATAGTCCAGGGAGTCGGCTTCAGACCCTACGTTGCAAAAATGGCTGAGACCTTCAATATGAAAGGTCAGGTTCTCAATATAGGCGGACTGGTGGAAATCACTGTTACGGATACAGCGGAACGGATTTCCGCCTTTTTGCGTGCCCTGATTGACAATAAACCCGGGCCGTCTGAAATCGTCCATGTCAAACGTGAAATCATCGACTATCAGAAGTTCAGTTCCTTTTCCATTATAAAAAGCGGCACCGGAGGCGATGAGGCTGCCATGATTCCGTCAGATCTTGCCATATGCCCGGACTGCCTGAGGGAACTTTATGACAAGGACAACCCCAGATATCAGCACCCTTTCATCAGCTGCATGATATGCGGTCCCAGATATACCATAATCGACAGAATTCCATATGACAGAGAAAACACTTCGATGATCGACTTCCCGATGTGTGATTTCTGCGAAAGTCAGTACACCGATCTCCACGACAGGCGTCATCATGCCCAGACAATCTCATGCCATGAATGCGGTCCTGTCCTTTTATGGAAAGGGCACACCGGTTCTTCGGAAAAGGATTTTCGAGGCGATGCCGCTCTGCTTGATCACGCGGCGGAGGTTCTTTCTGACGGCGGTGTCATTGCCTTCAAAAGCGTCGGCGGCTATAACCTCATCGCTGATCCCCTTAATGATGCTGCAGTCGCAAAGCTCCGCCGTATCAAAAATCGTGAGTCAAAGCCTTTCGCGGTGATGTTCAGAAGCCTCGATCAGATTCGTGAATTCTGTTATGTTAATGAGGTTGAAGAGAAGCTGCTGGAATCCTCGGCCCGCCCTATACTTCTGCTGGAGCATAAGGAGCTGCCATATAAAGAAATTAAAAAAAGCCGCTTCATCGGCTCTTTCCTTCCCAGCTTCGCTGCCCAGTACATGCTGCTTGACCGCATAAGCCC
>JALEQY010000103.1 GCA_022763735.1 Clostridiales bacterium
CATACCGCATCCTTTGATTTCATTCATATTATCGATACTTATACCTCCAATAGCAACGGCGGGAATGGAAACTGAAGCACATATTTCACGCAGCTGGTCATGGGTGATACGTATTACCTTTTTCTTTGTCGGGGAAGGGAAGACTGCTCCGACTCCTAGATAGTCAGCTCCGGCAGCTTCTGCATTCTGGGCCTGTTCGATGGTTTTGGCAGTAGCACCGATTATAAAATCCTTCCCGACAAGCTCTCTGATTTCTGATACAGGACGGTCCTCAATGCCCACATGGACTCCGTCAGCGCCACATTTTAATGCTACATCAACATTGTCGTTAATTATAAAAGGTACGTTGTAACTGTGACAAAGCTCTTTTATCCGAATTGCCTCAGCGACAAAATTCTCTTCATCCAGCTCCTTCTCACGAAGCTGAACTATGGTGACTCCGCCTTTGAGACCTTCTTCTATTCTATCGTACAAATCCTGCATACTCATACCGTGTCTGTCTGTGACAGCATAAAGCTGCAGATTCTCTTTTGAAAATTTCATTATATCAACCTTTCCTGTCAATTCTCCGAAATATCTGTTTATGTCTGTACACTGCATTAAACCGCTCATAATGCATGCTCCGGCAGCATGTGATCTGCGTATAGTATTTATATTGTGACCGCCTATTCCGCCAATAGCGTATACCGGTATATTCACGCTTTCACATACAGACTCCAGAAATCCCATACCGCGGCAGGCAAGTCCTTTTTTGCAATCGGTCGGGAAGACATGCCCGGCAGTAATATATGTACAGCCCAGCTTTTCAGCTTCGGCAGCATCCTCGATAGAATGACAGGATGTCCCCAGAATTCTGAATGAACTGCGTTCATTTTCATCCATCTGACGAAGAACAGGCAGAGGAACATGCAGAGCATCAGCGCCGAGAGATAAGGCCACATCCGAGAAGGTGTGCAAAACGCACGTGGTTTCGTATCTGCGGCATATTTCCATCACCTGTGATGCCAGGGAAGAGTACTCCTCAGGGGACATATCTTTTTCCCGAAGAATAATTGCGAGTGGTCTGCATGATGCTATTTCTTCTATTCTTGTCAGGAAACTCTCCGGATATGAACCGGGACAGAGCTTCCTGTTTGTTATGCATATAATATCAGACATAGAGATAATCGTTCAGAACCGGCTGCAGGCCTTCCTCGGACATGTCGCTGTACATTTTATCGAAACTTCTCGAATCGTCGATTTCGAACTGCTCGTCGCCCTGGTTGCCGTCTAATTCCTTTCCTGAATATTTGCTTTCGTGGTCGCCTATACCTGTGGATACGCCTGCTGACACCTTAGTTGCCGCGATTTTAACAATTCCGTTCCTGAAGCTTTCGCTTTCACGTGATGAAACTGTGATTCCTGCGAAAGGCAGGAAAATACGATATGCACAGATTACCTGACAAAGCTGCTTCTCGCCTACATCGAGTGGGTTGATTTTATCATTGTTGATGATAGGACGAAGTCTCGGGCAGGAAAGTGACATCTCTGCATGAGGGTATTTTCTCTGCAGGTAATAAACGTGCAGGGCAGTAGCAAGTGCATCCTTGCGGAAGTCCGAAAGTCCCAGAAGAGCAGAAAATGCCACACCTCTCATGCCGCCCATGAGGGCACGTTCCTGAGCATTGAATCTGTACGGCCATACACGTTTGTGTCCCATCAGATGCAGAGTTTCATATTTGTCTGAGTCATATGTTTCCTGGAATACCGTCACATAATCTGCTCCGCACTCGTGGAGATATCTGTATTCGTCAGTATTGACAGGGTAGATTTCAAGTCCGACCATTCTGAAATGCTTGCGTGCCATTTTACAGGCCTCACCGATGTATTTCACATCACTCATTGAACGGCTTTCGCCTGTGAGAATAAGAATCTCCTCCATGCCGCTTTCTGCAATGATTTTCATTTCGTGCTCTATCTGTTCCGGTTCGAGCTTCATTCTGTTTATATGGTTGTAACAGTTGAAACCGCAGTATACGCAGTAGTTTTCGCAGTAGTTGGCGATGTACAACGGTGTGAAAAGGTACACGGTGTTGCCGAAATGTTTTCTTGTTTCGATGCTGGCTTTCTGTGCCATCTGCTCGAGAAAAGGTTCTGCAGCAGGGGAGAGGAGTGCCTTGAAGTCCTCTATACTGCATCTGTCGTGCTCCAGTGCCGCTTTTACATCTTTGGCTGTGTATGCTGAATAGTCATAGGAATTCATCTGGGACATGACTTTATCGCAGATGTCTGAATCTATCTGTTCCATGCCCGGCATGTATTCCATGTGGTTTTTTCTGCAGGAGGGATCTGTTTCGATTCTATGCTTTTTTTCAAGAGCTGCTTCCGAGAGGTGCTCTGAGTCAACAAAAAACTTGTTTTCCATTACTCTACCTCCATTAATCTCTCAGGAAACCTGTGAGTGGGTCTGATGCGCTGGCACCTCTTACAAGAACTCTTCCGAGACCTGACAGATATGCCTTTCGTCCTGCTTCGATAGCCTGACGGAAGGCCTGCGCCATCATTGGCAGGTCTCCGGCTGTAGCCAGGGCTGTATTAGCCATTATTGCTGCAGCTCCCATTTCCATTGCCTCACATGCCTGTGAAGGTCTGCCGATGCCTGCGTCCACTATTACAGGCAGGTCGATTTCATCTATTAGAATCTGGATGAATTCACGGGTAGCCAGTCCCTTGTTGGAGCCTATAGGGGAGGCGAGAGGCATTACTGCTGCTGCACCTGCGTTGACAAGGTCTCTGGCTGTGTAGAGATCCGGGTACATATAAGGCATTACAACGAAACCTTCATTTGCAAGTATTTCAGTTGCTCTGACAGTCTCTTCGTTGTCAGGCAGCAGATACTTGGAGTCTCTCATTATCTCAATCTTGACAAAATCGCCGCAGCCCAGCTCTCTGGCAAGCCGTGCGATTCTTACTGCTTCATCGGCAGTTCTGGCGCCTGATGTGTTCGGCAGGAGGGTAACATCTTCCGGGATATAGTCCATAATACTCTCCTGCTCCTTGGTGTTGGCACGTCTTACTGCCAATGTGATTATTTCCGCACCTGCATCCTTTACAGCTGCTTCAATCAGATTGAGTGAGTATTTACCTGAGCCGAGAATGAATCTTGAGTTGAATTCATGTCCTCCGATAATAAGCTTGTCGTTGTTCATTGTGATTCCTTCTTTCTGTATTTTATTCAAGTCCTGCAAGTATACGCAGAACAATATGCGCCTGATGAGCCGCACATAGCATTACTCGAGATGCAATGAGAGAGGAGCCCTCCTTGAGATCACTCACACCATCGCCGCACAGATAGAATCTGTCTGTTATTTTACGCGTAGTGATGTTGTTGGCGGAGTCAAGACCGGCCATTCCTGAAGCAGTGATAAGATATTTATCGGGAAAAGTTTCAAGAACGTGATTTGTAATCATGGCCTTGGCTTCAGCATCATCAAAAGCTTCACAGATAATATCTGCATCCTTGAGAATATCTGTCATGTTATCCTCGTTCAATTTAACCGGGTGAGAAATTAAATTAATATATGGTGCAATTTCTTTAAGGTTTCTGCTGAGAGCATCCGGCTTATATGCTCCAACCTGTGATGCTTTGTACTGCTGTCTGTTGAGGTTACTCACGTCAACCTTGTCGAAATCAATAAGGATTAGCTTTCCTATGCCAGCGCGCGCCAGTGAAACAGCAATATTTGAGCCAAGCCCTCCAAGTCCGCATATTGCTACCGTAGATGCTTCCAGGGTTTCCTGAAGCTGTCTGCCATTTCTGGCTATCAGAGCCTCCTTCATTTCATTTCTGGTAGGGATTCCGGACAAATCAGCCACCTCCCACGAAGCTAACAACTTCCAGTGAATCACCGTCTTCAAGAACGGTTTGGTCATATTTTGCCTTTGGCAGTATCTGCCCATTTCTTTCTATAGCTATACGCCTGCGGTCATAGTTTGTTCCGTCAAGATATTGAGAAACAGTCATTCCTGCAGCATCCAGCTCTTTTCCATTAATCTTAACCATCTCTTCCTCCGTAATATATTGTACATAATTAAAAAGGGAACCTACCTGACCGGTAACTTCCCATAGCTTACTGAACTTTGTGTTCCCTACGTTGGCATTATCCAAATCAGGTTAATGGGTCGAAGGTCACACCTTCCTCTCAGCCTGTTTGGACCCGGAAGTCCGCAAGCTCCCCTATGCTTAGTTATCGTATTAATTTTACGCTTATTTACAGAATATTTCAAGGTTTATTATTATTTTTTTTTCGACAGTCCAAGCTGTTTAAGCCGCCTGTATAAAGTGGACTCGCTGATTCCCAGTTGCTCGGCTGCCAGACGTTTGCCTTCAAGACTCCAGCCGGTGCTATTCAGACAATTTCTGATAATTAGTCTCTCTGCTGAATCCAGTTGTGTTTTCAGATTGATGTGCATCATACCTGTTCCGGATCCTGAATTCACGTGTTTATTCTTTCTGACCAGCTTCTCAGGAAGGCTATCGACAGTGATAGTATCGCTCTGTTCCATATTTATAGCATATTCTATGACATTCTCCACTTCTCTGATATTCCCGGGCCATGAATAGGACAGAAGGACATCCATCGCATCTGCTTCAATACCTGTAACGGCTTTGCCCATGGCCATGCTGAATTTCATGATGATGTGCTGTACCAGCATGCTGATATCCTCAGGTCGTTCTCTGAGAGGAGGTATATACAGCGGAATAACATTCAGCCTGAAATAGAGATCTTCTCTGAACTGATTCTGGAGGATCATTTCTTCAAGATCTTTATTTGTTGCTGCAATAATGCGCACATCAACATCTACCGGTCTGACGGCTCCTACAGGATCCACCTGACGGTTCTGAAGACAGGAAAGCAGCTTCACCTGAAGATGGAGGGGCATATCGCCGATTTCATCAAGAAAAAGAGTTCCTTTATCGGCAAGCTGAAACTTTCCCAGCTTGCCGTTTTTTTCGGCTCCGGTAAAAGCTCCTCGTTCATAGCCGAAGAGTTCACTTTCCAGTAATGTCTCCGGGATAGCTGCACAATTTACAGAGACAAAAGGCTTGCTGCAGCGAGGGCTTTCCTTGTGTATGGCTCTTGCCAGAAGACCCTTTCCTGTGCCGCTTTCACCTGTGATGAGCACTGTGGAATTGCTTGATGCCACCTGCAGGGCACGCTTTTTGATTTTTTCCATTGCTGTGCTCCTGCTGATTATGCTGTCAAAGGAAGCATGCACACTC
Organism: Clostridiales bacterium; assembly: GCA_022763735.1. Classification (GTDB taxonomy): domain Bacteria; phylum Bacillota; class Clostridia; order Peptostreptococcales; family Anaerovoracaceae; genus Lentihominibacter. The sequence goes on from JALEQY010000103.1 coordinate 5,264, forward strand.
TGGGATTCAAGCAGGGAGGAGACAGTATTCTGAAGAGTTATATTGTTCTGAGATACGATATATTTGCCGGCAATCAGTTCAGCCATACTCTGTAAAAATGTACGCAGTTCCAGAGTCTTATGTATCATGATGTTCCGCTGCTCTTCTGTGAAGGCGATGAGCCCGATGAGTCCGAGAACTTTGTCGTCAGTTCTGATAGGACAGCAGATTTCTGCCAGCTCATTTTCTCTGGCATCATAGAATTCATCATGCTCCGGATTAAAATTGATGTATTCACGGCCAGTTCTCAGGCAGTCTGCATATACAAGCCCGCATTCAAGATCTCCGTCTTCCTCATAGCTTCCTGTTTTTTCTCTGTACCGGCCTGTACCTCCGATTATCATCAGGTTCTCGTCGATAATTTCTGTTTCCAGATCAAGGGCGGCAGTGATGGCTGTAGCTACCTGCTGAACTGTATCCTTGATAAGCAAAAGTGACATAGTGCACCTCCTAATATATTTAATAATACCAACTGTTTGCAAAGCTGACAATAATAATTATCATATTTGACAAGAAATAGGCCGGCTTGAATCAGGAATGTTGAAAAACATGGGTTTTTAATTCTGGCATGATGTTTGCTATATATATGGGCAGCACATTAAAATAAACGGAGGAAATAAAATGATTACAGATAAAAAAAGCCCTTACAGACTGGTTACCGTTGAAGAACTGGCAAAGCTGAGAGAAAGAGAAGATAAAATATTTATGGAAAGAACCCCAAAGAGCAAAGAAGCTTTTGACAAGGCTCATGAAAATCTTCTTGACGGGGTACCTATGCCATGGATGGCTGACTGGGGAACAAAGCATCCTATTTTCCTTGAAAAAGCTAAGGATGCCAGATGCTGGGATATCGACGGCAATGAGTATATCGATTTCTGCTTAGGTGACACCGGCGCAATGTTCGGCCACTCACCGGATGCGACAGCAAAGACAATAGCCGAAAGAGGAGCAATGGGAATCACTACTATGATGCCTACTCTTGATTGTCTGGAAATCGGTAAAGAACTGAGCAAGAGATTCGGTCTTCCTACATGGCAGGTTGCAATGACTGCTACAGAAGCAAACAGATACGTCATCAGAAATGCAAGAACCCTGACAGGCAGACCTAAAATTCTGGTTATGCAGGAATGCTATCACGGAAGTCTTGACGAAACTCTGCCTCATATCGGAGAAGACGGCAAGCTGTGTCTGAGATCGGAATTCGATTCCAATCCGGGACTGCCGAAGGATCAGCTGACAAGAGTTGTAGAGTTCAATGACGTTGAGGCTCTGGAAAGAGAACTTGCATATGAAGACGTAGCTGCTGTACTGCTTGAGCCGGTTATGACCAACTGCGGCATGGTTCTGCCGGCAGAAGGGTATCTTGATGCGGTAAGAGAGCTCTGTGACAAATACGGTTCATATATGATTATCGATGAAACTCACACATTGTCAAATGGCTACGGCGGATATACAAGAGCCTACAATCTTAAACCGGATTTTGTAACTCTGGGCAAGTCAATAGCAGGCGGAGTTCCTATCGCAGTATATGGTTTCACTAAAGAAATCACAGATAAAATCGGTGAAATGTACGGTAACGGAGGTGTTTCGGACCCTATGGGCATCGGCGGAACTCTGGCGGCAAACCAGTTCGCGATTGCCTGCATGAGAACTCAGCTGACAGAAGTGGCAACAGAAGAAGCCTTCGAAAAGATGTTCAGAGGACTTGACAGACTGGCAAATGGTCTCGAAGATGTACTCAAAAAACATAATGTTCCTTGGAGTCTTACAAGATCAGGAGCCAGATGTGAGCTGCAGTTCATGCCTACTTCACCGGTAAACGGAACTGATGCCAAGAACAATTTTGACTGGGATCTGATGTATTATACCCATCTGTATCTTCACAACAGAGGAATCGTAATCACACCTTTCCACAACATGATGCTGGTTTCACCTGTAACAAGTGATGAAGACATTGACAGGCTCATAAGAGGCTGGGATGACTGCATTAAGGAGCTGGCCGAAATCGGAACATATAACAGATAATATACTGAATAAAACACTTTCATAATGATTCAAGCAGCTGCATAAGGCTTCCGTCGGACCCATGACCAGGCAGGCCTTGTGCAGCTGCTTTATTTATCACTGGACTAACTGTTGTAAATATTGTATAATATATGGCGTGAAATTTTTGTACGAAACGACAAGTTTTATAATATATACACAAGAAAGGAACTGGAAACAATGCCGGTAACAGATTTGCTTGAGCGTAACCATAAATTATATGGTGACGAGATCGCATTAGTAGAACTCAATCCTATGATAAAGGATGCCAGAAAAAAAACCTGGAAGGAATATGACCTGGTACAGCAGACAAGTGCTACACCGTACAGACGCGAAATAACATGGAGCGTATTTGATGAGAAAGCCAACAGAGTAGCCAATATGCTCCTCAGCAGAGGAGTCAAAAAAGGCGAAAAGGTTGCGATACTCATGTTCAACAGCCTTGAGTGGCTTCCGATTTATTTCGGAATACTCAAAACAGGTGCAATAGCAGTACCTATCAACTTCAGATTTACTGCAGATGAAATCAGATACTGTGCGGATTTAGCTGATGTTCAGGTATTGTTTTTCGGACCGGAATTCATCGGGAGAATTGAATCAATCGAAGAAGAAATGAACAGGGGCAGACTTCTGATATACGTAGGCGACGGATGTCCGACCTTCGCAGAAAGCTACAGAGAGCTTGTTGCGGATTGTTCCAGTATAGCACCTCTTATCAGACTCGATGAAGAAGATGATGCGGCAATTTATTTTTCATCGGGAACAACAGGCTTCCCAAAGGCAATTTTACATAACCATGAAAGCCTTATGCAGGCAGCTCTGATGGAGCAGAAGCATCATCTGACAGGCAGAGATGACGTGTTCCTTTGCATACCGCCTCTTTACCACACGGGAGCCAAGTTCCACTGGATGGGCAGTCTGGCGGCAGGAAGCAGAGCTGTACTTCTGACAGGAACAACTCCGGAAATAATCCTGGATGCTGTTTCCAAGGAAAAGTGCACTATCGTGTGGCTGCTTGTGCCATGGGCTCAGGACATTCTGGACAGCCTCGACCGCGGTGATGTGAAGCTTGAGGATTATGAGCTTGATCAGTGGAGACTGATGCATATAGGTGCACAGCCGGTTCCGCCTTCACTTATCACTCACTGGAAAAAGTATTTCCCTAACCACTTATATGATACGAACTACGGATTGTCGGAATCGACAGGTCCGGGATGTGTACACCTTGGAGTGGAGAACATCCATAAAGTTGGCGCTATCGGTATCCCGGGTTACAGATGGGAATGCAAGATTGTTGATGAAAACAACAATGAAGTTGAGCAGGGTGG
>JALEQY010000022.1 GCA_022763735.1 Clostridiales bacterium
CACAGAAATGTATTCAATAAAGGCTATCGAAATGATCATGAACGGATACAAGACAATTATCGAAAGAGGCGGAAACACTAAGGAAAACAGAGCAGATCTGCTTAAGGACTTCTGTCTGGCTGCAAACTATGCAGGAATCGCATTCGGTAATGCAGGCTGCGGTGCTGTTCACGCTCTGTCATATGCTCACGGCGGCGCTTTCCATATTCCTCACGGCGAAGCTAACTTCATCTGCTTCACAGAAGTATTCAAGATGTATATGAGAAAGCAGCCTGTAGGTAAGATTCAGATTGCTAACAAGCTGTTTGCAGATGTATTAGGATGTGCAGAAGCTGACGTTTATCCTGAACTGGACAAGTTCTTAGGAAAGATCCTCGAGAAGAAGCCTCTCAAGGAATATGGAATGACAGAAGATCAGGTTGCTCCGTTTGCTAAGTCAACTGTTGATAATCAGCAGAGACTTCTCGGAAACAACTACGTTCCTCTTACAGAAGAAGAAATCGCAGAAATCTTCCAGAATCTGTACTAAAAACATAATCTGATAAGGTTATTTCAAGACCCTGGGTTTTCCGGGGTCTTTGTTTTAACGCAGCAACTGTTATATAATTTAGAGACTGGTTGAACTGGCTAGAAAATAATGTTATAATATTTGCTGGTTCAATTTGAAATTCAGTACGGAGGAAAGATAAAATGGATTATAAAGGTCTTTATCAGCAGAAGCTCACTTCAGCAGAAGAAGCAGTAAAGGTTGTAAAATCAGGTGACTGGGTAGATTACGGCTGGTGTACAAATCACCCTGTATCCCTTGATAAAGCACTGGCTGCACGCAAGGATGAGCTTACTGATGTCAAAATCCGCGGAGGCGTTACAATGTGGATGCCGGAAGTTGCTAAAGCTGAGGATGCAGGAGATCATTTCACATGGCATTCATGGCACTGCAGCGGTCTGGATCGTAAAGTAATATCAAAGGGATGCGGATTTTTTATCCCTATGCGTTATTCGGAACTGCCGAGATTTTATCGCGAGAATGTGGATGTTGATGTGGCTATGATTCAGGTAACACCTATGGATAAGCACGGTAATTTCAGCTATGCGCTGGCAGCATCACATCTTGCTGATATGCTGGATAAAGCTAAGGTGATTATACTTGAAGTCAATGAGAATCTTCCATGGATATATGGTCTGACAGGCAGCGAAATCAACATTAAGGATGTTGATATGGTTGTTGAAGGCGAGAATCCTCCTGTAGCTCAGCTTGGAGGCGGAGGAGAACCTACGGAAGTTGATAAGGCGGTGGCAAACCTTGTTGTTCCTGAGATTCCTGATGGTGCGTGTCTGCAGCTTGGTATCGGCGGAATGCCTAACACTATCGGATCGATGATTGCTCAGTCAGATCTCAAGGATCTGTCAGTACATACCGAAATGTATGTTGATGGATTTGTGGATATGGCGGAAGCAGGAAAAATCACAGGCAGGAACAAGGCTCTTGACAAAGGTCGTCAGGTATTTGCTTTCGCAGCAGGTTCACAGAGAATGTATGACTATATGGATCGCAATCCGGATGTTATGGCTGCCCCTGTAGATTATACAAATGATGTACATGTTATCAGCCAGATTGATAATTTTGTTTCCATCAACAATGCAATCGATATGGACCTGTTCGGCCAGGTGAATGCTGAATCAGCAGGATTGAAGCACATTTCAGGAACAGGCGGTCAGCTTGATTTCGCTATGGGTGCTTACCTGTCAAAAGGCGGAAAGAGCTTCATCTGCATGTCATCAACAGTTACAGGCAAGGATGGAAGTGTTAAGAGCAGAATTGTTCCTACTCTCACTAACGGCTCTATCGCTACTGACCCTCGCAGCTGTGTACATTATATTGTTACAGAATACGGCATGGTGAACATGAAGGGACTTTCAACATGGGAGAGAGCAGAGCAGATCATTAACATTGCTCACCCTGATTTCCGTGATCAGCTGATAAAGGATGCTGAGAAAATGGGTATCTGGAGACGTTCAAACAAGAAATAACGTACAGGATATAATTTTATAGACAATAAAAATCAAAGCTGACGTATCATGAAGTGGAAGCATATTATCTGATACGTCAGTTTTTTTAGTACAGCTTTAACAAGGAGCAGAACATATGGAACGCCCGTATCAGAGTGAGGACAGTTGACGTATTCAAGGTGTTTATGGTATCATAAATTAATAGTTTAATCTAAAGCAGATTAAGAAATGAGGTTAAATATGCAACAGAATATGATAGGTCATAATATTATTATTACTGAGCCCAGCAGCAATCTGAGGGCTCTGGGAAGAAATGCACTGGTGGGTAAATGGAAGATCGCTATTATAGCGTATATTGTGTATCTGTTATGTATACAGATACCGCCGGCTGTTTTTGACACTTTCTTCGGCATCAATATA
>JALEQY010000026.1 GCA_022763735.1 Clostridiales bacterium
AAAGTCGCGATTTCTTTCCAAATACGGGAGGCATACCGGTTTCCCGGCATACCCTGTCGTCTGTGAACCATAAATGCCGGCAGTATACATATAATCAATCAACCGTATACCTTCTGCATCATTAGGTTTTCCAGCTCGAAAAAGCACTAATATTCAATTTACATTATTAATCATACACCAATATCAGCTTTATTTCAACAAAATATTTTCACAGCAATATGCATAGTTATGCTGAGAACATAATACTTACATGTCACTTGAACAAATATCCCAGAATTTTCTTTCTGGTCCTCTGCATAGCGTTATCAACAGATTTCACGTTTTTACCAAGCTTATCTGCTATCTTCTCATAATCATTGCCTTTAATAAATTCACTCAGCACGTTCATCTCAAATTCGCTGAAAATGTTATCTCCATTATGGAGTATATAATACACAATATCTTTAAAAATAAGCATTTCCTCAGGCGATTCTCCTGTTCCGGAACTCAGTGTATCAGCCAGGGTAACTTCTTCATTGCCTGTTTCCAGCGGTCTGCTTAAAGAGACCGAAGTATTCAGTGCCTTGTGTTTATCTCTGTCTGCGCTCCTTATTGCACTTATGATCTGTCTTGTTATGCAGATTCCTGCAAAAGTTCCGAAAGAGGCTTCTCTCTCAGGGGAATACTGCCTGATAGCTTTCATCAGACCTATCATCCCTTCCTGCATAACATCATCTTCATCTGCACCCGCCATATAATACATATTCGCTTTTATTCTGACAGCATCCTTATATTTTTTAAGAAGCGCTTCCTCTGCATCAAGATTGCCACTCTGCGCCAGTGCAGCAAGCTTATCATCCGGAAGAAGCTGAAGTTCTCTTATTTCCATCCATTTAACCTCTGTCTTACTACTTCGTACATCATTATCGATGCTGCATTTGAAGCGTTTAACGAAGTGATCCTGCCTTTCATGGGGATAGATACAACAAAATCACATTTTTCTCTCACGAGTCTGCTGACTCCAGAACCTTCTCCTCCGATAACCAGACCTATCCCTCCTGTCAGATCCTGGTCATAATAGAAAGTATCACCCATATCCACAGCGCCTATCCACAAACCTTTTTCCTTTAACCTGTCTATTTCTCTGCCGATATTGGTGACTCTGGCACAAAGCATATATTCCGATGCTCCCGCAGATGTTTTGGCGACAGTCTCATTGACAGAAACTGATCTTCTTTTAGGAATGATTATTCCATGCACTCCGGCGCATTCAGCGGTACGCATGATAGCACCGAGATTATGCGGATCTTCAAGTCCATCAAGAATTATTACGAAAGGTTTTTCATCGCGTTCTGCAGCCAGTGCCATTATATCGTCCACTGTGCAGTATTCATAATCCGAAACGACTGCAATAACACCCTGGTGGGTTCCACCGGATGCAGTTTTGTCCATCCTCGATTTATCGCTGTAATAAATTGGGATTTTCCTATCCTTCGCTTTGGCGACAATCTGCTTTACAGATCCTTCAGCTCCCTTTGCGATGGTTAATTTCTCGATTTCACGGCCGCCTCTGAGTGCTTCAATCACTGCATTTCTGCCTATTATTACTTCTGACATGACTCTCCTGTTCTGCTGTATTTCAAAAACTGATAACGTATTCCCTTCTCTTCCTGAATCTCACTGCTCCAGATCACTTCCAGTCCCATTTCATCCAGATCCGGAAAAAATCTGTCGGCTTCAAACTCCGCATCTATCTTTGTCACATAAAACGTATCACAATCATCCAGAAACTGTCTGTAAACCTCAGCACCGCCGGATATGAAAACATCCTCAGCCGGATATTTCCCCGCATACTCCAGCACTTCTTCTCTGCTGTGCAGTATCACACAGTCCTGTGCTTCGAAGCTCATATCTCTGGTGAGAACCACATTGGTTCTTCCCGGCAGCGGTTTGCCTCCGGGAAATGACTGCAGCGTCTTCCTGCCTACAACATTGACCTTGCCAAGAGTTCTTTCCCTGAAATATTTAAGATCTCCCGGCAGATGTACGAGAAGTCCTCCATCTCTGCCGATTGCCCATTTTCTGTCAACTACAACTATCGCGTTCATTTTTCTCCTCTTTATGCAAAGTGCCCTGCATAATGCAAAGCACTTTATTCATGTAAACTTATTTTTATATCGCTATCGGTATATTCTTTATCTGCGGATTCTTCTGATAATCATCTATTCTGATATCATCAACTGTAAAGTCGTAGAAATCTGTGATATCCGGATTCAGGCTGAACTTCGGTGCAGGATACTGCGGCCTTGATATCAGTTCTTTTATTATATCCACATGTCTGTCGTATATGTGTGCATCAGAAATCACATGCACCAGCTGACCCGGCCTGAAACCTGTCACCTGTGCGAGCATATGAACCAGCACTGCATACTGAACTACGTTCCAGTTATTTGCAGCCAGGATATCCTGTGATCTCTGATTCAGAATCGCATTAAGCCTGTCACCTGTAACATTAAAGGTCATACTGTAAGCACATGGTTCAAGGCCCATTTCCATAAGATCTCCGAAATTATATATATTGGTCATAATCCTTCTGGAATACGGAGTGTTTTTCAGCTGCCATATCACGTTATCAACCTGATCCATCTCGCCATGCGGGAACTTGTATCTGACTCCCAGCTGATATCCGTATGCCTTGCCGATAGAACCATTTTCATCAGCCCACTCATCCCATATATGACTGTTGAGGTCCCTGATATTATTTGATTTTTTCTGCCATATCCACAACATCTCATCGACAGCGGACCTGATAGCTGTCGGTCTCAGAGTAAGAGCCGGAAACTCATCCTGCAGATCATATCTGTTTACCACACCAAACGTCTTGATAGTGTGTGCCGGAGTCCCATCTTCCCATCTTGCTCTGACTTTCTGTCCTTCACTGGAAAAACCATTTTCAAGTATTTCCTGACACATGGACACGAATAATTTATCTGCTTTACTCATTTATTCTCCTAATACTGATTCTGATTATCCGAAAACAAAATATTTCAATACTATACCGATAAGACCCAGCACAATAACTGCTATGCAGGTTTTCTCTGTCGCATTGAGGTTCTTAAGGCCCTGCGACCTCAGCCCTTCTTCTTCCTGTCTTCTTCTGTTCTCATCTGTATACTCATTGTTGGTTTTCACATAGTCAAAAAGGACATCTTTAGTCCTGTTTCTGACCTTTCTCTTTTTCTTCTGTTTCGCTGACATATCATTTACCTGTAATTTCAATTGCCTGTTCAATTACCCAGTTCAGCCGTTCCTCACTGACACGGCTTTCTTCAAGGTACAGGTATCCTACCAGAGCTTCAAAAGCAGTCGCCCATTTGTACGTAACGGGATCAGTGTTTCTCGATCTGCTGGTGTATTTCCTGTTTCTGGCCCGCTTCACAAGACTCTGCTCTTCTTCTGTAAGCTGATCATAAATCAATTTTATCACATTGGCCTGTGCCTGTGCTTTGACATATTTTACTGCAGAAGTGTGAAGATTGTTTGCGTTATATGTGCCTTTTCTGAGAATATGTTCACGAACAGCCTGTTCATACACAGCATCTCCCAGATAAGCCAGTGCTGTTGTATTTATCTGTCTGAGTTCTTTTTTTTCCATTATTCTGCTCTGCTTACTCTCTTATTATCTGAACGCCCTGAGGTGTATCCTTGAGAGTAATGCCTCTTGCCTTGAGCATATCTCTGATTTCATCCGCTCTTGCAAAGTTTTTAGCTTTTCTTGCTTCCTGTCTTTCATCAACAAGTGCCTGAATATCATCATCAACAGCTTTGTCAGCATCCTGCTGGAGAAGTCCTACTATAGATGCAAGCTCCATCAGCGTATCAAGACTCTTTTCTGCAAACTCTCTGCTTGCGCCATCTCTCACTGCTGTATTAATTACCGTAATAAGTTCGAAAATCGCAGAAATCGCATCTGCTGTATTCAGATCATCATCCATCGCCGAGATGAATTCCTGTCTGTATTTATCGTAGCCTGCCAGTGCTTCCTTTTCTGCATCTGTCATTTCTCCATTACCATTGGCAATAAGATGCTTCAGGGTTTCTTTGGCATTTCTCATTCTGCCCAGTCCTGCTTTAGCCTGCTCCATCAGAGAATCGCTGAAATTTATAGGATTTCTGTAATGTCCTGACAGCAGGAAGAATCTCATTACTTCGCCGTCATACTCCTTGAGAATATCTCTGACGGTAAAGAAGTTTCCCTTTGATTTTGACATTTTCTCATTGTCTATTGTAATGTAGCCATTATGCATCCAGTAGTTTGCAAAAGGCACACCGTTGCAGCATTCCGACTGTGCTATTTCGTTCTCATGATGCGGGAACTGAAGATCCTGTCCGCCAGCGTGAATATCTATTGTATCGCCCAGATGTTTTTTTGACATTGCCGAGCACTCAATGTGCCATCCCGGTCTTCCCTTGCCCCAAGGGCAGTCCCATGCTATTTCATCTTCTTCCTTCTGAGCCTTCCAGAGAGCGAAATCCAGCGGATCCTCCTTGATTTCACCGACAGCAATTCTTGCCCCTGATTCCAGATCCTCAATGTTCTGCCCGGAAAGCTTGCCGTATCCATTGAATTTTCTCGTTGAAAAATACACATCGCCGTTTACTTCGTATGCATATCCTTTGTCTATCAGCGTCTGAACAAACTCGATTATTTCAGGAATGTGTTCCGACACTCTCGGATGAACATCTGCTTTAGTAACATTAAGTGCTGCAGCGTCCTTATAATATTCTTCAATATATTTCTCGCTTACTTCCTTTGCTGTAAGATGCTCCTCTCTGGCTCTGTTGATAATCTTATCATCAACATCAGTGAAGTTCTGTACGAATTTAACCTTATAACCTCTGTACTGCAGATACTTTCTCAGTGTATCAAACACAACAAACGGCCTCGCATTTCCGATATGAAAATAGTTGTACACAGTCGGACCGCAGACATAAATTTTAGCAGTACCCTCTTCGATAGGTACAAATTCTTCTTTCTTTCTTGTGAGTGTATTGTAAATCTTCATTTTATCCCTCCGTTGTATTTTCACTGTTTACGGCTCCTGCCGTTTTATCCTCTTCTGATGATTCCTCTGATTCATTCTGTTCTGGCGCCGCAGAAAAAACCTTTGTCAGTTCTCCCTCTTCAATTTCTCTTAGAATATTGGCATACTGACAATCCTCATCACATGATTTGATGGTTTCTCTGCCGAAATTCTCCATAATAATCTCTTCAAGTTCCACAATCCTTCTTCTGAGGCACTCAAGTTCGACTGCGATAGGATCCGGCATATCAACCTGATCCAGCTCCGATGTCGGTTTACCGTTTCTTCTTACAACCGTTCCCGGTACACCTACGACTGTACATCCGTCTGGCACTTCCTTCAGAACAACTGCACCCGATCCGATTTTCACATCATTGCCAACTTTAAACGGTCCCAGTACTCTGGCTCCGGAACTGATAACCACCCTGTCGCCTATAGTCGGATGACGTTTTCCTGTATCCTTGCCGGTACCCCCGAGAGTGGCTCCCTGATAGATTGTAACATCATCACCGATTTCAGTAGTTTCGCCGATTATTACTGCCATGCCGTGATCTATGAAACATCTTTTACCGATAACAGCCCCGGGATGTATCTCAATTCCTGTAAACCATCTGCTGATCTGTGATATTATTCTGGCAAGAAGTTTCAGATTATGCCTGTAAAGCCAGTGTGCAGGCTTATGAAAAATCAGTGCCCATACACCTGGATAGCACAGCAGCACTTCCAGGCTGGTTCTTGCCGCCGGGTCTTTATCAAGTATCGTTCTGATGTCATCTCTGACATCTTTAAAAAAAGCCATTTTATCCACCTTTATTCAGTATTGTTCTTTTTTATCTCATTTATAAAGATAAAAAGAGGGCATCTCAACCCACTCTTTATCATACCATATATATTTTCTCTATGCAATTATCAGTTGAATACCCTGCGTACACCTGCGATGCCGCCCCATTCTCCAGTATCAACCGGGGAAACCATCACCTTGTCCGGCCATGAATGAACCATTTTATCATTTCCCAGATAAATCCCCACATGTATTATTACGCCTTCATCTGATTCAAAGAAAATAATATCTCCCCTTTTCCTGTCTTCATACGGAATCTTCCTGAATCTGCTGCTTTTGAACAGATTTCTGGACTCATACTCATATCCTGGTTTTGAGTGTCTTACAACACTTACCGGATACGGATCGACTCCTGCCGAATAAAGAGCCTGCATCACAAGTCCCGAACAGTCTGTACCTTGTGACGTATTGCCTGATGCGCCGACAACATATGGAGCATTTCTATAGCTCATCGCTGTCGAAATCATGATTTCCACCAACTGATCTTTTGTACTTGACAGATCCGATTTCACCGGAGTCACATATGACCCCAGAGTATACCAGTCCTTCTCAGAAAACCCCATCCTCAGCCATGTTTTCTTGTCAACTTTTCCTGAAGGTTCAATTCCCTTTTCTCTCTGGAACTCTCTGACATGCTGTTCGGTATCATCGTCATATCTTGGCCAGTGGCTGTCCCCTATTCCAAAATAGTTATTCACAGCCTTAACCTTAAGTCCCATATATCCATAACTCAGATCATATCCGCCTGAGTCTCTTTTTACAATACTATTGCTGATCTGAATATACTGCGGAGGGTTCTGATAGTATCTTCTGGCTGTAATTCTCACAGGTATACTCGAATACTCCCTGCCATACCGGCTTCCGGCAATATATATGCGCCATTTTGTATACTCAGTTTTTTTCCATTCATACGGATATTTCAGATTAATTGTTTCTTTTCTTCCATTACCGAGTTTTACAGTCTGTTTTGTAACCCATCTGCCCTGTTCATACATCTGCAGTTCGAGTTTCCTGCCATACGCCGGTTCAACAGTCACCTGGTCGATGATATCTGAATCGGCTTTTCTGACAATGTCTGTATCTATACCACTGACTGAAGTACTGTTTCCCATTAAAGTTTCAGAAAAACATTCCATGAAATTCCTGCAATGCATTACCTGTGACGAATTATCACGATAAATACTGTGGGTATCTTCAGCTGCTCCATAACATTCAGAAACCGAAACACTGCATACAACAAATGAAACCAGCACTGTACATATTATCTTTCTGATCATATCCTATCCTTTTGTATTAATTATCTGTTACGGTCTGCACCGTCCACATGGTTCATATCCTGCATCGACAGCGGCTGCTCTTGTCCTGAAATAAACTCTGTTATCCTCGTCCGGAAGCCCGCTGCAATCCGGATCATGAAATTTTTTCGAATTCAGATTGCCTATATATGAAGCCTCCTCGTAATCATCGGTATGCGTCCCTGATGCCTTACTGCCTTCGCAGTTAAATGTCAGTTCACGTCCATCACTTTCCGCAATAATCGTTCCCTGAGTATCAGTTCTGAACACTTCCGCACCCAGATCGCTGAATCTGCTCAGAGCCTCCTCATGAGGATGACCGTACATATTTCCTTCTCCACATGATATCACAACATATTCCGGGTTTGATTCCCTGAGCAGATAATAGCTGTTTGACGTGCTGCTGCCATGATGTCCTGCCTGAAGCAGATCCGCCTCAAGATTTTCTCCTGCCTCAATCATATCTTTCTCAGGTGTTCTTCCCGCATCACCTGTAAAAAG
>JALEQY010000027.1 GCA_022763735.1 Clostridiales bacterium
GGGCAAGCCTACACATATGGAAGGACTTAAGCGTGTAGCTGTTGTGGGCGGAGGAACAGGCAACGCACTGGCATATCCGCTGGCAACCGGAATGCACAAGGAAGGAATTCATGTGGATATGATTGCCGGCTTCAAGTATAAGGATAGGGTTATACTGGAGGATGAATTCAGGGACGGTACCGAGAATCTTTATATAACAACCGATGACGGCTCATACGGTGAAAAGGGCTTCACCACTGATAAGCTGAAGGCGCTGATTGAAGCAGGAAATGAGTATGACGAGATAGTTGCGGTGGGACCTCCGGTAATGATGAAATTCGTATGTAAAATTGCTGCTGATTATGGTATCCCGTCTGTTGCATCCCTGACTGCGTATATGGTGGATGGTACAGGAATGTGCGGCGGATGCAGAGCTATAATCGGAGGAGAAAACAAGTTTGTCTGCGTTGACGGACCTGAATTTGACGGAAGTCTTGTGGACTGGGATGAACTGATCAGGAGAAATTCATTCTATAAAGAGCAGGAAAAAGAGGATGCGGCTCATATCTGCCGCCTGACAGGAGGTGTGCGTTACCATGATTAATCTGAAAAAGGTAAAGAACCCGATGCCGGAGCAGGATCCGGTGGTAAGGGCCGGAAACTTCGAAGAGGTTGCGTGCGGGTATACACCGCAGATGGCTATAAATGAAGCTATGAGATGTCTCAGATGCAGGAAGAAGCCTTGCACAAAGGGGTGTCCAGTAATGGTCAGAATTCCTGAATTTGTGGCAAAGATTGCAGAAGGTGAGTTTGAGGAAGCATATCAGATAATCAGCGAAACAAGTGCGCTGCCGAGGATCTGCGGCAGGGTATGCCCTCAGGAGAATCAGTGTGAAGGACTCTGCGTTCAGGGTGTGAACGGTGAACCTGTGTCCATCGGAAGACTGGAGCGATTTGTGGCTGACTGGCATGCAGAGCATGCTGAGGAGTCTGAAGGCACTGAGAAGGCTTGTGACGGTGAAGGTAAAAAGGTGGCTGTAGTAGGAGCCGGTCCTGCGGGTCTTACATGCGCCGGAGATCTGGCAGCGAAGGGATATGATGTGACGGTTTACGAAAGTCTTCATAAACCTGGAGGAGTGCTTGCCTACGGAATACCTGAATTCAGACTGCCCAAGGACATCGTTGCAGCTGAGGTATCAAAGCTTGAAAAAAAGGGTGTCAGGTTCATAAATAACGCTGTTATAGGCAGGTCCGAGACAGTTGATGAGCTGTTTGACGATGGATATGAAGCGGTATTTGTGGGTACTGGTGCAGGGCTGCCGTCATTCATGAATATACCGGGAGAAAATCTGCTGGGGGTATGCTCGGCTAATGAGTATCTGACACGTATCAATCTGATGAAGGGTTATCTGCCTGAATATGATACACCTGTTCAGAAGGCTAAGCGTATCGCAGTTGTAGGAGGCGGTAATGTTGCTATGGATGCGGCCAGGTGTGCCAAGAGAATGGGTGCAGAGAAGGTATACATAGTTTACAGACGTTCAATGGATGAGATTCCTGCAAGAAAAGAGGAGATACATCATGCTGTTGAAGAGGGAATTGATTTCCAGCTTCTGAAGAATCCTGTAGCGATCATCGGAGATGAAGATGGTTATGTGACCGGTCTTGAATGTGTCGAAATGGAACTGGGAGAGCCCGATGCTTCGGGAAGAAGACGCCCTGTTGCTAAAGAAGGTTCCAACTTCGTACTTGATGTTGACTGTGTTATCATGGCAATCGGAACAAAGCTCAACAGGCTTATCCTCGAAACCACCGATAACCTTGAAGCGAATGAAAGGGGAGGAATCGGTACAGATGAGGGTGCTGCAACGAACCGTGAAGGTGTGTTTGCCGGCGGTGATGCAGTGACTGGTGCGGCAACTGTAATAATGGCTATGGGTGCCGGCAAGACTGCAGCTGCAAGTATTGACGAGTATTTAGATAAGTAAAAGTTAAAATACTTCCATTTTAACTTAATATACAACAGATAGCAGAGGCCGCTTCATTCATCTCGTTTCGGGATGGGTGAAGCGGTCTCTGCATCGGGGCGTGTTGACATCAAGTGTTCAGGTCTGATAGAATTATCATGCAATAAAAATATGGTAATACGAAAGGGGAACATTGTAGCATGAACGAAATAATCAAAGCAATGAAGGAGCGCAGGAGCATCAGAAAATACAAGTCCGAGCAGATAAAGGATACCGAGCTTGAGCAGATTCTTGAAGCGGGACTGTATGCAGCAAGCGGCAGGGGACAGCAGGCAACAAAGCTGGTAGTTGTTCAGGACAAGGATACTATCGCCAGACTGTCGAAGATGAATGCGGCTGTTATGGGTGCTGATACTGATCCGTTTTATGGAGCACCTACTGTAATAACAGTTTTCGCAGACAGGGAGCGAGTGACGTGCGTAGAGGACGGTAGTCTGGTAATAGGAAATATGATGCTGGCGGCACATTCTATCGGTGTTGATTCCTGCTGGATACATCGCGCAAAGGAAGTTTTTGATTCCCAGGAAGGCAAGGAACTTATGGCAGAATGGGGTGTTGATGCCGGCTATTTCGGAGTGGGCAACTGTATTCTGGGCTATAGAGACTGTGAATATCCTGTTGCTCCGGCCAGAAAAGAAGGCAGAATAATACGTGTGTAACAGGAAGTCGGGAGGCAGACAGTTATGGTGAATTTCAGAAAAGCGTGTATGGCGGATATTGACAGGATTGCAGAGATATATGATGAGCTGCATGAAGCTGAGGAGACAGGCAGGGCTTATATAGGATGGATCAGAGGAATATATCCGACAAGAGAGACGGCAGAGGCTGCTGTTATGGAAAATGATATGTTCGTCGGTGAGGATGACGGGTGTATTGTCGCTGCCGGCAGGATCAACCAGTGCCAGTGCCCTGAGTACAAAGATGCGGAGTGGAAGTATGATGTGCCGGATGATGAGGTGATGGTTTTTCATACTCTTGTGGTTTCTCCTGCTGTAAAAGGCAGAGGGTTCGGAACAGAATTCGTGGCGTTCTATGAAAAGTACGCGCTGGAACACGGCTGCCGTTACCTGAGAATGGATACGAATGAGAAGAATAAAGCAGCACGTTCACTTTACAGAAGACTTGGATATGATGAAGTGTCAATCGTACCGACCACGTTCAACGGGATCCCAGATGTGAATCTGGTCTGTCTGGAAAAGAGAATATAGCTGAGTCTGAATATCTCTGCAGACTGGTACCATGCTTTGACATAATAAAAATGCTGCCGCATTAATACTAAGCATTAATGCAGCAGCATTCTTTTTTAAAACCGTTATTTAATATATTTAAGCTCCGGAATAAGCTCGATAAACACGTTATCGTATTCTGCACGGAGTTTTTTTATTATCTTCTCCTGTGCAGATTTGAGTATTTTCAAGTCAAGCATATTGTCCTTCTGGACTATGTATATATCGATCCATACTTTTCGTCCTGTCTTTACAACATCCAGAAAATCAATTTCTATATCATGCATGGAAAGCTCAGATCCTGTAATCTCCCTTATGTGCTCTATCACTTCTTCTTTCGGAGCAAGCAGGATGAGACTCTTGATGGCATCCCAGATCATGACTACAGGTTCCTTGAGCAGGATCACGGCCATGATTATCGCAATTCCCGGATCAACAAAAGGGACAATCCATGAAAGCGGCGTGTGCTGCAATATCAGCTGTACAACGAATGCCATACCGACTCCTGCAGTACTGTAGGAATCAAGTTTCCATATATATAGTTCGGCGTTTACAGTAGGTGAAGAAAATTTCCTGTTCAGATATCTGAGAATAAAAAACATTATAATGCATGATACGGACACTGACAGTTCGAAGACAGCAACTGCTCCGGCATTGACCACATGTCCTCCGTCCAGAATGAGTTCTATACTGTCTGTAATAAGCTGTATATCCAGAAACAGCAGCAGACCGCATTTGATTATAATGAAAAGTGACTCTATCTGAGAAAGACCGTAGGGCCAGCGTTCAGTTACAGGCTTGTAGAGCTTCGGCACAAGTATCATGAAAGGTCCCAGCATAGCAAGGTCCACAAGATCATAAATGCAGTCCATAAGAACTGCCTGAGAATGTGTCAGGAAAGCTGCAATGCATTCCGAAAGAAGGAAAAGCACACTTCCTGTGAAAGAAATTCTTAGAATACGTTTTTCTGATTTCAGGTTTTGTGACTGTATGATTTCAGTCTGTAAATTTGGTGACTCTGTATTGTCGTCCACGATTTCACTCCTTTCTTGATAAAGAATATTATACTACTATTTTAATGTACTATGTTGCGGTTTTTGAATGTTTATGACGTGGTTAGCGATTGAACAGCTGTCGATGTGATGTTATAATGTTTCACAGAAAGGAGAAACTTATGAACTTGAGGGCTAAAGCATTGGCAGCAGTAATTGCAGGTAATACAATTTTCGGATTCAGTTTCCTGTTTTCCAAGGTGGCGCTGCAGATGACTGTACCTGGTGTACTGCTGGCTGCCAGGTTTCTGACGGCTTTTGCAGTGCTCAACATAATTGTGATATTCGGCAGGCTGATTAAAAACAGGGACGGTGAGCCGCTTGTAAGATTTTCTCTCAGGGGCAAGCCTCTCAAGGACGTCCTGCTTCTGGCTCTTTTCCAGCCTGTGATATATTTTGCTGCGGAAAGCTATGGAATAAAATTCACATCCTCTGCCTTTGCAGGAACGATAATAGCTGTGATTCCGGTAATGGGAGTGATATCTGATGTTATCATCATGAAGGCTGCTGTTTCAAAAAAGCAGATAATATGTGCACTGACATCCGTTGCCGGTGTGGCTCTGACGACGCTGGGTGCAGAGGGAATGAAATCGTCTGTCGCAGGGACAGCGATTCTGATGGCGGCTGTCGTTGCAGGGGCATTGTTTTATGTTTTCAGCAAGAAAGCCGGTGAGCATTTCAATCCTCTGGAAAGGACCTATGTGATGTTCGGTACAGGAAGTGCCGTGTATGTATGCTTTGCGCTCATCTTATGTGCGGGTGATTATGAAAGACTGATAGCAGATGTTATCACTATGCCTGAGTTCTGGGGATGCATCATATATCTGGCAGTGGCTTCATCTGTGGCAGCTTTTATTGCCCTTAATTACGGAAGTTCACATGTGTCAGTGTCTGAGGCATCGATTTTTGCAAATCTTACTACGGTAATATCAATAATTGCAGGCGTGGCAGTACTGCACGAAACCTTCACACTACAGCAGATTGCAGGTGCGGCAGTGATTATTGCAAGCGTGTATATTTCCAGTGCTGATCAGGGTTCAGCAGGAGAAAATGAATGCAGAGAATGACAATGACAGCCAGTATTGCGGCAGATGCTTTCGTGTAATATAATAAAACAGAAAAAATCGAAGAAATGAGGAGGAAACTGAAATGACAAATTATTATGTGACATATACGCTTAAAACAAAGGAAGACAGAGATAATTACTACAGAGAAGTAAGAGAAAACGGTATAATAGACAAGTCAAGAGCAGAAGATGGCTGTATCAGGTATGAGTATTACTATCCCGCAGAGTCAGAGACAGAAATGTTCTTATGGGAACAGTGGGAAAGCCGTGAGGCACAGAAGAAGCATACGCAGCAGCCTCATTTTGAGGTGCTCGGAAAACTCAAGGAAAAATACGGTGTGGATGCTGATATACTTGTGGAAGATCAGATAGTGAATGCAGTCCAGGCATAATAGCAGGCAGGAGTTGATTCGATGGACGAGAAGATGATTAGAGAGCTGCTGCAGAAAGTGCATACAGGAGAGACTTCAGTGGATGATGCATGTGCAGCGCTGAGAGATCTTCCGTATAAAGATCTGGGTTTTGCAAATGTTGATAACCACAGAGCTATCCGTACAGGATTCCCGGAGGTCGTCTACTGTCAGGGTAAGAAGCCGGAACAGATAAGAGATATTATGGCAGAGCTCGTATCAAAGGGCGGAAATATCATGGGGACACGTGCATCTTTCAATGATTATGAAGCTGTTCTGGAAAAACTGCCGGATGCTGAATTTTTTGAGACTGCATCTATAATAACTGTAAGGAATCCAGAAGATGCGGAACGCAGCTGCCACATGGGTACAGTTGCTGTGATGACTGCGGGAACAGCAGATATTCCTGTTGCAGAAGAGGCTGCAGTAACTGCAGAACTTATGGGCAACAGTGTGAGCCGCATTTATGATGTGGGCGTCGCCGGAATCCACAGACTGTTCAACAGACTGGATGAAATCAGAAGTGCGGATGTCATCATTGTCATTGCCGGAATGGAGGGAGCACTTGCCAGCGTGGTGGGAGGTCTTGTTGATGTTCCGGTTATTGCAGTACCGACAAGTATCGGATATGGAGCAAATCTGGGAGGACTGTCTGCGCTGCTTTCAATGCTGAACAGCTGTGCCAACGGTGTAGGAGTTGTTAATATTGACAACGGATTCGGGGCAGCATACCTGGCTTCTGTGATCAACAGGAAAAGAAAATGAAAAAATTACTTAATTTTGATTATGCATGCATTCATGGAACGTACTGGATGTTTTACGGTGTCGCAAGCAGTTTTGCATCCGTTTTCCTGCTGGCCAATGACTATACAAATTCCGAAATCGGTATAGTTCTTGCTGCAGCCAATATACTGGCGGTGATACTGCAGCCGGTGACCGGAGATTTTGCCGACAGGACAAAACGTTTTTCTCTGGTTGGTATTACAGAAATGATGACAGTTATGATGATAATTATGACTGTGGGACTTTTTGTCTTCAGAGGCAGATCGTATGGTCTGGCTCTTGTTTTCATATTGCTTATCGCATGGCATACGGTACTGCAGCCTCTTTTCAATTCAATGACATTCAAACTGGAAGCGTGCGGTATACATATAAACTTCGGGATAGCAAGAAGTATGGGATCGCTGGCATATTCAGTGCTTGTTGCAATTCTGGGGTCATTTGTGGAAAAGTACGGTATTATGGTAATGCCGGTAACAGGCGAGGTTGTTCTGGCTATGCTGCTGATGAGTCTGGTCGCTGCGGGAAGACATTACCGGAAGGCTGAAGGCAGACTTCTTGCTGAAAAAATGAGTACGGACATAGTGAAGTCCGATGAAGAACATGAATCAGAAATAAATCTGATTCAGTTTATCAGAAGAAACAAGATGTTTTTTGTGTTGAACCTTGGAGTAACAGGTCTGTATTTCAGCAATTCCATTCTCAATAATTATATGATGCAGATTGTTTCCGCTGTTGGAGGAAACAGTGAGGATATGGGCAGAATACTGTCTCTTATGGCTTTTCTGGAGATTCCTACAATGGTATGTTTTGACCTGCTGAGAAGTAGATTCTCATGCCAGATGATGCTGAAGGTCGCAGCTGCCGGATTTACTGCCAAGATCGTTCTGTGCTGGCTTGCCGATTCGGTAGTGATGATTTTCGCGGCACAGCTTCTGCAGCTGGTTTCATTCGCGCTGTTTCTACCGGCGATGGTGCATTTCACTGATGAAGTGATCAGCAAGGAAGAAGCTGTAAAGGGACAGGCTCTATTCACAACGATGGTTACCATAACCACTGTGTTTTCAAGTCTGAGCGGCGGTGTGATACTTGATCTTGGAAGTACAAAGCTGCTTACAGGTATAGCATCGCTGGCAACGGCTGCAGGAGCTGTTGTTTTCTTTCTTGTTACAGATAAAGTAAAGCCGAGAAAACACTGGACAATACAGCAGCAGTAGAATATAATATAGAGCTGTAAAACGCTGCTGCGTTATCACAATAACGTTATAACGCAGTAAAGCGATAAAGATGGAGATGGGAGAACTGAATTGTTGTTCCCGGTGTTGTTAAATCATCATGCGAGGAGATGCGATATGAAATACAATTTAAAGGCTGACGAAAGGGCGACCCTTGAACTCAGGGGGTTATATGAGAAATACGGCTACAGGAAATATAAAATAGGAAAATTTGAGGAATATTCTCTTTATGCAGCAAACAGAGACTTTATTGCAGGAGACAAGGTGCTGACATTCACTGATCTTGACGGCAGACTTCTGGCTATGAAGCCGGACGTTACATTAAGTGTAGTCAATAATACGAGGGCAACAAAGGAAAAAAGCGAGAAGCTTTATTACATAGAAAACGTTTACAGAGAAAACAAAGAGAATCACGCTTTCAAGGAAATCAGCCAGATGGGGCTGGAATATCTGGGGCACATCAACAGACACAGCATTCTCGAGGTTATTGTGCTTGCCGCAAAGACCCTCAAAACAATCGACAGTGATTATCTGCTGGAAATATCACACATGCATTATACCGTGCATCTGCTGGAAGCTCTGCAGCTGGGAGAAACGCTTTATCTGGAGATTCTCAATAACATCAGACAGAAGAATGTCACAGGAGTCACGCAGGCTGCAGCAAAGGCAGGACTTGACTCTGAGACTACAGAAATACTATGCCAGATCCCGTTCCTTTACGGAGAGATGGGTAAGACGATAAAGAAGGCAAGGAGTATGGCTCTTAACGATGAAATGCTTCAGGATATAGAAGAACTGCAGGAATACTGCAGCGCCCTCAAAAGTCTTGGATATTCAAAGAATATTCAGCTGGATCTGTCGATGGTCAATGATATAGATTACTACAACGGTATTGTGTTCCGAGGATATATACGTGGTCTGCCGGGATGTGTGCTGTCGGGAGGACAGTATGACAAGGCCATGAAGCTGTTCGGAAAGGATGCGGGAGCCGTAGGGTTTGCCGTTTATCTGGACGAGCTTAACAAAGGTCAGCAGATCCAGTCAAAATATGACGTGGATGCTGTCCTGGTGTATGATGAAAATGATTCACTGACATCAGTGCTGAAGGCAGCCGGAGTGCTTCAGAAGGAAGGCCTTTCTGTACGGACCGAGACAGCAGTTCCGGATTGTCTCAGATACAGGGAGAAATATGTTCTCATAGACGGTAAACCGGTAAAGGAGGAAAAATAATGTTAAACATAGCACTGCCAAAAGGAAGACTCGGGGATCAGGTTTACGACATGCTGGCATCGATAGGTTTCGACTGCCCGGGATATTATGAACAGAACAGGAAGCTTGTTTTCGAAAGCCCTGAAAAAAATGTGAGATATCTTCTCGTCAAACCGA
>JALEQY010000039.1 GCA_022763735.1 Clostridiales bacterium
GGTTCAAGCGGGAAGGTAGGTCTGATAGAGCTTGCGGACAAAGGTACACTTCTCCTTGATGAAATATCAGAAATGCCAATAACGCTGCAGGCAAAACTTCTCAAAGCGATACAGGATAAAACCATAACGCGAGTGGGCGGGACAAAGCCGATAAAAGTTGATTTCAGGCTTATTGCCGCATCAAACCGGGAGCTTGAAAAATATTCGGATGAAGGCAAATTCAGGAAAGACCTTTATTACAGGCTCAACGTAGTCAATATTCAGATCCCGGCGCTGGCAGACAGAAAAGAAGATATAATACCTATGGTGAACTTTTTTACAGAGAAGTTCAATAAAAGCTATAATATCGAGAAACGTTTCAGCCCGAAAGCGATTGAAGCTATGGTGCGTTATCCGTGGCCCGGCAATGTCAGGGAATTGTCAAATGTTATTGAAAGGACAATAGTAACCAGCGAAAAAAGCGAAATAAGCGTTGATGATCTGCCAAAGGAACTCGTAGAAGACTATAGAGATACAATGAAATACCCGATAGATAATATAGGCGGTCTGAACGAAGCCGTGGAACAGCTTGAACGCCAGATGATAACCGAAGCCTATGAAAAGTGCGGAACTACCATCGGCGTCGCAGAATATCTGAACATAAGCCAGCCTACAGCTTCTAGAAAAATCATGAAATATATCGTAAAAGAATAAAACATCTGCCGGATTGATTTAATCCAGCATGTCCCCGTGTTCCATAATAAGGGAACACGGGGATTTTTTCTGCCTGAGCTTGATTCTTTTATGAAGCGGTGGTACACTTTTTAGCGAATATGCATCAAAGGAGCACATGGTTTTGAACGGCAGAAGAATAAAGGCTCTCAAAGCAGCCTTTCCATACACAATACCTATATTCGCAGGTTTCTGGTTTCTGGGACTGGCATACGGGATTTACATGAATATTTCCGGATTCAGCTTCGTCTACCCGATGATAATGAGCATGGTTATATTCGGCGGTTCTCTGGAATTCGTGGCAGTGACAATGCTGCTGGCACCCTTCGCACCCCTGCAGACCTTCATCATGACGCTGATGATACAGGCAAGACACATATTTTACGGCATCTCCATGCTGGAAAAATACAAAGACACCGGCTGGAAAAAAGCCTGGCTCATATTCGGCATGTGCGACGAAACCTTTTCCATAAACTATACCGCCGAAATCCCGCAGGACGTGGATAAAGGCTGGTTTTATTTTTTCACCACACTGCTGGACTACCTCTACTGGGTCACCGGCGTCACCATAGGCGGTCTTGCCGGATCCCTCATGACCTTTAACACAGAAGGTCTGGAATTTGTTATGACGGCCATGTTCGTGGTGATATTCATGGAGCAGTGGATGAAGGAAAAGGCACACTATACTGCTTATATAGGTGTCCTGAGTTCTCTGGGTTGCCTGCTCGTCTTCGGTTCAGATAATTTCATGATACCGGCGATGATATGCATAGTTGTGCTGCTGACAGGCCTCAGAGGAAAAATAGAGAAAGCGGGGTATCTGGATGACAATATATGAGCAGATAATAACGATAGGTCTGTGCGTGCTGGGAACGATGCTGACGAGGTTTTCTCCGTTTATCGCATTTTCATCGGACAAGCCTACGCCACGTTATATACAGTATCTCGGTAAGGCGCTGCCTGCAGCCATATTCGGTATGCTGGTGGTGTATTGCCTGAAGGATGTGAGTGTTTTTGAAGGAAGCCACGGGTTACCTGAGCTGGTCGGAATTGCTGTGACGGTGGTGCTGCATCTGTGGAAAAGGCAGATGCTGCTGTCTATTGCAGGCGGTACAGTAGTGTATATGGTGCTGGTGCAGTTTTTGTTCTGAGCAGGAGGCTATATGAAATTATTTGTCAGACAACTATGCCGTAAACCATTTATCAGGACACAGGTGATAGTTTAAATTCAGAATGGATAGACATATACTGCAGCGTAATACTAAAGGACTTATAATATAATAAACGTAACACGAAAGTGCATGGAGGAAAGAAGTGCAACTAAAAAATAGTTGCAAACCAGAGCCTCTGATATTATAATGAATGGAGTGATGAGCTTTCACAGTAAAGAAAAAAGCTATAGCAAGGCTAAAATCAGAACCAAAAGATTACACTTTTGATGAACTTGAAAAATTACTTAAATCATTGGGGTTTAGCATATATAACAAAGGCAGAAGCAGTGGCTCAAGAGTTGCTTTTGTACATGATGAAGTAGTGATTTCGCTGCATAGACCGCATCCCGGCAATGTATTAAAGCGATATCAGATAAAGCAGGTAATTGAGGTGCTGAGCAGGGAGGAATTAGTGTGAATAACCTGATTGAGTATAAAGGATATTATGGAAGCGTGGAATATTCGGATAAAGATGATATTTTATTTGGAAAAGTACTTGGAATTAATTCTCTTATTTCTTATGAAGGTGACAGCATTAAAACATTAAAAAGTGATTTTCAAAATGCTGTAGATGATTATTTGTCACTGTGTGAAAAAGAAGGGTTAACACCTGAAAAGACATATAAGGGTTCTTTTAATATTAGAATATCACCTGAAATGCATAAGAAACTGGCGATGTATTCGTTTTCTCAGCAATGTTCTATTAACTCAACAGTTGAAGAAGCGATTACAGAGTACCTGGCTGATAAAGAGTAACAGAATTAAAAACTCTCAGGCATTGGAATACTGCATGAGAGTTAGAGAATCAATTCATAATGGGCTACTGATTATTTTTGTGCGCACATATCTGCTTCCAGCTGTGC
>JALEQY010000040.1 GCA_022763735.1 Clostridiales bacterium
ATGAGTTGCTGCATACTTGGCGAATACATCAGCCATACCAGGTTCAACACCTGAACCGCATACTGCAATCTTGCCTGATGCTTCCCATTCCTTCTGCTTAGCGAACTGATAGTCACCAAGTTTGATATTTGACAGTTCATACGGTTTTTCCGGATGTGGAGTTCCCAGTGTCATAGCACAGTCAAGGTATCCGATTTTAGCTTCAAGACATGTATCAAAGATTGTTTCATTCATTCTAGGATCACATGCGTTCATAGCGAAATCGATATCGTGTTCCTTTACTACTGCCTTGATGCTTTCTGCGTCCATAGCGTTGATCTGCGCAGGTACGAATTTGCCGCCGCCGCAGATTTCATTAGCAACTTTATCTGCTCTTGCTTTATCATAATCTGCTATTACGACTTTTTCCGCCCAGTCAGCTTCTGCTCCCTGTCTCTTGATGATCATAGCTGCTGATGTTCCAACTCCACCTGCTCCGATAATAAGTAATTTCATAAGATAAATCCTCCAGTTATTTAGTTTTGATTTTTTAGTTCGATTTAATTGTAAGCATCCGATGCTGTAACATAAGGATGCGTTAGCAACAATCGCATCGCTATTCTATGTCCTGAAAAGGCAGAAAACAATTAGCCAATCGGTCCAAACCGGCATCCAAAGGTGCCAGACACTATGGACCACATGGGTATACCTATTGAAATTTCAACATTTAAAGTAAAAAAAACAACCTGATGACAGGTTGTTTCTTTAGCTGTATTCACTTGATTATATACAAGTTTCCTTCTATTTACCGCTGTTCATCTGTGACTGAACCAGATGGGCCAGTTCCATTCTTGTAGATACATCCAGCTTTTCAAAAATATTATGCATATGTCTCTTCACTGTATGTCTGGATATAAAAAGTTTCTCTGCAATATCAGGATTGGTCAGACCTTCATAAGCCAGCAGCATCACATCACGTTCCCTTTCCGTAAGCTTATGATCCCTAGCTACCATATCCACAGCCTCTTCCTCAGTAAGGTGTTTTGAACCCTTTTCTTCGTGTCCGAAAAAAATAGGAGTGAAATCCTTTTTATATACATAACATAATGTAAGAAGATTTGTAATAAGAAGCAGTATGGAGGTCACTGCATACAGATTCGAGCACATCACCGACAGGGACACAGCCTTGATAAACACAAATGCCGCAACACAGTTATTCCATAAGTTATTGAAGCATACAAAAATACTTACTACCATTATATATTTCCTGCTTGCACTGTCCACAAGCTCCCTGTATGCCCATGAAACATATTTGCATGTGTACCAGATTACTACTATCCCAAGCAGTGCCTCAGACACTATAGTTATCACTTCTTCCACGAATGAGTCTGTATTGTAATAGGCATCAAGAACGAAAATGTACACAATAGCTGAAAGCACCATGAGGCACGGGAAAACCACCCTGGTATGCTTTCTCAGAATTTTTATACTGTCGTTCTCCACACCTGCGATATTATCTATCAGTTTTATCCAGCTGTATCCCATGGCATAGAATATCACACCATCAAAACCTCTGACAACAGGCCCTGTAGCAAATTCGCCCAGTACGAGCTCACGATAGTATGTAATATAATAATATAGCCCCAGGGCAAATGAAATAACAACAAAATTTCTGGTAGCCTTCATAAGATTTCTGTTTCCTGCGTCATTGCGCTTTGTCAGAATAACTATAAGAGTAATTGCCTGCAGACCTAGGAAGCACATTATCGTGTATGTTATGAACATCGCATTTGAAATCATATTTATGTCACCTCTTAATTAATCTGATTTTCTCAAATACCTGTAAGATTATATCACTCCATTGAATTATTTTCAAAGTCACGAAAGAATTTCCAACGATATAAACATAAAAATACCACATATACAGCAATATAATATCCTTAAATGTAAAAACCCGGTACATTTCCAGTACCGGGTCCGTCATTAATATTCAGTTACCCAAGAAACTGCTGCACAGCATCTTTAACATCATTGCCGTCTGCAACGCCCTTGACTTTAGGCATCACCTTACCCATGAGCTTGCCCATGCCGGCTCTGCCGCTGCCCTGCTCAACACCCATCTCGGCTGCTGTTTCTCTTACGATACCCATGATCTCGTCAGCAGTCAGCTGTTTTGGCATGTAATCCATCAGGACTTCAATTTCAGCGTTATAGGAATCTAATAAATCAGTTCTTCCGGCAGATTCAAAATCAGCGAGGGCATCTTTTCTCATTTTCACCTGCTTGGCTAAAATGGACGCAATCCCTGCATCATCGATTTCTTCTCTGTTATCTACTTCATACTGCTTGATAGCAGCTCTGACAAAGCTTATGGTTTCCTTTCGGACCGTCTGCTTGTTTTTCATTGCTTCCTTAAAGTCAGCATTTAATCTTTCTTTTAAGGTCAATTACAACACCTCTAATCTATCTTCTTCTGCAGCTTAGTATTTCTTAGCCTTTTTTCTTGCAGCTTCAGACTTCTTCTTTCTTTTTACGCTTGGTTTTTCGTAATGTTCTCTCTTTCTCAGTTCAGACATAACGCCATCTCTCGCGCAAGATCTCTTGAATCTCTTTAAAGCGCTCTCCAAGCTTTCGTTTTCTCTTACGATTACCTGTGCCATTTCCATTTCACCTCCTGACTTTATCTAAATCATTGTGCCTTCAGAACGGCTTGCCTATAACATTGCTATTATACTATTTTCTTTCGTGTTATGCAAGAAGTTTTTGCTCAATATCTTCCAGCGATTCCAGTACACCTGATATCATCAGCCTGGAGGCCATGTCATTTTTCTCTTTCCCAGCAGGTGGAAATGGAGATGCTGAACAGTCTGCAGTCCGTCTTCGCCACAGTTGTTGACAAGGCGGTATCCGTTCTCAAGCCCCAGCTTCGCAGCTATTTCCTGTACCTTGATCATTATGTATCCGAGAAGCTCCTTATCATCTTCTGTCACAACATCAATAGACTCGATATGCTTCTTAGGTATGATAAGCACATGTACAGGCGCCTGCGGATCAAGATCATGGAAACACAGTATCCTGTCATCTTCATATACTTTATTTGAAGGTATTTCGCCGGCTGCTATCTTGCAGAAAATACAATCGGTCATGATTTCACTTCCTTTCATTAAGTACCGGATATATTATATCACAATATCCGGGCAGACACGTCCCTAAATAAAATTAGTCTTGATTTTTTTCTCATATACCGGATCCGGAACACCTGCCCTGCGGCCGGCATCAATTACTTTGAGCAGCCATGCCATGTTCTCTCCCAGCATCCTCATGGTCTGCATTCCTTCTTCATCCTGAAGTACCTCCTCGACAGTGTTGCCGTGCACCTGATTCCAGTAGTTGGACGAAACGATAGGCATATTGTTGATGGTAAAATACTTATTGAGTCTGTCAAAGGCTGCCGTTGCACCGCCTCTTCTGCAGGACACCACAGCCGCACCAGGCTTGCCTGCGAATCTGCTGCTGCCGGCATAGAACAGTCTGTCCATAAATGAACACAGCTGACCACTGGCAGATGCATAATAAACCGGTGATCCCAGAACTAGTCCGTCAAATTCATCGGCTCTGTCAATGATAGCATTCACCATATCATCCCGAACACAGCGATGTGTCGTGATGCATCCTCCGCATCCCATACATCCGCCTATGGCATAATTTCCCAGAAACAGCATTTCTGTCTCTATTCCATGCATATTCAGTCGTTTTTCAACCTCATGAAGTGCGGTATAAGTACATTTATCCTTGTGGGGACTTCCGTTTATCATGAGAACCTTCATTTCAAATACCTCCTTACATTAACTATAACAGCTTCGCAGTCATTCCCTCTTCAAATGGTTCCAGAAGCTTTACTCCCACAAACTCATTGAGGAGCCTGCTTATTTCCTGTTCATCATCGTACTCTATATACACCCGGGTATAATTATCTGTATATCCGGTAGCTATTCTCTTCTCAGGATAGATTTCCTCCAGCAGAACAATCTCTGTCCTGCCGGCGTTTTTTCTGAAAAAATCCTCTGCTGATCGGGCTCCGATGCTATGAAGCTTATCGCTGCGCCGGTTTCTGACCTCCGGGTCTATCTGTCCATCCATTCCGGCAGCCTTTGTCAGAGGTCGCTTTGAATACTTGAATATATGGGTTCTGCAAAAAGAACACTCCCTGACAAGACTGCAGCTTTCATCAAAATACTTTTCTTTTTCTCCCGGGAATCCCACTATAATATCCGTAGATATTCCATAGTACGGGTCAAACTCCCTCAGCACTCTGACTATATCTGTATAATCCTGCCTGCTGTAAGGCCTGTTCATTGCTTCAAGCACTGCATCGCTTCCGCTCTGGGCGGAAAGATGCATGTGATGGCAGAGCTTATCGTACTTAAGCAGGCGGCTTACATATTCCGCATTGACTACCGCAGGCTCCAGTGAACTCAGCCTGATCCTGAAATCTCCATCAATAGCGTCAAGCGCCGCGATAACCTTTTCAACACCATAAATGCCATCTCCTCCATCACGTCCGTTTTCCATATCATAAAGCGCAGTGTTTATACCTGTCAGTACCAGTTCCTTATACCCTGCATCGATAAGCTGTTCTGCTTCTTCTACAATTTCATCCAGCCCTCTGCTCCTTACTTTGCCTCTGGCATAAGGTATGACACAGTATGAACAGAATCTGTTGCAGCCCTCCTGTATCTTGATATAGGCACGGGTTCTGTTCTCAGTGCTGGCCACAGTTCCGGTCTCCTCATACGCATCCAGCTCCTCATATCCTCTGATATGCACCTGCGGCACATGATCCTCGAAGAAGTCTGCAATATATTCTGCAATATGACTTTTTTCATTGGTTCCTGCCACAATGTCCACACCTTCGACTGCAGCCACCTCCTCCGGCTTTATCTGTGCATAGCATCCGGTCACTGCAACCACGCTGTCAGGATTGACGCTTTTCATCCTCCGGATATACTGACGTGACTTTCTGTCAGCAACAGCAGTTACCGTACATGTATTTATAATGTAGACATCTGCATAATCTCTCTCGTCAACTATTTCATAGCCCTGCTGCCTGAAATCCTTCATCATAGCTTCGGTCTCATATTGGTTGACTTTACATCCCAGCGTATGAAATGCAACTTTCATATCCTACCTCCTCATAAAAAGCTCTTTGTAATTATACCACATGTAAAAGGCACATAAAACAAATAATCTTTTCATATTTTGTAGCATTAGGAGGTACCTATGAAAAACAGAAAAACTAAATCAGGGGTTCTGGCGGTGAGCGCCATAATGATCTGCACAGTCATATCGATGCTTTTCTCTACGCTGCTTTCATCTCCTGCCCTGCTTGCTGCCAGAAAAACAGAAGACTCCGACAAGCCTATAAAATGGGTGGAATTCGATGTCCCCTACGATGTAATGAAGCGCGCCATGGACATTGATATCGATACATACGATAAAAAAGTGCACATTGACTGGGTGGATATACTGGCATATCTGGGAGCGAAATATGGAGGCAGCTTCAGCTGCTACAAAGACGCTGATATGGATGAGTTCACCGATAAAATTAAAAACGGTGATACTGTATCTGAACTGACAAAGGATATGAAATATTTCAACTACTACAGCCGTGCCTATGGAGCCGTTCTGGGAGGTTTTCTGGGTGAATACCAGATCAGAACCCCCGATGAGAACGGCAGCAGCTCATGGAAAAAAGCCTATGGCCTCAAGGCGTTTTCCCCTCTGGCTGAAGGGTATTATTACTCAGACTTTGATGATTTCGGAACAAACAGAAGCTATGGGTACAGCAGAAGGCATCTCGGTCATGATATGATGACCTCCGTCGGCACTCCTGTCATAGCTGTGGAAAGCGGCACTGTGGAAGCCCTCGGCTGGAATCAGTACGGCGGCTGGCGCATAGGTATCCGCAGCTTTGACAAAGAAAGGTATTATTATTATGCCCATCTGAGAAAGGATACACCTTTTGCCGAAAATCTCCACATTGGAGGAACTGTTACTGCAGGTGATATTATCGGGTTTACTGGACAGACAGGCTACAGTATCAGAGAAAATGTGAACAACATAGACACGCCTCATCTCCATTTCGGTCTGCAACTGGTATTCGACGAGGATGCCAAAGACAGTCCTACACAGATATGGATAGACCTTTATGATATCACAAGGCTCCTGTCTGCACACCGGTGCACTGTAGTGAAAAACGAGGACGGCAGCTACGAAAGGAAGTATCTTTTTGTAGAAGAGAACTATTACCTGAGTGAAATGCAGGCATCGGCTGAAACTGCAGACTCTGATGAGCTGAAGCTCCCTATAGTAATGTATCATGCACTTCTCAGAGATCCCGGAAGACAGAACAAATATGTCATTTCTCCCGAACTCTTCGAAGACGATCTGAAGTATCTCAGTGCCAGAGGCTACACACCTGTTTTCATGAAGGAAGTTATCGATTACGTGAATAATGGCGGAGATCTGCCTCGAAAGCCTGTAGTTCTGACATTTGATGATGGATATTTCAACAATTATTATTATGGCTTCCCTCTCCTGAAAAAGTACAATATGAAAGCTGTAATCTCAATCGTAGGTAAAATGACCGATGATTTCACCAATCACCCCGACGAAAACCCCAACTATTCTCATGTAACATGGGATCATGTCCTCGAAATGCATCTTTCCGGTTACTGGGAAATTCAGAATCACTCATATAACTGTCACAGCTATGACAAAAGAAACGGTGTTTCACAGGTATCAACAGAAACAAAAAAGGAATACAGAAGCTTCCTCATGTCGGATCTTATGCATCTTCAGAATAAAATAGCATATGTCACAGGAGTTGCACCGAATACATTCACTTATCCCTTCGGAGCTTTCAACGAAAACACCGATGCCATCCTCAAGGAAATCGGATTTGCTGCCACCCTGAGCTGCACAGAAGGTGTCAGCACAATAACACGGGGAGAGCCGGAGTGTCTTTATAAGCTTAAACGACACCTCAGACCTCCCGACAAACAGCCTGAGGAATTCTTTGACTTTCTGGATTAACGCTGTGTTATAATATTCTAATGAAATTCTAATTTTTCTTAAATTGTTATCTAATGTGGATGTTGTATTATTACACCATCAACAGTAAACGATTTAATGAAGAAAGGAATAGAGAAATGGAACATCTTGAAAAAGTAGAAAAACTCAGGGAAAAAGCCAATGTAAGCTATGAAGAGGCAAAAGCCGCACTGGAAAGCTGCGACTGGGATATTCTAGACGCACTGGTAAAGCTTGAATCAGAAGGTAAAGTGAATATCGAAAACACAGCAGATTTCTCAACAAAGGGAGATTCGGCAGAGGATGAACCTAAAAGTCCTCAGCAGCTTGCCGAAAGCTACCAGAGCTATCATCAGAAGCAGCATAAAAAAGAAAAAGGCTTCTGGCACTCCATTAAAAACAGCATAAAGTACCTTTTCAGAAAAGGCTGTGAAAACAAGTTTATTGTCAGAAGGCATGGAGAAATTATATTAGATATCCCTGTACTGCTGCTCATAGTGCTGATGATCGCATTCTTCTGGGCGCTTCTGATACTGATGGTTATCGGATTATTCTTCGGCTTCAGCTACAGCTTCGCAGGTCCTGAACTGGGAAGAGACGATATCAACAGCGCCATGGGCAAAGCAACAAGTGCTGCAGAAGCTCTTAAAACGGAAATCAGAGAATATGACAGCAGCAGTGAACACAGTAAATAAATGAGGAAACAACATGTCAGACAGAATACTGATAATCGAAGACGAAGAAAAAATCGCAAGATTCATTGAGCTGGAACTTGCACATGAGGGGTATAAAATACAGAAATCATTTAACGGCAGAGAAGGTCTCGAAATGGTCGAAAACGGCCATTTCGACCTTGTGCTTCTCGATATTATGCTGCCGGAACTGAACGGCCTGGAGGTTCTTCGACGTATCAGAAGAACCTCGGAAATTCCTGTGATTATGCTCACTGCCAGAGATGCGGTAATGGACAAGGTTTCGGGACTTGATATGGGTGCTGATGATTACATCACCAAGCCCTTCGCAATTGAAGAGCTGCTGGCACGCATACGTGTATGTCTCAAACGAAAACACATTGAAACCGCTCCTGAAGAAAACAGCTATATTCTGAAAGCTGGCAGGCTGTCACTTGATAAAAGCTCCCATCAGGTCAGCTACGACGGTAAACCTATCGAGCTTACCAACAGAGAGTTCATCCTACTGGAAGTCCTTCTTGAAAACAGATCCATTGTACTTTCCCGTGATACACTGCTGGAAAGAGTCTGGGGATTTGACTATATGGGAGAAACCAATGTGGTGGACGTATACATACATTATCTCAGGAACAAAATCGACGATACTGTCGGCGAAAAGATAATCGAAACAGTAAGAGGCGTGGGGTATATGATAAAATGAGTGCCAACAAACGAACCAGATCCATATCCAGAAAAATCAATATCCGGAACATATCACGGATTTTTTCGTCATTTCTTGTAATAGACATTCTGATACTGATACTTCCGGTCATTTTCTGGTGCAGCTCCGTAGAAAACTCTTTTGCCGGTAAAGATGCAGACATTTCCGGCAGAAGCTTTATAACAGCAGCTCAGGCGGAATCCGAAAACACAAATCCGACTGCAGATTACTCTGCCGCTTATAACGAATATCTGTCCTCCAAAGAATTTAACAGCAGCCGGCTGCTGCCTTCTGACAGTTTCAGAAATTATATAAGCAGCACATTTTATGTATTCAAGATCAATGACAGGGCTCTTCATTACACCTACGCAGGTACATTCCTGACGGACACCGCTTCGAATCTTTTCATAATCATCATAGTGGAAGCTGTGATTCTTCTGGGTTTTGCAGCTACAGGTTCCTCCAGGATACGATATTATCTGACGCCGCTGGACGATCTGGCATTCAAGGCTGACATGCTTAGCAGTGCTGCCAGTCTGGACCCTCAGGCTCTGGAAGAGCTTGAACGTGCCATCAACGATATAAGTCCAACCCGCGAAGGCACCCATCTTCATACAGGCAACGCTGAAATGGAGCATCTGGAAGATTCAATAAACAGCCTTCTTGACAGAATGCGTGAAAGCTACCGTCAGCAGTCCCGCTTCGTCTCAGATGCATCCCATGAGCTTCGTACTCCTATATCGGTTCTTCAGGGCTACGTGAACATGCTGGACAGATGGGGCAAGGATGATGAAAACATTCTCAATGAATCAATAGAAGCCATCAAGAGTGAAACCGAACACATGAAAAAGCTCGTTGAACAGCTCCTTTTTCTGGCTCGCGGCGACAGCGGCAGAATGAAGCTTTCCATGGAAAGCTTCTCCCTCAACGATATGATGCTTGAAGTCTATGAAGAATCTCTGATGATAGACAAAAGTCACAAGTATGAATTCAAACCGTCACGAGATGATATCAGAATCACCGGAGACATTTCCATGCTGAAACAGACCGCCAGGATACTTATAGACAATGCGGCAAAGTACACTCCTGAAAACGACTCCATCATACTCAAAACAGTCATAGGCAGCAGCGAATGCGGATCATCCGGCTCACCTTCCGGTGTGAAGGACTCTGCTTCTCCGGGTATTCCTGCTTTCATCATTCAGGATGAAGGTATCGGCATAGGAAGTGACGATGCGGCACATATATTTGAGCGGTTTTATCGTTCAGACCCTGCCAGGAGCAAGGACAGCGGCGGTACGGGACTGGGGCTTTCCATAGCCAAATGGATCGTCGACAGACATGGCGGCTATTTTGATGTTCTGTCCAGAGAAGATATAGGAACACGCATTACCGTTTATCTGCCGCAGAAACAATTCACTTCACAATAGTGAACATTTCGTTGATCAGAGCTATTCCTTCTGGGAAGCTGTCCATCACATTCCATATACCTATCCCGGCCAGGCCGAACTCAATGATAAGATTAAGCTTGGCTCTCCAGCTGGCTGCATTCTCAAACCACACTTCATGCTCACGTCCGTTTTCATCCACATAATTATAATAAGGCGACTGAGCAAGCTCATCAAACTGTATTACAGCCCCGTAGCGTGCCGCTCTGGCAACCGCTTCGGGGTTCGATATTTTCTCAGCTCTTGATTCTCCCTGGACAAATGGCAGCGTCCAGTCGTATCCGTAATTTGCCATGCCCATCCAGATTTTATCTGCGGGAATTTCAGTAAGCCCATAGTCTATTACCCGTCGCACCTGGTTATACGGAGCAACAGCCATAGGCGGACCGTATGTATATCCCCACTCATATGTCATAAGCAGTACATAGTTGGCTGCATATCCCATCCCGCCATAGTCATGCCCCTCATAGAGAAGTCCCTTCTGATCTGACGATGTCTTGGGAGCAAGAGCAACTGTAACAACATACCCTTCTCCATTAAGGACTTCACGTGCTCTTTTTACCATTGCTGTGTACTTGTCTCTGTCCTCCGGCATCAGATACTCAAAGTCAAAATCCACGCCGTTCATCCCATTGAGCTTTAACATTACAAGCAGGTTCTCAATCAGATTATCTACAGCATAAGGCGTATTCAGCAGCTCTGAAACAAGGGCAGTATTGAAGCTTCCGGTTTCATCTATCGGTGTCAGTACCAGAAGCGACATGCCGCCCTCTTCATGAACAGTGTTCAGTAATGCTTCGTCATTAAGATCGACAAGCTCGCCGCTTACTGTAAACCCGTAACTGAACGAAGCAGTGAAAGTCAGAGAAGGCAGCCACTCTCTCAGAACAGTCTGTGAAATATATGGATACGCATATCCGTTAACGATTATATCAGGCAAAATAAAACACCTCCCATACATCATATGCAGAGAGGTGATTATCCCGACTTGTTTTTCTTCTCTATATATCTCAGAACAGCAGGAAAAACAAATGAAACCACCAGAATTATTCCAGGCAGAACAGCGATAAACCTCATATCTGTGATCCAAGAACCAGAATTACAACAATAAACCCGATAACAGCAAAACACACTTTGCCGATATTAAACCTGCTCTTTTCATATACCAGATCTATCGCAGAATGCAATATGAACCATCCCCACAGAATATACAGATAGTACCCCTTTATCCAGTATCCCGGCAGCAGTACAGCTCCAACGGCGGCAATGCCGAATGAAATCACAAAAGCAATCCGTCTCAGCCTTTCAAATTTTAATCTTCTTCCCATGTCCATCTCATACACCTTTAACTGTCAGTAATAATCCCAGAACTGTTATAACCGTCATAATCATCATTTCCACAACACTGCGTATCCTGCGATTGTCCATTATCCGTCCTGCCTTTCTTTCCCCTCTTATATTATATAACAGATTTCGGCACCGATTTGTGACATATTAAATTAATCTAAGAAAAAATTAATAGTTTACTAAAATTATGTTATGACCATTAGGTCTGCAGCATCGCACAGCGATATTTCAGGTTACATTATCACAATAACATAAAAATGGTAACAATCAGATCAAAGAACTGATTTATTACCATCTTTTCAACACTCATAGCTCGTACAAATATAATTTCCTAAGAACTTGTCATGTCTTAAATTGTCTATACCCTTCAAACATTGAAATCATGGTGCATTAAACCACTCTGTTCAGATTACCTCCTTCAATAAAGCTCTTCAGGTTGGCGCCACAGGTTTCTATTACAACGGTCCTGGCTTCAATAGGAATAAATCCGATATGCGGTGTGATAT
Organism: Clostridiales bacterium; assembly: GCA_022763735.1. Lineage (GTDB taxonomy): Bacteria > Bacillota > Clostridia > Peptostreptococcales > Anaerovoracaceae > Lentihominibacter. The sequence continues at coordinate 11,765 of JALEQY010000040.1, forward strand.
AACAATTCTCAAGACCTACAAGAGGATTATCTTCTGCTGGCGGCTCAGAGCTGAGAACGTCAAGTCCCGCTCCTGCCAGTTTACCGGATTTGAGAGCGTCTGCCAGAGCCGCCTCATCCACAAGCCCTCCACGTGCGGTGTTTATAAGAATAGCACCATCTTTCATCTGTGTAATAAATTCAGCATTGACCATACCGGCGTTTTCCTTTGTCAGAGGGCAGTTCAGTGAGACAACATCGGATTTTATAGCAGCCTCTTTATCACGACTGTAAATATTAACCTTCATCCCGAAAGCCTCAGCCATCTGGGCCACCTTACTTCCGATGTCTCCATACCCTACTATTCCGATGGATTTGCCTGCCAGCAATGTCAGAGGAGTCTTAATAAATGTATAATCTTTACTCTGCCTCCATTCTCCTTTTCCAACGGCATTGTTATACACCTCGACCTGATTTGTCAGAGCCAGCAGCAGTGCCATGGCATGCTGAGCCACTGCATTTGCCGCATAAGCCGGAACATTGGCAACAGCGATTCCAAGTTCCTTTGCAGCTTCAAGATCAATATGATTGAAACCTGTCGCTGCAATTCCTATGAACTTCAACTTCGGACACTTCTCCATAATCTCCCTGTCTATAGGGAACGAATCGGTAAATGCCGCGTCTGCATCCTGAAGACGCTCCAGAGCCTCCCGGCATGTTGATCTTTTATAATTCTCGAATGTACCGAGAGTTTCTATACCTTCCCAGGATATATCTCCCGGATTGATTATTGCACTGTCAAGAAATACTATTTTCATCATAACTCCAATTCATACATTATCATAGCTATAGCTGCCATACCTGCCGTCTCTGTCCTCAGGGTGGTTTTGCCAAGAGAAACCGATCTGCCACCCGCATTCACGATCGCTTCCGCCTCCTCATCAGAGAATCCTCCTTCAGGACCTATTATCACCGCCACATTCCGAGGTAATCTGCAGTTTCTGAGTTCGTCCTTGATTGTACGTCCGTCTTCATTTTCGTATGGAAAAAGAACGAGGTCGAACCTGTCGAACTGTTTTATTGCGTCAGAAATTTTCAGAGGCTGGGAGATTTCCGGAATTATACCTCTTCTGCACTGCTTTACAGCTTCATCCGAAACCTTCTGCCACCGCTGTATCTTTTTCCCGAAATTTCCCTTATCTACAACCACGGTTCTGGCCATAAACACAGGTACTATGCTTTCCACACCAAGCTCCACACACTTCTGAACTATCAGCTCCATCTTGCCCTGCTTGGGGATTCCCTGAAACAACGTGACTCTCACATCGGGCTCTGCAGTAAATTTCTGTTTATCAAGAATCTTCACTTCGGCATAATCAGAATCAAGTGATATTATTTCACATCTGTATTCCCACACCTGTGAATCTGATACATCTATCTCATCACCTGCAGAGAGACGAAGAACCTTCAGCATATGGTGAAGGTCTTCTCTGTTATCAATTGCTATTGTATCTTCTCCGACATTTTCCGGAGAAACAAAAAATCTGCTCATTCCCCATCCTTTCGGCCTGCGGCAATCGCACACCACTCGCCGTCTTCAGCTATCTCGATTATTTCAAAGCCTGCATCAATAATTGCTCCGGAAACCTTCTCTTTCTTTTCCACCAGTATGCCTGATGAAATAAATACTCCGTCATCTTCCATATGATCCTTAACGCTACCGGCAAGGGTCATTACAAGATCAGCCATAAGATTTGCCACTACTATATCTGCTTTGTAATCAATACCTTTCGTCAGATCTCCCTGAATTACCTTTACTGCTTCCTGCACTTTATTGAGTTCAACATTTTCTCCGGCAACTCTGACTGCATCCTCGTCTATTTCAACTCCCAGAACATCTCTGCTGCCCTGAAGAGCTGCGGAGATGGCCAGAATACCCGAGCCGCATCCTACATCCAGCACTTTCTTGTCTGCAGCAGCATCACCCATGTACTTTTCCATAAGCTTAAGGCAGAGTGAAGTGGTTTCATGAGTTCCTGTACCGAATGCCATACCAGGATCTATCTGAAGTACGATTTCTCCTTCTGCTGCATCATAATCCTCCCATGTCGGTTTCACCACAAGGTTATCTGTAATCTTCGTCGGCTTGAAATTTTCTTTCCATTTGTCTTTCCAGTCTTCATCGTCGACAATTATATCTTCGGCATATAACCTGCCGAAGTCCACATCCCAACCGTACTTTCCTTCCAGCTCACTGCTCTTGAGCATCATCACTGCTATTTTGAGATGCTGAATTTTCTCCCTGTTCTCCGGAGTATCTTCAAAGTAGCATGAAACTGTCGGTTCACGATCCAGATCCGTCTT
>JALEQY010000062.1 GCA_022763735.1 Clostridiales bacterium
GCTAACGTACGTTTAGTACGCTACGCTTCTCGATTATTTGCCGCCTTGCTATGAACGAAAAATCCTGCGTGTAATATTAAAGACACTAAAGCCCGTGGCGTTGTTGCTGCGGGCTTTTCGCATACTCACATACGTTTAGTACGTTCCGTGTGCTCAAAGCCCACACGTCTGGATACCGAAAATCATTTTGGGTTTTGGCGGCAATGGATAAGATCATGTGCGAAATTGACATCGTAGAGAAACCCGCATAAAAAGAGTAACAGCTGTTATAAAGCCCCGGTAATTATGCAAGGTCATAGATTAATGACTTTGAGTATTACCGGGGCTTTCGTTTTATTTTCTGAATGTGATTGAATCGCTTCCTAGAAGTTCCTGTGTGTTTTTATCGTAGAGATTGAATGTAAGCTGTCCCTCTTTGCCGAAAAGAGGAATCGGATACTGGAATCCTGCAGTGATTTTGGAACCGTCCTTCCATGTGGAATCCAGGTCATATATCTGACTCTGACCGTTAGGCCATGATATCTCGTAATAAAGCTGTATTTCTTCTGAGGGCTCTCCTCCGGAAAGAAGAACATGGAAGAAAACAGTGTCTTTACGGCTTACAGTATCAAGGTCAGTGGAATAATCTTCTTCGGTAGTGTTTGCAATAATATTAATATGCCACTCATAATACTCGTCGTAGATTTCCTGTATACCGGGATAACTGATATCCATAAGCTCATTCATGTACTTTAATGCTGTGGAACTGCCATCGTCAAGATTTACCTTGACATATCCGAATTTGGCGGCATTTATTTTGTCCTGCAAAGAATTTGATTCTTTCATTTCAGCAGCAGATGCATATGCTGCCAGAGCTTTTTTGTATTTCTTGTTTTTATAATACTTATCACCTATGGCAATATGGCACTTACGTATCTTATCATACAGCTTGTCGCTTTCTTTAAGATCCATAGCTGTGTTGTAGGTATCGATCGCATCTTCGAATCTGCCATCATTATAATAATCATCACCTATTGAAACGTAGCATTCCCATATGTGTTCATCACAGTCCTGATAATCGCCAAGTGCTGTGAATTTTTTTATAGCTTCAGAGTATTTGCCGTTCTTCTGCAGTTCAAGCGCTTCTTCATATTTTATGGCAGGGGCAGCCAGATATACGTAAATCGCCGCTCCGGCGGCTGTAACCATAGCAATGAGGACTAGGATAGTCACTAGAATTATTGCTCGTCTATGGGGCTTATGAGGCTTTAGAGGTGCATTTTGAATTTCAGCAGGGATCTGAGGCTCTGATGTCTTTTCCGAAACAGGTGCAGGAAGCTTATTGCTTTCAGGACTATCCTCAATGGGTACAACTTCAAGTCCGCTGCCGGATTCAGCCTCACGTTTTCTGCGTCGCTCAGCTTTATCAGCATGAAGCTTTTCTTCTTTGTCTACTTTTTCTTTTTCAGATTTAAGCTTTTTGTTAAGTTTTCCCGGTTCTCCGGCAGGTTTATGAAGAATGAATAGTGAACGCAGCAGATCTCTCTCGAGGCCGCAGTTTTTGCAGCTGTCTCCTTTATTAATATGTCCGCAGCTGCAGGACCAGTAATCCCCGAATTCCTCAAACCAGTATTTCGGCTTTGTCGGTGCGGTAGCAAACTGTTCGATGATTTCGTCGTATATATCGTCATCCGGAGTGAGGGGACGCGGCTCATACAGCAGAGTTTCTTTTCCGTCTGCATCTTCTGCACGACTCTGTGCAAGCTCTTTAAGAGTTACAGCTTCTCTGGTGTCAGAGCTGCCCGGTTCTGTATCACGTAATGATTCGATAGTATCAGATATAAGGGTTTTCGTGTCAAATTCCTTCTCGTGTTTAAAATTCTTCAGATTTTTCAACGTTTTTTCTCCCTGTTATTTTACAAAATACGTAAAGTTATTATATCAGCAAATCTGCAGTATAACAAGAAGCAGAATACTGTTAATTTACAGGCATGGCGCTGATATTTAAATGCCGGAAGTATTTTTGTGTATTTTGTATAATTTTTCGAACATAGTTGACAAATTAGCTTTTATACGATAAAGTATGGAGTAATATGCGGCTACTATACAGGTTGCATATGGCACAAAAATTGCTACTAATATATATAGTAATATAGAAATACTTGGGAGGGTAACTATGACACACAGAAGAATGAAGACAATGGATGGTAATACGGCTGCGGCTCACGTATCCTACGCCTTTACCGATGTTGCTTCTATTTATCCTATTACGCCGTCATCAACAATGGCAGAAGTTGTTGATGAATGGGCAGCCTATGGCAGAAAGAATATTTTTGGACAGACTGTAAAGATTGCAGAAATGCAGTCTGAGGCCGGTGCAGCTGGTGCAGTACATGGTTCACTGGCAGCCGGTGCACTTTCAACAACATATACAGCATCGCAGGGACTGCTGCTGATGATCCCTAATATGTATAAAATTGCAGGTGAACTGCTTCCGGGAGTTTTTCATGTGGCGGCAAGAAGTATTTCAACACATGCGCTCTGCATTTTTGGAGATCATTCCGATGTTATGGCCTGCAGACAGACAGGATTTGCAATGCTGGTATCAGGTTCTGTACAGGAAGTAATGGATCTTGGCGGTATTGCTCACCTTTCAGCTATAAAAGGAAGAATTCCGTTCCTGCATTTCTTTGACGGATTCAGAACATCACATGAAATCCAGAAGATTGAAGTATTCAGCTATGAAGACTTCAAAAAGCTGGTTGACTGGGACGCAGTGCAGGAATTCAGAGACAGAGCTTTGAACCCTGAGCATCCTGTTATCAGAGGTACAGCTCAGAACCCTGATATTTTCTTCCAGGGAAGAGAAGCTTCAAATAAATTCTATGATGCTATTCCTGAAATTGTTGTTGAATATATGGATAAAGTCAGCGAAATGACAGGAAGAAGCTATAAGCCATTTGACTATGTTGGAGCACCTGATGCTGAAAATATCATCGTGGCTATGGGTTCCGTATGTGAAACAATAGAAGAAACAATGAACAAAATGGTGGCAGAGGGTCACAGAGTAGGTCTTATCAAAGTAAGACTTTACAGACCGTTTGTTAAAGAATATTTTATGAACGTTCTTCCAAGAACAGTTGAGAGAATTGCAGTTCTTGACAGAACAAAGGAACCGGGATGTCTCGGCGAACCACTTTACCAGGATGTTAAGACAATGCTCTATGGAGAGAAAAATGCTCCTGAAGTTTACGGAGGACGTTATGGTATAGGCTCCAAGGATACAACTCCTGGTATGGTTCATGCGATCTATGATAATCTCTATCATAAGAGACCGAAGAATAACTTTACAGTAGGTATTGAAGACGATGTAACAGGGCATTCACTGCCATATACAGAAGGTATTGCCAGAGAGCCGGAAGGAACTATCAAGTGTAAGTTCTGGGGTCTGGGTTCCGACGGTACAGTAGGTGCCAATAAGACTGCTATCAAAATTATCGGTGACAAGACTGATATGTATGCACAGGGATATTTCGCATACGACTCCAAGAAATCAGGTGGTCTGACAGTATCACATCTCAGATTCGGTGAACACCCGATACAGTCTACATACCTGATCAATCAGGCAGACTTCGTAGCTTGTCATAATCAGGCGTATGTAAGGCAGTATGATATGCTCAAGGATCTGAAAAAGGGCGGTACATTCCTGATGAACTGCCTCTGGAGTGATGAGGAAATTGCTGATATGCTTCCAGCTAAGATGAAACGAACTCTGGCTAAGAAGAATATCAATTTCTATGTTATCAACGCTTGGGAAATTGCCGAAAAAATCGGACTCGGCAGCAGAATCAATATGATTATGCAGGCAGCATTCTTTAAGCTTACTGACGTAATTCCAATTGACGATGCTGTGAAATATCTGAAGGAAGGTATCGAAAAAACATATAAGAAAAAAGGACAGAACATAGTAGATATGAACTGCGCTGCTGTTGATCAGGGTATTGAGGCTATCAGAAAGATAGAAATCCCTGAGGATTGGGCAGAAGCAGAAGATCCTAAGGAAAAATACGAAGAACTGCCTGAATTTATCGAAGAGATTCTCATGCCGATGAACAGACAGGAAGGTGACGATCTGCCGGTAAGTGCTTTTGATGGTATTGAAGACGGAACATTCCCTTCAGGCACTGCAGCTTACGAGAAGAGAGGTACCGCTGTATACTTGCCTGAATGGCAGGCGGATAAGTGCATACAGTGTAACCAGTGTTCATTTGTATGTCCTCATGCGGCAATCAGACCTATGCTGCTGGATGAAGCAGAAAAAGCTAAAGCACCTGAGCACTTTGAGACAATCAAAGCAACAGGGAAGGGCATGGAAGGCCTGCAGTACAGAATGCAGCTTTCGGCTCTTGACTGCTTAGGCTGCGGCAACTGTGCTGATATCTGTCCTGCTAAGGAAAAGGCACTTGTTATGAAGCCTTATGCTCAGGTGGTGAAAGAAGCCGAGAACTGGGAATACGGCATCAAGCTTCCTAGAAAAGATGAGAGAGTGGATACTGCTACTGTCAAGGGAAGTCAGTTTGCCAAGCCTTATATTGAGTTCTCCGGCGCATGTGCAGGATGTGGAGAAACTCCTTACATTAAACTGGCAACTCAGCTGTTCGGAGACAGAATGCTTATTGCCAATGCTACAGGATGTTCATCTATCTGGGGAGCATCAGCACCAACAATGCCTTACTGCAAGGATGAGAACGGTAGAGGTCCTGCATGGGCAAACTCACTGTTTGAAGATAATGCAGAGTACGGATACGGTATGCTGCTTGCGGCAAAACAGATGAGAGAAAAGATTGAACATAACATGAGAGCGCTTCTTGAACTTGATATTGATGAGAAACTCAAGGAAGCTATGGAAGAATGGCTTGAATACAAGGATGACGGCAAGGAATCAAGAGCTAAGAGCGACAAGGTTGTTGAAGCTATCCATAATATGACTACAACAGATGAAGTTGTAAATATGCTTTGCGACAGAATCATCGAGCTCAAGGATTACCTTGTAAAGAAATCAGTATGGGCTCTCGGTGGTGACGGATGGGCTTATGATATCGGTTACGGCGGTCTTGATCATGTACTGGCTTCAGGTGAGAATATCAATATTCTGGTATTTGATACAGAAGTTTACTCAAATACAGGCGGTCAGGCTTCAAAGGCTACACCTGCAGCTGCCATCGCTAAGTTTGCTGCTTCAGGTAAGAGGATCAAGAAGAAGGATCTGGGTCTGATGGCAATGTCATACGGATATGTATATGTTGCACAGGTAGGTATGGGTGCAGATAAGAATCAGCTGATGAAGGCAATGATCGAAGCTGAAGCTTATGACGGACCATCCCTCATCATCGCATATGCTCCATGCATCAATCACGGACTCAAGAAGGGCATGGGCAAATCACAGGAGAATATCAAGGATGCAGTTGAAGCAGGATACTGGCACCTTTACAGATACAATCCTGACCTCAAGAAGAAGGGCAAGAATCCGTTCACTCTGGATTCTAAGGAGCCTACAGCAAGCTTCAGAGACTTTATCATGGCACAGATCAGATACTCATCACTGGCCAAGGAATTCCCTGAAATCGCAGATAAGCTCTTCGCAATGACAGAGGAAGATGCAAAGGATAAGTACAATACTTATAAAGAACTGGCAGCAAGAGATACAGCACTTCTGTAGAAACCGCAGCGGAACTGCTGTGAGAATGCAGGTTTGAATGATCATAAAGGAACAGAAACCTTCGGAAAGGGGATTCTGTTCCTTTTTCAGTTATTTTAAGGTGTTTTGCTCGACATTAACTGCAGGTTTTGTTATCATTATTCACAAGGAGACAGACCGATGAAATACATGAAAGTAACAGGAACAGATATATACTACAATCTGGCTCTCGAAGAATATATGTTTAATAAAAGCAGTGAAGAAAGCGTGCTGCTTTTATGGAAAAATGACACCAGCATAGTTCTCGGCAAATATCAGAATGTGTATGAGGAAATAAATATTAAAGAAGTCTCGCGGAAGCATATCAGTGTTGCCAGGCGCAATACCGGAGGAGGAACTGTCTTTCACGACAGAGGAAATCTGAACTATTCCTTTATCACAAGTTGCAGTTCTGGAATGTTTTCAGATTATGATGAATTCATTTTCCCGGTTATAAAAGCTCTGAACGGTCTGGGGGTACCTGCACAGAAAAGAAATAACAGCGATATCGCCATCGGCACCTCCAAAATATCGGGAAGCGCCCAGGCTGTAAAATCCCACAGGATACTGCACCATGGAACCCTGCTGTTTGATGCAGATATGGAAGGCCTGCACCTTTTACTGAAGCCTTCAGATGGCAGGTTCACATCAAAGGCAGTGAAATCTGTAAGAAGCGATGTTACTAATATCAGCGATCACCTCAGGGATAAAATGACCATAGATGAATTTGAAGAGTACCTCCTTGAGAATATAATATCGGAAAATGACGGTCAGATTACACCTGATGAAGATGAACTTAAGGTGATAGAAGAGCTTGCTGAGAAAAAATATCGCACCTGGGAATGGAATTACGGCAAATCGCCGAAATTTGTTTTTGAAAAATGCGGTACAGCAGCCGGGAAACAGTATGATGTGAGGCTTGCTGTAGAGAAGGGGATAATAACCGACTGCAGCATTGAATCCGTAAATGGCAGCCATCCGGGAGCGACCGAAGAACTGCTGAGGGAAAAGCTGGTGAATCAGCGGTATGAATATGATGAGATAAAAGCAGTGATTCAGTCTGCTGCAGGTCAGGATGAATACGAGGAATTTACAGACATATTGTTTTAAAGGAGAAGATAATGAAAAGGAAAAATATTATAGTAATGCCGAAGCTGAGTCCGTCTATGAAAGATGCGGTTCTCGTTGCATGGAACAAGGAAATAAACGAAGAAGTCAGAAAGGGTGATGTGCTGTTTGAAGTGGAAACCGATAAAGTGGTGTGCGAAATAGAAGCAACCGCTGACGGCGTACTGGAACAGAAGTTTTTTGATGAAGGCGACCACATCAGAGTAGGGGAAACTGTTGCAGAACTGATTGATTAAAGGGAACAGAGTGATATCATGGCAAAAATAAAAGTAAGATACAATCAGGATTCCATAGATCAGATTGCAGAACTGATGCAGCAGTATCAGCTCAACACTGTATGCAGAGAGGCTAACTGCCCCAATATCGGCGAATGCTACAGACGCAGGACAGCCACATTTATGATACTGGGCAATCAGTGCAGCAGAAACTGCAGGTTCTGCAATGTTACAAACGGCATACCGCAGCTTGTGGATGAAAATGAACCTGAACGGCTTGCAGATGCGGCGAAGCAGATGGGGCTCAAGCATGTTGTGATTACCAGTGTGACCAGAGATGATCTGGAGGATGGAGGAGCAGGTCATTTCGCAGAGACTATCAGAGCTGTCAGGAAAAGAGTTGAGGGAGTGACCGTTGAGGTGCTTATACCTGATTTTAAAGGAGACAGAGATGCTCTGGGCAAGGTTATTGCTGCAGAGCCTGAAATAATCAATCACAATCTAGAGACGGTAAAATCCCTTTATGACAGAGTGAGACCGGAGGCGGATTATGAGAGATCTCTTTCTCTGCTGAGATATGTCAAAGATAAGGCGCCTGAAATTCTGACCAAAACAGGAATCATGGTAGGACTTGGTGAAACAGAGGAGGAAGTATACGGACTCATGGATGATGCTGTCAGAGCCGGCTGTGATATTCTGACTGTAGGGCAGTATCTGCAGCCGTCACCGGAGCACTACGAGCTCAAAGAATACATATCGGATGAACAGTTCAGAATCTATGAAGAAAAAGGGTATGAGAAGGGTTTCAGATATGTGGCCAGCGGTGCGCTGGTAAGGAGCTCATATCATGCAGAGGAGGCTCTTAAGCTATGAAAGACAGGATAGTATATGTAGAGAACAATTTTCTTGATCCATATCAGTCCTTTGGGCTGGAATATTACCTTACTGCCGAGAAAACCTTTGATGACAGTACCGTACTGCTTTTCTGGAGGACAGAGCCGACATTGATGGTGGGCAGATATCAGAATACATATTCAGAAATAAATACAGAGTATGCAGATCAGAAGGGTATAAATATTGTAAGGCGCATGTCAGGCGGCGGCACGATCTATACAGACCTGGGCGGATGGCAGTACAGCTTTATCACCAGAACTGATAAAAACGAGATATCGTTTGCTGAATATATAGCTCCCGTCATTGATGCTCTGCAGACCGTCGGTGTGAAAGCAGAATTCAATGGGAGAAATGACCTGGTGATAAATGGGAAAAAGTTTTCCGGAACTGCTCAGTATATGCATAATGGTTTTACTGTACATCATGGTTCACTCCTGTATGATACTGATCTTGAGGAACTTGTAAAAAGCACGACAGTAGATGAATACAAAATACTATCCAAGGGAATTAAATCTGTCAGAGACAGGGTGACAAATATATCAGAACATATGGAAGCTCCTGTCAGTGCTGAAGAATTTCGTGAACTGATAGTGAAGCATCTGATAGGAGATGATGGAATCAGATATAATCTGACTCAGTATGACATGGAGCGAATTGATTACTATGCCAGGGAGAAATTTGACAACTGGGAAAGCAAGTTCGGGAAGAACCCTCCATTTAATGTGGTGAAAACAGGTCACTTTGAAGGCGGCAATATCGAGATGAAGCTGGATGTGGCAAAAGGCAGAATAGTCAATGCTGATATTTACGGTGACTTTTTCGGAAACATCGATAAATCCGCGATCGAGAAAGCTCTTAAGGGCTGTGAATACGACAGTGATTCTGTGAGAAAAAGACTGAAGGATAATGATTTTGACAGCTGTATCTACAGAATCACTGCAGAAGATATTGCAGACATGTTCTGAAATTGATATTATAATGGAATTTAATAAATCCGCATCATGAGCCATGCCATGAATGCGGATTTTTTTAAGCTTTGTGCATTGCCACATAGGTCTGGCCCAGGGCGATGCCGCCGTCATTAGGACTGACGGAAATGTTGTAATATGGCTTGAAGCCTTCAGAGCGGAGCTTTTCGAGTACTCCCTCCATCAGTATTCTGTTCTGGAATGTTCCGCCTGTTAGAGCAACCTGATCAGCACCGAACTTTTTGCGGGCCGTTCTGCACTGCTTGACAATCATGTCTATAACTCTGTTATGAAAAGAAAGAGCCAGATCAGCTGCCGGGTCTTCCCCCGGGTGTTTCTGAGCAGAAGCTGCCGCATCTTCCAGCATGATGGCACACTGACCTTCGTAATCATTGTATGCTTTTATTCCCAGAAGGGCAGAAACTGCATCGAAGAGACGACCCATACTGGAGCTTTTTACGATATTGATGCCCGATTTCAGCGCAGGCATTGCTATTTTTGCTGCCGGCATAGCGAGGATAGCATGGCGGCCATATTCGATGATATCAGCGATATCCATGATGATCTCACTGCAGGCTGAGGCTTCTGTGTCTGCGGAGGATGACGTAAGGCAGCTGTATCCGCTGTCATATGCGTGAATATAGCTCATGGCAGAGCGGGAGGCATCCTTTACTGAGGAGTCGCCGCCGATCATATCCACGTATCGCAGATGGGCGATGCGTTCGGCCTCGCCTCCTTCACAGAGGAAGAATTCACCACCCCAGATACATCCGTCGGTGCCGTAGCCGGTACCGTCGAAGCTGACACCGATCACCTTGCCGGTCAGGTTGTTTTCGGCCATGACTGAAGCAACGTGAGCGTGATGGTGCTGGACTCTTATCAGCGGGAGTTCATGTTCATCAGCATATTTTTCGGCGAAACCGGTGGTAAAATACAGCGGATGCATATCGCATACCACCATATCCGGTTTTATTCTGAACAGTTCCTTGAGGCGGTCGAGGTTTTCGGTATAGAGCTGCTGGTTTTCGATGGTATCCATATCACCGAAAAACTGACTGATATATGTGAAAGGCCCTTTTGACAGGGCAAAGGAATTTTTAAGCTG
>JALEQY010000066.1 GCA_022763735.1 Clostridiales bacterium
GAACTTTTCCACACTAAATTGTGATAATGCATAAAAATACATAAATATTATAGTATCTCAAACTGATCTTTATTAAAATCTATAATCTTTTCCCGCTTCATTTTGTTCAGCTCATTGGAAAGCGCACTCCTGCTCACACAAAGATACTGGGCGAACTGTTCACGGTTCATCTTGACTGTCACAACAGAACTCCCTTCTTTTTTTCTGAGAACATCCTGAGAACATCAAGGTATATCATTATTCTGTTGCGCAGCCCGCGCTCGCCCAGAATCTCAATTTTACGAGTTTTTTTAATGTTGTCACCGGCAAGCTTCTGCATCAGAACATCTGTTATTTCACTTTTATAAGTACACCTGCTGATAGATGCCATCGGAATAAACACTATTGTTGTATCCTCGTTGCATATATAATCTGCTGGAGATGTCCTGCGCTTTGAAGCTGCAGCCTCAAGTGCGAAAATTGCTGACTCTTCATATAGTTCCAGAATATGTATTTCACCGTCAGCATACATTTTTTCACTTCGAACACTGCCTCTGTTTACAATGCATATCCTGTCTATCATATCTTTTTCATAAAAAATCGCTGCTCCTTTATTGAACTTTTTCCCTGTTATCGTCAGCTGTTCCAGAGCGTCTATGTATTTTTCTTTTTCTATTTTCTCAAACAAACCGCTCTCAATTATTGTTTCAAGGTACTTTATCATTTTTCTACTTCAAAACAGGCTATCTGTTTCCTTTCATAATGTGTTATTTTACCATGATCAGATAACCTTATTTGTTGTTTGTCCAACGTAATAGTTTTTCAAATAACATAAAACAGAAATTTTTTCTGACAGGTAATATCTGCATATTCTTTTTTTATCTGTTACCGAAAAAAATTGCTCAAAAGTTATCATACTAACGTTTCCGGTTATTTTTCTGTTATAATATAAATTAATAAATGGTTTCAAAAAATGGAGGTTTTATGTACAGACATTTATTTTTGGAAGGGCCCATACAGAAGGGCAAATCCACACTGCTGCGTGAATTATTGGCACCTTATATGAATGAGGTGGGAGGTTTTACAAGTCAGCGTCTTCTGGATTCTGAAGGGGAAACAGTAGCTTTCAGAATCGGCAGTGCCAGGAGCACCCCGCTCACAGCACCATATCATGAAAACTACAGCGGAGTATTCAGGGTTATAACAAAACGTGGAAGGTCGCTGAAATACCCGGAAGTATTTGAAAACGAAGGAGTGAGATATCTTACAGACAATCAAGGGAAAAAACTTATTCTTCTCGACGAAATCGGCGGAGCTGAACTTCTGAGCTACAGGTTCAGAGAGGAACTGTATAATCTGCTGGCCGGTGAGACCCCATGCATCGGGGTTATCAAACAGGAAGTAAAAGCCAAATTCATGTCTGCTGCTGCAGGCTATGAAAAAAAACTGCTCTCCTATAACAGAGAACTTCGCAAACTGCTGACTTCAAAATATGATGGCAGAATACTGCAGTTCAGAAGAAACGATGATAATCTCAGGCAGGAAATAGAGGCTTTCTTATATAAAATATTTATGACAGACTAATTTACGGATTACCGGATTATGAAATAAAAAAATCGCCATTCCCACATGAAATGGCGATTTTCATCCGTCTCATTTCTTCAGGTGCACATCCATCTGAGGATATGGGATATCAATATTCTGCTCATCGAATGCCAGCTTGACATTTTCCTCGAGAAAATACTTCACATCCCAGTAATCATCAGTATTGCACCATGCCTTCAGATCAAGTATCACTGCATTGCTGCCATGATTGGCCACACCGATAAGCGGTTCAGGCGTCTTGTGTATCATCACATTCGAATCACACACATTCTGGAGAATTGTCTTGGCTTTGGAAATATCGTTACTGTACCCGATGCTGAAGGTACAGTCCACACGCCTGAGATCCTCCTTGCTGTGGTTGACAAGGATAGAAGTGTTTATCAGACCATTAGGAATAGTAATGGTTTTATTATCATATGTCTTAAGGGTCGTCAGAAAAAGATCTATGTTCTCCACCTTTCCTGAAACATCCCCCACATCTATCAGATCATCCTTGCTGAAAGGCTGCGTGATTATTATCATTATCCCGCCGGCAATATTGGCAAGGCTGTCCCGAAGCGCCAGAGCTATAGCCGCACCGGCGGCGCCTATAACAGCAATTATGGTGGTCATCTGAACACCCATGACTCCCAGCGCCATGGTTATCAGCGTTATTATCAGAATCGCCTTGATAGCATTGATCACAAACGTATAGATGACAGGATCTGAGCTGCCCTTGACCAGAGCCTTTCTGGCTATTATAAGTATCACCTTTATCAGAATCAGCCCGATAACAACCAGAACAACAAGTCCTATAAGCCTGTCTGCAAAATCCGACAGCCTCTCGGGGCTCAGCAGTTTTTCAAAATAAGTCTGTGTTTTTTCCAGTTCGTCCATCCCTTTTCCTCCTCATCTCATTTGAAAACACCCTGCACAGGAATCACATTTTATTCCTCAGTCTTTATCTTCCTGCCGAGCCTTCTTCGCTCAAGCTCTTTCAGGTATTTCTTTCTCAGTCTGATATCATCCGGAACGATTTCCACCAGCTCATCATCATCGATGAATTCAAGAGCCTCTTCCAGAGTGAATGTTCTGGCAGGTGCCAGTTTGATGTTGTCATCGCTTCCGGCAGCTCGCATATTGGTTGCCTTCTTTGCCTTGCACGGGTTAACCACCATATCGTCGCTTCTGGCATTCATGCCGATTATCATACCTTCGTATACTCTCGTTCCCGGTTCAATGAACATCTGAACACGCTCGCTTATACCGAAAATAGCGTACGGAGTTGCAACACCTTCCTCCTGAGCGATAGCTACGCCATTGGTCCTCTGAGGAATATCCCCTGAGTATGCATCGAATCTGGCAAACCTTCTCACCATGGTTCCTTCGCCTCTTGTATCATTGATAAACTCACTTCTGTATCCCAGAAGCCCCCTTGTCGGTACCAGATACTCAAGACGGGTAAAACCGTTCTCACTTTTCATTTCCTGCATGATACCCTTTCTCACATTGAGTTTTGATATTACAGAGCCGGAATACTCATCGGGAACCGACAGCACAACTTCTTCGTACGGCTCCAGCACCTCATTGTTTTCTCCACGGCGCATGATTACCTCGGGTTTGGATACTGCCAGCTCATAGCCTTCACGTCTCATATTTTCGATAAGAATTGAAAGATGCAGTTCTCCCCTTCCCGAAACCTTGAAGCTGTCGGTTGAGTCTGTCTCTTCAACTCTGAGTCCCACATTTACTTCAAGCTCCTTATTGAGTCTTTCTCTTATATGTCTGGAAGTCACATATTTGCCAACCTTGCCGGCAAACGGTGATTTGTTTACCATGAAGTACATGGAGAGTGTAGGCTCCTCAATGTGTATCATTTCAAGGGGATCAGGATCTGCAGGGTCGCAGATGGTTTCACCGATGGAAATATCTGAAATACCTGAAACCACTACAATGTCGCCTGCCTCAGCCTGATCGACAGCCATTCTCTTGAGACCTCTGTATACAAACACCTGATTTATTTTTCTCTGCTCAATCTGCCCATTATCCTTGGCAACCGCAACAGTAGATCCTGCTTTGATTATACCCTTGGTAACTCTGCCTATACCAAGTCTTCCGATATAGTCATCATACGCCAGAGCCGATACCTGCAGCTGAAGCGGCTCGTTATTCAGATCAGGATACGGTGATGCGTGTTTTATAATCGTCTCAAACAGCGGTGTAATGTCAAGACCTCCCATGCCCTTGGCACTTTTCTTTATTTTGGTCTCTCCTGCCTCAACCTCTATTCCCTTCACATCTTCAGGATCGTATACTACTATTCCCTGTCTTGCTATACCATAGAGGATAGGGAAATCCAGCTGTTCATCATTTGCCTCAAGATCCATGAAAAGCTCATAAACCTCGTCTACAACCTCATCGATTCTGGCGTCTTTTTTATCGATTTTGTTTATAAGAAGTATCGGATTGATTCCCTGCTCAAGTGACTTCTTCAGCACGAATCTCGTCTGAGGCATCGGACCTTCACTGGAATCCACCAGCAGAATAACTGTATCCACAGTCTTGATGATTCGTTCAACTTCAGATGAGAAATCCGCATGTCCCGGAGTATCCACTATATTGATTTTTACATCATCATGCATTACCGAGCAGTTCTTGGAATAAATCGTTATACCACGTTCTCTTTCGATATCATCACTGTCCATTACACAATCGACAACCGCTTCATTATCTCTGAAAACACCGCTCTGATTCAGGAAAGCATCAACCAGCGTTGATTTTCCCGCATCTACATGCGCAATTACAGCAATATTAATAATCTTCTGTTTTTCTGACATTTTGATAGTTCCTACTTTCTGTATTATTTAAAAGGCACTCGTGCCCGTTTGTCATGTTATTTTGCTACAACATTATATTTTAAAACAATATAAGCTCTGTGTCAAAAAATATATGTACATCATATTATAAAACAAATACTGTATCAATATTGCCGCCCGGCGATATTTTCATTTCAAAGGAGTTTAACAATGCCAAGCTTATTCCTAAGTCCTTCTGTCCAGGAATACAACCCTTATATTGCAGGTCTGGGCAGTGAGGAATATTACATGAACCTCATTGCTGATGCCATGGAGCCTTATCTGTATGCATCAGGCATTACCTTCACGAGAAACAATCCTGATGATACGGCTGCGCAGGCTATAGCCCTCTCAAATGCAGGAAATTACGATTTTCATCTGGCTCTGCACTCCAATGCCGCACCAGAAAACCTGTCAGGCCAGCTTCAGGGACCCGATATCTATTATTATGCACCCAGCGCAGCAGGGAAGCGTGCTGCTGGAATCTTCCAGGATAATCTGAAGGTCATATATCCTGATCCTGATATAGTCCGTACCATACCGAATACCACACTCGGAGAGCTGCGCCTCACACGAGCTCCGGCCAATCTTATAGAGCTTGCCTACCATGACAACCTCGAGGACGCTTTGTGGATAGCCAATAATGTCGAAATCATAGCCAGAAATCTTGTTCTGTCTCTGACAGAATATTTCGGGATACCGTTCGTTGAACCGTTTTAACTGCTGAAACCATTGTATTTTCAATGAATATATATTAAACTCTATATATCAAACAATCGGAAGGTACACTATGGAAAAAATAACACAGGTCCTCTGCAGCGCCATGGACAGCGGCAGACTGACAAAAATGATCTTTGCAGGAAAAAGAAGAAAATCTCTTGAATACAGAAAAATCACACTCCGACCTGTCACTATCAAGGGAGAGCTTATGTATCAGGCAGAATATCATTATGATAAAAAAGTAACCCACAAAAACATTCCCTATTACGAAGGGATTGAATTCGCTCAGAAGATTATTGCTGAAGATTTCAAGCAGGTGAACATCCTGACAGAAAACGAAGATATACAGATACTGGCATCAAAACCTGAAAAACCGAAAATAACCAGACATACAGTAATACGCAGCGCTGCAGATACAGAGCATAACAGGAAAAAGCATTATCTCATCGAAGACGGTACACCATGTGACTTTCTCATTGAACTAGGTGTAATGTCTCCCGAAGGCAAAGTATTCAGAAAGCATTACTCAAAGTTCAGGCAGATAAACAGATTTCTGGAAATCGCTGATGACTCCTTTGATTCTCTGCCCAAAAACGGCACCATAAGAATCATAGATTTCGGATGCGGAAAAAGCTATCTGACATTTGCTCTGTATTATTATCTGAAAATAGTACGTGGTCGCAGTGTGGAAATAACAGGTCTTGATCTGAAAAAAGACGTAATTGAATTCTGTAACAGAACCGCACAGAAACTGAATTACAGCCAGCTTAAATTCCAGACAGGAGATATTGCTGACTACGAAAGCAGCGGTGCCGATATGGTAGTAACATTACATGCCTGTGACACGGCGACAGACTATGCGCTGATTAATGCTGTAAAGTGGAAAAGTAAAGTCATTCTATCCGTTCCATGCTGTCAGCACGAGCTGTTTTCGCAGATAAAAAATGAAATCAGTCTGCCTATGCTGAAGCACGGTATAATCAAAGATAAATTTACAGAACTGCTGACCGACGGGCTCCGCGGACTCAAACTGGAGGCGGTCGGCTACGATGTGAATATGATTGAATTCACATCACTTGAACATACCTCCAAAAACATAATGATTAAAGCAGTGCTGCCTGCTGAACCTGATGCTGCCGCAAAATCGAGTAGGGGCTAACTTGTAGCCCCTCTCACACCACCGTACGTGCCGTTCGGCATACGGCGGTTCAATTCAAATAATAATCCAAACAGCTTTGAAGTCCTCTCCTTGAGAGGATTTCTTTACTTATGAGATGCAAGC
>JALEQY010000110.1 GCA_022763735.1 Clostridiales bacterium
GCTGTTTCGCTTGTTGATTCACTGATGGTGCTTATAATAAACATAATGACGGCTCTGGCCACAGGAGGAGCGGTTGTCGTAGGTCAGTATCTGGGACAGAGGAAAAGGTCTGAAGCTAAAGTGGCTGCAGATCAGCTTATTCTGTTCGCGCTGCTGCTTTCTCTGGTGATAATAGCTGTAATGTATATCTTCAGGGAGCTGATAATGTCTCTGATATTCGGCAGGATCGAAGCTGACGTGGCGCATTACTGCGATGTGTATTATCTGATAGTTATGGCTTCTGTACCCTTCATATCGGTGTACAATGCCGGTGCGGCACTTTTCAGAAGCACCGGAAACTCCAAGGTGTCCATGAAGGTCTCGATTCTGATGAATATGATAAATGTTGCCGGCAATGCAATACTGATATATGGTCTGCATCGCGGCGTTGAGGGGGTTGCCATACCGACACTGGTATCGAGAATAGTGGCAGCAGTGATAATATACATACTTCTCAGAAATTCAGCAGATGCAGTGCACATCAGCAGAAAATTCGTATTCAGACCCCAGTGGGATTATATCAGAAAAATATTGAAGATAGGGATTCCCAACAGTGTGGAAAACAGTATGTTTCAGCTTGGCAAGCTTATTCTGCTCAGCATGATATCTGCTTTTGGAACTGCTTCAATAGCAGCCAATGCTGTGGGTAATTCGGTAGCTATGATAGCTGCACTGCCTGGCATGGCGATGGGATACGGTATAGTATCGGTAATCAGTCAGTGTGTAGGGACAGGTGATTACAGACAGGTGGAATACTATGCCAGAAAACTTATGAAATGGGTATATACAACCATGTTCATAAGTAATGCCCTGATTCTCCTGTGCACACCGTTTATTATAGAAATTTATGGCTTATCGGAGGAAACAGGCAGAATAGCAGCCCATCTTATGATACTTTACTGCCTGTGTGCAGTTCTGATATGGCCGCTCTCTTTTTCACTGCCTCATGTGCTGAGGGCTTCAGGGGATGTCACCTATACGATGATAGTAGGTGTCGGATCCATGTGGATTTTCAGAATAGTGATGGGTGTAATACTAGGCAGAACACTGGGTCTTGGTGTTATGGGTGTGTGGATTGCTATGATTGTTGACTGGATAGTGCGATCTATATGCTTCTGCATCAGATACAGAACCGGCAGATGGAAGCATTCGGCGATTTCGTAATATGAGATGGAAACTATGGATGATATTTACACAGGTGAAATTACGGTAAAAAAATTTGTGAAATTTGTCTGGCCGTCGGTGCTGATGATGGTAATAATAGCACTGTATTACGGGATGGACTCTGTTTTTGTTGCCAATCTCGCCGGAGAAGAGGCGCTGGCTGCTCTTTCCATAGCCTATCCTGTGCAGGGGGTTATATGGGGAATATCTGTAATGCTGGCATCCGGCTCCAGTGCTATAGTTGCTATTAAAATGGGCGAAGGCAGACAGCAGGAAGCCGATGAGAAGTATTCCTCAATCTGTGTGGTCTCACTGATTCTGGGATGCGTCCTCACTGCTGCCGCCCTTGTTTTTATGGATGAAATCGTCAGCTTTCTCGGAGCGACAGAATCACTGTCACAGTACTGTGAAGAATTTCTGACAATATTAGTCTGGGCATGTCCGGGGGCTTTCCTGGGGGTGCTGTTTGAATATTTCATAAGAGTGGACGGCAGACCTGGATTCACGCTTATCCTCTATCTGTCGGGCGGTGTCACACATTTACTGCTGGATTATATCCTCATGGGGCCTCTGGATATGGGCATAAAGGGAACTGCATGGGCAAATCTGGGAGGTCTTTATATCATTATGATTCTGGGTGGAGGCTATTTCCTGTTCATGAAGACAAAGCTTTCTTTCAGAAGGTTCAGACCGGACTGGAGGTTTATAGGCCACAGCTTTGCCAATGGATCGTCTGAGCTGGTAAGCGAATCTTCGGCTGGAATAACGACGTTCTTTTTCAATTATGTGACAATAGCGCTGGCAGGCGAGGTGGGTGCAGCTGCAGTCAGCATCGTTCTCAATGTGCATTATATGATGATATCCCTGCATCTGGGATATATTATGGGAGCTGCTCCGCTTATCAGCTATTTCTATGGTGCAAAGGAATATGACAAGGTGAATGTGATTATTAAATATTCAAAAGTTTTCGTGGCATTCACCTCTATTGTGAGTGCAGCAGCATGTCTGATCTTTGCCAGGTATATAGTGATGGCGTTTGAACGTCCTGGGTCGGAGCTGTTTGACATAGCACTGACAGGGGCAAGGCTGCTGGCTCCGGCGCTGCTGCTTGGAGGAATCAATATTTTCGCATCAGGATTTTTCACTGCATACGGCAACGGTAAACTTTCTGCTGTGATCTCGGCATCCAGGGCACTGGTAATGGTGATATTCTGGCTTATCATAATGTCGCACCTTCTGGGAATGGCGGGTGTATGGCTGAGTCTTACATTCGCGGAGCTGGCGACCCTCGTGCTGACTTTCCGGATGTTACTCAGGCACAAGGATATATATCATTACAGGCTGAGATAACAATTGAAGAACGAGACATATTCATATATAATGTTAAAAGCACGCTAATAAATCAGGAGGAATTATGAAATATATTGAATTCAGAATACATGCCAGCAGGCAGGGGATCGAACAGGTAACAGCTATGCTTATGACAAAGGGCATTACAGAGCTTTCTATCAATGATCCTGCCGACATGGAGGATATTTTAAATAAAAAGCATGAGTACGACTGGGATTACATCGATGATGGACTTAAGACGGATCTGGATCGTGAACCGACAGTTTCATGCTACTTTGAAGATACTCCGGAGAACAGGGAGAAAATTCAGCATCTCAAAATAGCAGTGATGATGCTCAAGAGCAGTGAGCTGGAAGGAAAGTACGGTTGGGATGTG
>JALEQY010000119.1 GCA_022763735.1 Clostridiales bacterium
GCCAGAATATGTGAAGTGGTATGTCTGTAACACAGTCTCACCTGTTCATCTTCAAAATTTATCTTTTCCTTTGCCATTATTCCTCTCCTCTTTCTTATTTCTTCTACCTGTTTATTCAATTGCCCGTTTCAAGAGCAAGCATTATCAGTCTGTCTATAAGTTCACTGTAATGTAACCCTGACGCTTCCCAGAGCTTCGGATACATACTTATATGCGTAAATCCCGGCAGCGTGTTAATTTCATTGAACACTACCCTGCCGCTTTCCTTCAGGAAAAAATCAACTCTTGCAAGCCCTCTGCAGCCCATTATGCGATATACCGCCAGTGCAGCATCTCGAATTTCTTTTTCCTTTTCAGGCTCAAGGTCTTTTACAATACCTGTCTCTGATTTCTCATTCTCATATTTGGCATTGTAATCATAAAACTCATTAGCTGCAAATATCTCTCCTATGCATGAAGCTTCCGGTTCTTCGTTGCCAAGTACGGCAACTTCAATTTCTCTACCGGTTACAGTCTCCTCCACCAGCACCTTGTCATCTTCATGAAAAGCAAACCTGAGTGCTTCCTTCAGGTCTTCTTTTTTCTTGACTTTACTTATACCGACCGAAGAGCCCGCATTTGCCGGTTTGACAAAAAGAGGCAGTTCCCCGTTAAAGAAATCAAGAACGGCTTCTGCTTCGCCTTCCGGATCTGACTCGAACTCCTTTCTGTGAATGACATCACACCTGGCCTGACATACACCACCGGCCTGCTCTACCATAGCCTTTGTTATAGCCTTGTCCATAGATGCTGCCGAGGAAGCTGCATCAGACCCCACAAAAGGAATTCCCGCAAGCTGCAGAAGTCCCTGCATAGTCCCATCTTCACCATTTCTGCCATGGAGCACAGGGAAAACCACATCCACTGAAATCACATCAAATTTTCCGTCATCACTTTCTGCCAGAATACCGCCGGTACTCCTGTCAGGCACCAGCACAGCTCTGCGGTTACCCGGATAATCTGTCCATGAACCATTACGGATATGAACAGCAGGGGAACTTGTCAGAAACCAGTTCCCCTCCTTAGTTATGCCTATGGTATTGATCTCATATCTGCTGCTGTCGATGTGTTCAAGAACTGAAGCCGCAGAAATACATGATACTTCATGTTCCTGCGACACTCCTCCGAACAGAATCAACAGCGATAGTTTTTTATCCATATACACTGCCTTTCTTTTCTGCAACCATACATCAGTAAAGACCTGTAGTTGCAGAAATACGTTCACTGATAGACTGTACGTCTTCTGTAGGAGTATAGCCTTCCTGTGTAAAGAACTGCTCGTGTAGCTTGGTAACATTTGAAGAAAGTGTCACCGGAGGACCATACCATCCGCCATTGCTCCAGCTTCCCACATCATAAGGCCATCCCTCACTGTCAGTCATCGAAAACGAATTCAGTTTCAGCACCATTCCCAGCATATCAGAAGATGACATATTGGTCTTGATCTCAGGCAATATTTCATTGGATATTTTCTTTATTGCACTGATATCAAACTGTTTAGCCTTATCGAATGCCGCCTTGACAACGATTTTCATTCTCTCATTACGTCTGTAGTCTCCGGTAATTGCATCCTTTCTTATTCTGGCATATGTTACCGCCTGATTGCCGTTGAGAGTCTGCATTCCCGCACTCTCTATCTTCTTGTCGGATCCACCGATATTAACATATGTATCGTGGATATATTTATTCATTTCATTTATCTCGGATTCCTGTATCTCAACATCAATACCTCCAAGAGCATCTACCGTATCTGCAACAGCTTTCCAGTTGACAACAACCACTTCCTTGACATTCAGATCGAGATTCTTGTTCAGTGCATACAGAACCTTTGTCGGACCTCCGTAATAATATGCATGGGTCACCTTGTCCAGACCCACATCATCTCCAAGATCCAGAAGAGTATCTCTGAAAACAGAGAACATTTTTATCTCATAGGTTTCTTTGTTGATGCTGGCGATTATTATCGCATCACTTCTGACATTCTCATCACTGCTCATATCTCTGGCATCAATGCCAAGAAGCGCTATGTTTCTGTAATTGCTCAGTTCTGCATCGACCTGAGGGTTTATTCCTATCATTTCAGGATCCAGCTCAATACGCCCCACATTATCAAGTGTGCTCTTTACCACTGTAAGTCCTGCCGCTATTATGCCACCGATTCCAAGTACCAGTATAAGAACCGCAATAAGAGCAATTTTAAGCGGCCTGCCTGATTTCCTGCCTTTTTTACCGGAGTTTTTCTTTATCTTTGACTCCTTTGACGGCTTGTCCTCATCAGCCTTGTTTTTTCTGCCAGGTCTGGCAATCTGCTTTTGAGGAGCAGCCTTCGCTCTCTCTTCAAGATACTTCTCACGTTCTGACTGTTCCTGCTGTTTCGTGCTGCGTCTCATTCTGGAATTGCCGTATGCTGTCCCATCTGATGAGCTTGCCTTTTCCCAGCCTGATCTTTTCCCGCCTTCATGACCGGCAGGAAAATATTCTCCATATAAAGTATCATCTTTAACATAATGCCCTCTCGAGCTGCTGTTTTCTCTCAGTTTCAGATATTCCTGATATGCCTGGTCTTTCGCACGCTGTTCATTGCTTCGATTATTGTCGCTGCTCATCGATCGCTCCTTTCACATTACAGCTAATTATACCAATTGAAACCGTGTAAATCAATATTTCTTGATATATAACATAATTTACTGCAGTGTATTCTATCCTATTTTTGTGGCTTTCGTGAAGATTTAAACACGAAAAACCTCTGTCCCAGATAATTCAGCCCGGTAAAAATCACCATTCCTGTTATCATGGCAGCATTATCCTGAATACATGCAGAGCTGCCCCAGAGCAGCCATCTCACAAACGGTCTTGCTGCTCCATATGCAATAAGATAACACAACGCAATATTTACTGCGAATCTCAAACCGCTTCCCGCAAATCCGCCTTTGAAACCGAATGTGAATCTCCTGTTCAGGAAATAGCTCAATATACTGACAATAACATAGTTTGCTGCTGACGACACCCAGTACGAACATCCGATCAGATTATACAATCCGAACATTATAATCATTCCGGAAACAGTATTCACAATACCCACCAGAATAAATTTCAGTAATTTATAATCAAGAATTCTGTTCATAATAACACCCTGCTGATTACGCGTTCTATTATTATACCATTTCAAAATACATATGAGCAAGAAAATATAATATGTATAATCACCCGTCATACCTGCATATATTTAACTGAAGTATGCCTGAGGGGGTTTTTTTATGGAAAAAGTTCTGGAAGCCAACAAGGTCCATTTATCGGGAAGAGTTCTGACAAAACCGGAATTCAGTCACAAAACATACGGGGAGGCCTTTTACATTCTTGTTCTTGGAATATTCAGGCGCAGCGGATATGAAGACAGAATACGGCTCATAATTCCGGAAAAGCTGCTTTCTATACACTCTCCCGAAACAGGAGACTGTCTGGATATATCTGGTCAGATACGAACATATAACAGAGAGGATGCCGGCAGGAACAGGCTTGAAGTAACTGTCTTCGTGCAGAAAATGGACTGCTGTTTTACAGATGAATGTGATTGCTTCAATCAGGTTTATATTGAAGGTTTTATATGCAGAAAACCTGTAAGACGCAGATCGCCTCTGGGCCGTGAAATCTGTGACCTGATGATAGCAGTGAACAGAATGTACAATAAATCAGATTATATTCCGGCAATCGCGTGGGGCAGAAATGCAATCTTTTCGGAAAATCTGCAGGTCGGGGATAAAATCGCTTTAAATGGCAGGATACAGAGCCGTGATTATCGTAAATATACAGAAGAAGGACACCTGATAAACAGAACTGCATATGAGGTGTCCATAACTGAAATAGAAACTCTGATAAATGCTACATGAATACGTTACATCTGAAGAAGCATCACTTCCGGGTGGCATTCTTTTCCATACTGAGGGCATGTAAGGCATTCAAAGAATTCAGGAGCATCTTCCCTGCTTACTGTTACAAAGCCCTGCTTACGGAAAAACTCCGGTGCTCTGGCAACCAGATAAATGCGTTTTCCACCGAGCTTAAGTGCTTCTTCAATCCCCCTGTTGAGAAGGGTCTTGCCAAGCTTGAATTTTCTGTATTCAGGAGCTACTGCAATTCCATCGACAATAAACTCACCCTCTCTTCTTGCCAGCACAAATGCCCCTATAAGCTCTTCACCTTTCAGGGAATCTGCACTCTCATCCATTTCTCCCTTAACGATCTGCCAGCATTTCACCAGATCTGTAGGTACGGGCTCCTCATCTGAGAACTCCAGTCCGTTTTCTATGAAAAAAGGAACCAGCTTCTCATAGTCTTCAGTTACTGATATCTTAAAGTTCAGCATATTCACTCCTCCTTAATCATAATGCCATGTATCTTTTGATACGAACACTTTCAGTCTTTTATTGAGTACACTGAATTCGAGCGGGAGTTCTTCCCCATGCTCGCCATCTATATCAGTGCTTATGTATTCAGGTGATTCGATTCTGAGTTTATCCGTCTGAAAATACAATACGTTATCATTTTTAGGATGTCTGCCATGCACAACCTCAAACAGCAGCGGTGCCAGCTCAACTATGTGCATTTTTCTGAAAGCTATGACATCCAGCTTGCCGTCATTCATTGAAGACTCAGGTGAAAGCTTCCTGAAACCGCCGGCAGATTCACCATTCATAACAACCATGAAATATATTTCTTCCTCGTATACCTTATCAGGTGTTGTAAGGGTTACCGGAAGTGCTCTTATCTGCGGAATTTCTGTCAGTGCTTTGAGATAATATGCCAGAATGCCAATGGCATTCTTCAGATTGGGGTCTGTCTTCTGGCTCACATCTATCAATGCTCCAAGAGCTGCAACATTGACAAAATGCCTGTTATTTACCGCTCCGACATCCACACTTGTCGTCTTGTCCCCCAGAGCCACATCAAGCAGGTAATCCAGATCAGACGGCAGTTCAAAATAATATGCAAAGTCGTTAGCCGTGCCTGCAGGCAGCAGAGCTATCGGCAGCTGAATATTATTTCTTATCATTGCATTGACACAAAGATTAATGGTTCCATCTCCCCCTGCTGCAATTATTCTGCTGAACTCGCTCTGATCAATGGTGCTGAGGACTTCGTTTATAACGTACCCTTTTGCAGCCCTCACAGGCACCACCTGATATCCGGCATTCTGACATCTTTCTACGATATGATCAAGGTTGTTCTTGAATATGCCGCTTCCTGAATGCGCATTGTAGTAAAGTAGAATCTTGTTTGCTTTTTTCTCATTACCCATTTTTTATGATCCTCCTGACATCTCCTATCAGATATAACGATCCAGCAAATATCACTGCTTCATAATCACTCCAGATTCTCTGTGCCGCCGCAACTGCCTCTGCCGCATCAGCTGCTTTAATAGCGCTTATGCCCATTTCCTTCAGCTTCACGTCAAGTTTTTGCACACTGAGCTTTCTCGGGTTATCCGGTTCTGTGATTATAATGTTATCTGTTATCTGAACAAAATGCTTCAGTATCTCCTCAACCTGCTTATCTGCAAGCATCCCTGTTACCAGCAGTATTTTTTTGCCGGCAAAGTATTTATCGGCCGTATCCTGCAGCGCACCTGCCCCCGCTTCATTATGTGCACCGTCTATTATAATCATCGGTGGATTGTTTTCATCTCCTGAAAGCACTTCAAAACGTCCCGGCTGTGCCGCTTTTTTCAGTCCTGCATATAAGCTGCTGCGTTCAACCTTTATTTTTCGCTCTTTCCTGAGGACCTCAATTACTGCAAGTGCTGTTTTGAGGTTTTCTCCCTGATGCCTTCCGGTCATGGTCGTTGTCACGTCACTGTAATCAGTTCCGTAAATCTCCATGCTTACTTTCTGGGAAAACGGCGTCTGCTCCGATATGTCAAATTTTATCTTTGATATATCATAGAGTCTGCTTCCCTGTTCATATGCAGC
>JALEQY010000144.1 GCA_022763735.1 Clostridiales bacterium
CTGAGCCTCCATGATGTCATCTGTTCTGTTCTCAACATCAAAAAGCTTCTGATACGCTTTGTCTGTAAGCTCACGTTTGTTCGGCTTTACGGCATTCTCGTATATGACCCTGTAGGTATCCAGAAACTCATGCACCGTAGGGATTCGCTGAGCTTTGGAATAATCAAAGGCTTCCGGCTTGTCATCCCCGGATGAAGTACTATAACCGTAATTCCTGTTGATAACAGCCATATACAGCTGGTTGTACTCATCTCTCATGCCGCTTTCGCCCATAATGTCAGCAGCACGCGGATGTGTTTCACCATATTCAATCAGCCTTTCTTCAAAGCTTCTTATGCTGCTCAGCAGCTCTCCTTCCGGCTTGCCGTCATACAGTGCATTCATATACGCTTCTATTACATATCTTTGTGTCGAATCCATCAGTATTCCACCTCCTTAGTGGCGATGAAATCATAACCGCTCTGGTCATCTGACGGAACTGCCACGCAATTGGCACTTCGCCAAATCTCGCTCCTGCCTGCTTCTATCAGCGCCGCTCTGTTTGCCGCTGCCCACTTTGCAAGCCGCTGCTGTTCATCTGCAATGTCACTGATATCGTCTTCATATATGCCGCCTGACTTCATAAAAGCGTGAATGAAGTCGATGAAATTATTCATTCCTTTCTCTGTTGTCATGGTCAGATTCCTGTATACCTTATCTGCTGCCAGTTCATCGAAGGTTGCTCCCAGCCTGTCAAGCTCCTTCAGCGCATCGGAGATGCCCTTTGCTGCTTTCTGCCTATGCTCTTTCTGAGGATTTCCTGCAATCTGAAAATATCCGCTGAAAATCCTGCCGAACACAGCTTTTCTCTCTGCGTATATATGTTCCTTTTCCGCTGCCTTGTTAAAATCGTCTATCCACTCTTGAGAAAATGCATATGAATTGCCGCTCTGCCTGAACTTCCTGAGACGTTCCCTATGTATTTCGGCAACATCCTCGTAGCCTGCCTTCTCCATTGCCTTGATTCTCAGCTCAATATCATCGGCAATCTTGGCAATACCGGCACCCTCATAATACTCGGTATGCCTCATTGCCTCCGTGGCCTCTTCAGGAGAACTAAAATTGTTCTCCTGAAGCCATCGCGCAGCCTCCAGATAATACTTCTTCTGGTTAGGCGCTGATTCTTCGCTGAAATTCGATGCCTTAAGAAGATAAAGTTCGACAGGTTTGGACGGATCATATGACATCCGGACCACCTCCTGTTTCATCTGTAATTTTTAATATAAATATGTCTTGATTATATAGTTTTTTCAAAAAAAATAGAATTAGCCCTAGGGGTAACTTTGCTGTAAAAAGGGGTAATTTTTAAGATTTTAAAGAATATAAGCTTGTTATGAAATGTAAAGTTTGCCGAATTATTTTACATTAGCTATCGATTACGAAGCTTCTCGAAAAGGTCTCTTCTGCTGGACACTTCCAGTTTCTCGAAGATATGAGACGTGTGCTTCTTTACAGTATGCTCAGTAACTCCAAGCTCATCGGCAATGTCCTTTCTTTTCATATTCTTAAGAATAGCCTCAAATACCTCCATCTCACGAGAAGTCAGAAGCTCAATCTGAGGAATGCGGCCGATTATATAATCAAGTCTGTAATCGGCAAATTTCAGACTGTCATCGGAGCTCTCCTGCGTTACGAAGCTACCAAAATCTCCGGAAACTCCAAATGGCTCAGAAGCATTGAATGATCGAGCTGAATAAGCTGAATAATCCTGTATTATTCCATATAGGAGAAGCAACAGCATTTCTGAAATGACGTATGAAACTGACAAGAATTCAAATCCCATATCTATCAGCTGCTCAATAAGCCATATTCCTATGTTGCCGAATACAACAGCCGCCAGAAATACAGCATATTTATAAGATTCAATGGTTTTGCGTATAAGAGAATAAATTATTGCTGCAATCATGAGAAGGAAGTATATCAGGAGATATACATAATAAACCCAGTGCAGAGGGCCGTACACCTTGACCAATCTTGAAATGCCATTAATTGTTTCAAATGAAGCGCTCTCGTAATACCACCCACAGTATCCGCCGCTGGCAGCGATAAGAAACACTCCGATGCTTATGCACACAAATACCGCATAAAGCCATGGAGGGCAGTTGATATGACATACCTTGCCAATAATCATAAGCATGAAAAGAATCAGAAATACAGAACCCAGATAAGCTATTCTGTTGGCAAGCAGAGCTTCTTCGAGTGTTCTGGAAATCGAAAGAGCAAAATATCCTATGTTGCATATCAGTACGGAAACGAACAACAGATTAAGACGTGTATCCTTATCCTTGATAAGGTAGCACTGACATACCAGCAATATAAGCGATACAGAACACACAACCCCATATATTATGGATATACACGCCGTGCTGCTGGTAGATACATCTATTTTACCGGATGATGCAAAAGCAGTCGTTGTGGCTGCACAAAAAAAGCAGGCTAAAACAACAATACAAAAGATGTATTTTATAAGGCTCCTGCCTCTGCTATAATTCAGCATTTATCTAGTCCTCCGGTTCTAATACTTAAATTCAAAAGCTGTTAATCAGGCCGATAAAAAATCACTAATTATAAAATTATATTATATTTTTTGATAAACAACAAGAATCAAAAGGACTATATCAATCAATTTTCACCGCAATTCCGATATTGGTTTCAGGTGCACTGTCAGGATAGACGGATTCTCCCATCATGGTTCTGTCCATCACGTTTATTATTGTTTCTTTTGAAGCCTCCTTGTACCTGAAGCTGTCCACTCCTATACTGCGTGCTCTGCCCAGCCAGGAAGGCTCCGGCATCGATGTAACAGCTATGATTCTGGTATCAGGGCTGTTCTTTTTTATCCTTTCTGCTGAACTGAGGCCATTTGAACCGTCATTCATCAATATATCCATTATGACCAGATCAATGTTCTCTTTTAGCACGTATGTATCAGCGAACGCAGCCGATTCCACTGAAAACGCGACCTCATATCTTTCTGAAGATTCTATATACATTTCGAAGAATTTTCGTGATATGAACTGGTCGTCAACTATCATCACCCTTGTCTTTTTCATTTCACTTCCTCTTTCATAAACTCCAGCCGCAGCATAAAATGCGGTCTGCTTTGTATCATCATACTACCCCCTGCAGCTTCTACCGTACTTCTCAGGTTCATCAGCCCTCCGGTTTCCTGTATTTCACCTGAAGGTACCGTGCCATCGTTTGTGATGCTGACTGAAACAAGATCCTCACCTGTAATATTGACCTCAAGCCTGTTTCCTCCCGCATGCTTGACAGTGTTGGTCAGACATTCATGAACCGCTGATACTATCGCCTTTCTTACTGTCCGTTCTTCAGGAAGCTCTCCATTCAATACAATCTCAACATCAACAGCCTCGGCTGCATCCAGAAGCAGCTTCCATTCATTACTCTGCTGCTGCGGTTCAATATCATTTCTCATGACTGCCAGATTATACCTCCACAAAGACAGCAGTTTTTCACGATTTCTCTCATGCTTCGGCTGCTCCATATATGAGCGGGCAGCAAGAAGCGTACGACCCACGTCATCGTGAACACTGACTTTAACGGGAATATCATAAGCAGCAAGTTCCCATATTCTATGTTTTCCTGCTGCGATTCCGTTTTCCCGTACATCCCACACTGTGCCGTCTTTTGTTCTGACAATCATCGATGGGTAATTCTGAATTATTTCAGTTCCTTCAGCCGTTGC
>JALEQY010000017.1 GCA_022763735.1 Clostridiales bacterium
TTACATTAAATCGTGTTATTGCTTTAGCCTGTTAAACGGGCGCATTTTCAACTGTACTACATAGCATTACAAAAGTCAACATTGTATTTCCAGAAAAAAGACTATTAATAAAGTCAGCTGGAAAAAGAACAGTCTCGCAACTGGCTACAAAATATACCGTAAAACAGGTTCCGGCTCATATAGGCCGTTAAAAACGATCACTTCCACTTCATATAATGATAAAAATGTTAAAAAAGGATACAAATATACCTATAAAATTAAAGCATATTACAATAATTACACCTACAATTTTACCACTAAAAAATATACATACAAAACTGTAACAAGCGTATACTCAAAAGCAGTTTCAGTTAAAAGATAGTCAGAACCTTCAGCCTCCGGAATTTCGGGAGGCAAATCGCTCAGAGCTAAGCAGCAGGGACTGCTGCATTTAGAAACAGCATACAAAAATGTCGGATTTCAAGATTTATCAGTAATCCGGCATTTTAATTTCAAATGCTCCCATTCCTACACGTTTTCGATCACATCCTCCATCGTATACAGCCCCGGCTTGCATCCGGCAAGGAATGACACTGCATCGCACGCACCTTCCGCATAGCACGTCCAGTCATATGCATCGTGTGAAATTTCCATCTTCTCACCCATGCAGCCGAATATTACTCTGTGAGTGCTCGGCGTATTGCCCGCTCTGACCGAATGGAATGCTATATCCTCATATTCTTTGTCAGGAGCCATTGATGCCATCTCCTCAGCCAGCTCGATGGCTGTACCGCTGGGAGCATCAACTTTAGTCTGACTGTGCATTTCTATTATTTCTATTCTGCATTTGTCTCCCAGCTTCAGTGCCGCTTCACCAAGCAGCTTCCTCATTACATTAACGACATATGAAGTATTCGCAGCCTTCATCATCGGAATCTTTTCCCCTGCCGCCATCAGAGCAGCCGTCTGTTCTTCATTGAAACCTGTCGTACCGCAGATATATGCTTTGCCATGTTTAAGACAGCTTTCAAGCACCTTCATCGACAGCTCAACAGTAGAAAAATCCACAACAAGATCGCACTTGTCTATTATCTTCTCAATATCATCGTAAACGAGGGCACCTGCCTCTTCGCCTGTTCCTGCAACGATACCGATATCTTTACCGATATAATCCCTTCCGGGAGTTCCTACTCCTCCGACGATTTCGATATCATCACGCTTGTGTGCCGCTGCAACGATAAGTCCGTCCATGTGTCCCCTCGGAGCTGTGATCACAATCTTTGCCATAACTTTTCTCCTTTCACTTTTTCCTTACCTGCCTGCTGTGGCGTTTCTTATATTCACGCAGCTGAAGCTCGTCCTTTTTCTCGAGGCCTCTCTCACCTGCAAGTGATTCCATATGATGTGTGAACTCATGATACAGAGTCTCTCTGAGCCTTTCCTCAAAGGAATCCCGGTTCAGATGTCCGAACATGCGGGCAAAAGACCCATAATAAATATATATCAGCCTTCCCATAGACGTGCTGTACACATATTCTCCCAGAATGTACAGATCATCCGCCACTGCCGCGGGACTCAGCTTTTCCTGAGGCAGCAGCAATATACCGCCGTTGAGGTCCTTGTAAAATTCCTCCGGCAGCTCGCACGCTATCTTATCCAGCATTTCATGAGTTTCATCAATCGTTATCATATCAGTTCATCTTTCGCTCCTGCAGTGCTGTCTGCAGGAAAAGCTCAATAGCTTTAACGGGATCTTCTTTATTCACCGTAAGTCTGATATACGGTTCTTTTCCACCGTTTATCATAAGCCTGCCTCCGTACACAGCAACAAGCTTTGACATCATCGACTCATTCAGCTTCACATTTTCCCACAACCTGAAAATAATTTTGTATCCCTGCTGCAGTATTTCCTTGACCCCCATGGTTCCCGCCATGGATCTTATCTTGGAAATCTTTATCAGGTTCTGTGTTTCCTTCGGGATATCTCCAAATCTGTCCAGCAGCTCGTCTGTTACCTCCGATTCATCCTCATCATTTTCGACCATGGCAATCTTCTTGTACATCTGAAGTCTCAGAACTTCATCTTCAATGTACCGCTTTGAGATCACCGCAGACACCGGCAGACTGAAAGCAGTCTCCTCCGCCGGTTTATCAGGCTCTTTACCCCGGGCAAGCTCCACTGCCTCTTCGAGCATTTTGCAATAGAGCTCATATCCCACATTCAGCATGTGTCCCGACTGCTCCGTGCCAAGAAGATTTCCGGCGCCTCTCAGTTCAAGATCCTTCATGGCAATTCTGAATCCCGAGCCGAATTCTGTAAAATCCCTTATGGCGCGCAGACGTTTTTCGGCGATTTCAGACAGAGTTTTATCCTTCTTGTACATCAGATACGTATATGCCACCCTGCCTGACCGTCCGACACGCCCCCTCAGCTGATGAAGCTGTGCCAGCCCGAATCGGTCCGCATCAAGCACTATCATGGTGTTTACGTTGGGGATATCCATTCCTGACTCGATTATGGTTGTGGAAACCAGCACATTATACTCACCGTCAGCGAAATCCATTATTATGTTCTCAAGCTGCCTCTCGCCCATTTTGCCATGTCCTACGGCAACAGAAGCTTCGTGTACCAGCTGCTCTATTTCACTTGCCACTTTGTTGATTGATTCCACACGGTTGTACAGCACATACACCTGACCACCTCTGGCAAGTTCCTTTTCTATAGCCTCACGTATTATGAAGTCATCCTGCTCCATCACGTAGGTCTGTACGGGCAGTCTGTCTTCAGGCGG
Source organism: Clostridiales bacterium (assembly GCA_022763735.1). GTDB lineage: Bacteria > Bacillota > Clostridia > Peptostreptococcales > Anaerovoracaceae > Lentihominibacter. The sequence continues at coordinate 2,772 of JALEQY010000017.1, forward strand.
TTCTTCAATGGTGCTCATGTCCTTTATCCCTGAAAGGGACATGTGCAGGGTTCTTGGGATAGGCGTCGCTGAAAGAGTGAGAACATCAACATTTTCTTTGAGCTGTTTGATTGTTTCCTTGTGTTTCACACCGAAACGCTGCTCCTCATCTATCACCAGCAGACCGAGATCTTTGAATTTCACATCCTTTGACAGTAATCTGTGGGTGCCTATGATAAGGTCCACCGATCCTGACCTGACGCCTTCAAGGATTTTTTTCTGCTGTGCTGCGCTTCTGAACCTTGAAAGCATCTCCACTTTAAAGGGGAATCTTTCAAATCTGTCCTTGAGGGTATAATAATGCTGATTGGCAAGCAGGGTGGTCGGTACCAGGACTGCTGCCTGTTTACCGTCTGCGACACATTTGAACAGTGCTCTGGCGGCCACTTCAGTTTTGCCGAAGCCTACATCTCCGCACAGCAGTCTGTCCATCGGGATGTCACGCTCCATATCGGACTTGATTTCTTCTATGCATCTCAGCTGATCCTCCGTCTCTGTATACGGGAAACTTTCTTCGAATTCCGTCTGCCACACTGTATCCTCAGAAAAAGCATATCCCTTCTCATGAAGACGTGCTGCTGATACTCTGAGCAGTTCGTCAGCCATATCGGATACTGCTGCTTTAGCCTTAGCCTTGGTATTCTTCCACTCGCTTCCCGACAACTTGTTCAGCTTGGGAGTTATGCCGTCTCCGCCTACGTATTTCTGTAGTATGCTCAGCTGATCCACAGGAATATAGAGGGAATCCTCTCCTGCGTATTTGACCTTTAGGTAATCCTTTTTCACGCCCTGCACCACCAGCTGCTCGATCCCCATGAATCTGCCTATTCCATGGCTTTCGTGAACCACATAATCTCCGGTCTGAACATCCGCAAAGCTCTTTATCTGCTGACCTCTGGATTTATGTTTCTTCTTTCTCGACCGCTTGTGATCTCCGAATATATCTCCTTCCCAGATATAGCATACTTTCCTGTCTGAGAATTCCATTCCGGCGGTGATGACGCCCTGTCTGAGTTTCACCTTCGATTCCAGATTCTCTCTGACCAGAAACTCCTTCATGCTGTCAGTTCTTTCCGCACTGCTGCATACGATAGTCACATCGAAACCGCGTCTTGCATAACTGTCCAGATCTCCCTTTAGTACATTCATCCTGCCGTTGTATGCCGGCATCTGCCTGCAGCTGACAGTAATCAGCTCACTGAGAAAAGGCGCATTCCTGATTGTGCCGGCAAAAGGAGTGAAAATATATCCTTCCTTTTCATATAATCTGAAAAAATCCTCCTCTCCCGACATGGAGCTGAAGTCTTCTCCTATACCTCTGCCGGCAGAAATTATGGCATCGATATCATCGGCACGTTCTTTTTCATAAACCTCCAGACTTTCGAGTATCCTGGCAGGATCATCAATAAATATCTCAGGATCATCCATGTAATCCCATATGTACATGGTTTCATCATAGAAATAATTTATGAATTTCTCCAGATACTGTATGTTTATCATGCTGTCTGTATATTCCATGAGCTGAGCCATACGCTGCTTCAGGTTATATACCGTCTCGCTGTTTTCTTTCTTTTTTTCCAGCTTTTTAATCTGTCTGTCGTATGCCTTCTTTATCCTGTTCCTGGCTGACTCGAACAGCTCTGTATCCTTGACAATCTGAGAGCACTGTGACGCGGTAATGCTTTTAAGGTTTTCGACAGATCTCTGGGTTTCAATATCGAAGGTTCTTATGGAATCCACTTCTGTATCAAAGAGCTCTATCCTGTATGGCAGATCACTGTCCGGAGTGAAAATGTCGATAATTCCGCCTCTTATACTGTATTCTCCTCGGTTTTCTATCATCGATGCCCGCTCGTAACCCATAAATGACAGCTTCCGCCTGATCTCTTCAGGATCAATGTCGCTGCCCCTTCGTATCTCCAGGATGTTCTCCGAAAATATCTCCTTTGGCGGCAGTTTCTTAATCACTCCCGTCACCGGCGCTATTATTATACATTCCTCTCCCCTGACAGCTGCCTTCAGTACCTTGAGTCTTTCCAGAAGATCATCGTTGCTCCTCGCCTCATACTGGATAAAGGATTCTTCCTCCGGTGGCAGTATATATATCTTTTTTTCTGCAGCAAAAAAAGAAAGGTCCGTTGCCAATCGTTTTGCCTTGTTTAATGTTGGCACCACAATCAGACTCTGACCTTTGCCGGTTTTCAGAATATCTGCGATAATCGGTGCGATCCTTCCCTCGGATGCACCTGTGATATTAATCATTCCCTTTCTCGTCACTGCTTCCCCTTCTTTCAGACTCAGGTTTGATATTATATTCATTCATAGCCCGGTCTATTCCTCTATCAATAATGCACTCCGCCGCATCTGCAGCTCTGGCAATGGCCTCGGCCAGTACATCTCTCTCCTGTTTTCCTACTTTGCCTGTGACAAAATCCTTCCAGTCGAGTCCGCCGCTTTTGCCTATACCTATTCTTATTCTCGGAAAATCCTGAGACTGCAGCTGTCCTACGACTGACTTCATACCGTTATGACTGCCGGCGCTTCCTTTCTTTCGTATCCTGAGGGCTCCTGTCTCCAGATCAAGATCATCATATATCACGATGAGATTACCGATATCCACATTGTAGTAATCCATCACTTCGCGAAGAGACTCACCGCTCAGGTTCATATAAGTCTGGGGTTTTACCAGAAGCACTCTCTGACCGGAGATGTTTCCATCTCCGATCAGAGCTTTATGCCTGATTTTACCGACTTTTATACCATGCTTTTCTGCAAGCCTGTCAACTGCCAGAAATCCCATATTATGTCGCGTATTCTCATATTTTCTGCCTGGATTTCCCAGACCTGCAATTACATACATATAAACTCACCTTTCCCGATGATAATAAATATCATCAAGTTATATCTGCTGTTTATTATTCAAAAAGTGTACTGATTGAACCGTTTGTGAACACTCTTGTCATAGCTTCTGCAAACAGCGGTGCTACAGAAATCACTTTCATTTTATCAGTTTTCTTTTCTTCAGGAAGAGGAATTGTATTCAGCAGAACAAGTTCTTCAATCGCTGAGCTCTGGATTCTCTCGATTGCAGGACCTGAAAGCACCGCATGAGTAGCACATGCATTGACACTCAATGCTCCGAGGTCTTTAAGTGCATTGGCAGCGTTTGTAATTGTGCCGGCAGTGTCAATCATATCGTCCATCAGTATGCAGTTTTTGCCTTCGATGTCACCGATAATATTCATAATCTCGCTCTTGTTCGGTTCTGGTCTTCTCTTGTCGACGATAGCTATAGGGCAGTTAAGTATCTGTGCCATGTTTCTTGCTCTTGGAACGCTTCCATGGTCAGGAGAAACTACTACAACATTTTCCATGTTCTTTTCTGCGAAATATTTTGCCAGAATAGGCATTCCCACAAGATGATCTACAGGAATGTCAAAATATCCCTGAATCTGTGCTGCATGGAGATCCATTGTAAGAACTCTATCAGCTCCGGCCGCAACCAGCATATCAGCAACCAGCTTGGCTGTGATAGGATCTCTTGCTTTTGCTTTCCTGTCCTGTCTGGCATATCCATAATACGGAATAACTGCATTGATTCTTCCTGCAGAAGCTCTCTTCATAGCGTCTATCATGATGAGGATCTCCATAAGATTATCGTTCACAGGATCACATGTTGACTGAACAATATAGCAGTCCATACCTCTCACTGTCTCCCAAAGGTTTACAGAGATTTCGCCATCACTGAACTTAGTTACAGTTGCTCTTCCCAAAGGTTTGCCCATTATCGATGCGATCTCTTCAGCAAGCTCCAGATGTGAGTTTCCCGCAAATACCTTGAAATTTGAAAATGCACTGTTTTTCATACGTTTCTCCTACCTCTTCTTTCTCTTTGATTTAATATTGTAGCTTTGCTTATTTCTTAAGGATACCCTTTTTCTCCACCCAGCCTTCAAGAGATTTTCCTCTGGCTCTGGCGATATAAAGAGCTCCATCAGGTACATCATCCGTTATCGTGCTTCCGGCTGCAACATATGCATTTTTACCCACATGCACCGGAGAAACAAGATTTGAATTGCAGCCGATAAATGCGCCATCCTCCACTACAGAACGGTATTTCCTGCTGCCGTCATAGTTTACAAACACTACACCGCATCCGAGATTGACTCTTTCTCCTATATCGGAATCTCCAATATAGGTCAGATGCGAAGCCTTGGCTCCATCACCAAGCTTGGAATTCTTGATTTCAACAAAATCACCGACTTTGCATCCGCTTCCTACGTCACTGCCTGGTCGGAGATAAGCGAAAGGACCAATACTGGTATTGTCTCCCACTCTGCTTTCAATAACTACAGAACTCTGTATGGTGACGCCATCCCCGACAGTCGAGTCCTTTATTCTCGTATTCTGTCCTATCGTGCAGTTTTCTCCGATAGTGACATTCCCTTCGATAACAGCACACGGATAGATTGTGGTGCCGCTGCCGATGGTTACACCTTCATCAATATAAGCCATTCTGATATCGATGAAATTTACCCCTGCTTCCATATATGCGAGGTTTCTTTCAATACGCTTTTTTTCCAAAGCTTCATATTCATGTATATTCATCAGTCTCTCCTACAGCCCGCTGTCACTGTCCTTTGCCATGATCAGTTCTCCAGCTTTGTATATATCTCCGGCTCCCATGGTTATCACCAGGTCGCCTTCTTCCGCATTGCTGCATACGAAATCGGCAATTTCCTCAAAATCAGTAAAGAAATGCACTTCTTTGGACGGATCATTCTCTCTGATTTTTCTGACCAGAGTCTCTGAGCTCAGTTTATAGATGTTCTTTTCTCTGGCTGCATATATCTCTGCCATAATCACTTTATCAGCATCAGCAAATGCAGTGGCGAAGTCATCCATAAGCGCCAGTGTTCTGGTATAGGTATGAGGCTGGAAAAGACACCACAGTCTGTTGTGTTTCATGTTTCTCACAGCTGCCAGAGTTGCTTTTATCTCCGTCGGATGATGTGCATAATCATCGATAATTTTAATACCTTTTGATGTTACTCCCAGAATATCGAATCTTCTCTGTGTTCCTCTGAATAATTCAAGGGTTCTGACGATATCCTCAATCTCAACACCTATCATATGACAGCATGCAAATGCAGAAAGTGCATTCAGGATATTATGTTCCCCCGGCACCTCCAGCTCTATTTCACAAAGTGCCGCACCCCCATGATTTACAGTGAATTTCGGCATTCCGTCACTGTTGAAACATATATCCGAAGCATAATAGTCACAGCTCTCGTTAAGTCCGAAAGTTACAGCATTCGGAAGTCCTTCTATCACACTTTTTACAAAAGGATTGGCATCATATGCTATCACTGCTCCGTTTTCAGGAACAAGTCTCGCAAATCTGCCGAAAGAGCTTGCAATATGTTCGACATCCTTGAAATAATCAAGATGATCTGAGTCAATATTGAGTATTATCTCCATCTTAGGCTTGAGACTCAGGAAACTGTCCATATATTCGCAGGCCTCCGTAACGAAATAATCATTAGAGCCTACATAGACATTTCCATTGATTTCCGACAGATTCCCGCCCACCAGTATGGTCGGATCCTTATGCGCATTTCTGAGGATCAGAGAAACCATCGATGTGGTAGTGGTCTTTCCGTGTGTTCCTGATATTGCAATACTGTTATCATATTCTGACATCAGAGCGCCCAGAGCCTGTGCCCTTGTTATTGCCGGAATTCCCAGTTCCCCGGCTCTTACCAGTTCCGGGTTATCGCTGCCTACAGCAGCTGAATAGATTATAAGCTCCTTATCCTCTACATTCTCCCCTCTGTGTCCTGTATATATCACGGCTCCATCATCTGCAAGCCTGTCTGTAATTTCACTTTCTCTCATATCAGATCCCGATACCGTATAGCCTCTTGATATCAGAATCTCTGCTATTGCGGACAATCCGATCCCGCCTATTCCAATACAATGTATTCTTTTGTATTCAGACAAATTAATCATTGTTGCTCCTCCTAAACATGGCTAATGAGATTATACCATATTTAAATTTAATTTTGCGGTCTATTTATAAAAAATTCAATTTCTTTGCAGTCCTTGCTTTAATTGACAACAAAACAGTATAATATTATTATGAATCAATAAATGATTAATAAACTTTACCGGAGGATCTAATGAAAAGAAGCCACAGAGTCGGTGCAATCTGCCAGATACTGACAGAGTCACCTCAGAAGATTTTTGGATACAAATATTTCTGCGACATGTTTTCTGCCGCCAAATCGAGCATCAGTGAGGATATTGCTGCAGCAAAAGAAGCTGTCGCCGCAACAGGATACGGTTATATTGAAACCATCTCAGGCACCTACGGAGGTGTAAAATACGTTCCTGATATCTCGTCTGACAAGGCTGTATGCATACAGGAAAATCTCTGCAGTATGCTGAAAGAGGAAAACCGCATTCTTGGAGGCGGTTTCCTTTACACTTCAGATATAATGTACAATCCAGAGATTGTCAAAGGCATGGCACAGATTTTCGCAAAAAAATTCAGCTCATCCGGGGCAGACTACGTTGCAACCATCGAAACAAAGGGCATCCCTGTAGCTTTCATGACAGCTCACCTTCTGAATCTGCCTGTTGTGGTAATCCGCCGCGAAACAAAGATATCCGAAGGAGCAACGGTAAGTATCAATTATTTTCCCGGGTCATCCGAAAGGCTTCAGAAAATGTCCATTTCCAAGCGTGCCGCAGAGCCCGGATCCAAAGTCCTGATAATCGATGACTTCATGAGAGGAGGCGGCAGCATCAAAGGTCTGGTGGAAATATTCTCCGAGGTGGATATTGAGGTTGTCGGAATAGGAGTGGCCATCGCCAATATAGAGCCACAGAAGAAAAAGGTCAGCGATTATTTCCCGATTGTGTATCTTGGAGAGGTCAATGAGACGGAAAAAACAGTTGAAGCAATATCCAATTTTCAGATTTTTTAAAATTTGCTTGTTAATCTATTTATTCTATATTATAATATTATTGATCATTATGAAACAATGCGGCACGAAAGGCGGTACTACCAATGAATATTACTGATGTAAGAATTCGCAAAATTAACGATGAAGGCAAGATGAAGGCTGTCGTTTCCATTACATTCGATGATGAATTCGTTGTGCATGATATAAAAATCATCGAAGGACAGAACGGATTGTTCATCGCTATGCCCAGCAGGAAAATGGGTGAAGGCGACTTCAGGGATATAGCTCATCCACTTGTGTCAGAAACAAGGAATAAAATAAGAGATGCTATCTTCGAAGAATACGAGAAAGTTCTTGCACAGAAGACATCCGAAGCAGAAGATGCTCCTACGGAAGCATAAGATCAGAAAACCGTATAACAAAACCCCGGTAATATTTACTATCGGGGTTTTTTCGTGGGATTGTTTCTGAATCTATTCAACTGTAATCACCCTGATAAGGTTGGTGGTTCCTGCAACCTGAAGCGGCATTCCTGCACTCAGAACGATATTGTCGCCTTTTTCCACAAAATTCATTCTCTGGGCACCTGTAACAGCTTCATCAATAAGATCTGTCCATCTGTCGCTGAATTCTGTAAGTACCGGATAGACACCGCGTGTAAGGGCCTGCTGATGATAAGTCTTCTGATAAGGTGTTGCTGCGATAATCGGAGCAGCCGGTTTATATTTTGCCATCTTCTCTGCCGTATATCCTGATGTCGTAACTGCTATGATCGCACTGGCATTGATGTCCCTGGCGGTCGTGCAGGCAGCATGTCCCATAGCATTGGAAACATCACTTTCGTCTGTTTCTACTTCGAGAAACTTATACTGTTTGACTTCTTCGGCATCCATTTCTGCCTGTCTGACAATCTTTGACATTACTTCCACTGTCTCCACAGGATATTCACCTGCAGCACTTTCTCCTGAAAGCATAACAGCCGAGGTACCATCAAACACAGCATTTGCCACATCTGTTATCTCTGCTCTCGTAGGGGCAGGGCTTGATGTCATGGACTCCAGCATCTGGGTTGCTGTTATTACTGTTTTGCCGGCCCTGCAGCATTCTTTGATAAATTTCTTCTGGATACCCGGCAGTTTTTCAAAGTCCACCTCAACACCCATATCGCCTCTGGCAATCATTATGCCATCGGACAGCTCAAGAATATCCCTGAAATTATTTATTCCTTCCATATTCTCTATTTTGGAAATGATCCTGATCTGTTCTCCACCGTTTTCATTCAGCAGTGCTCTCAGCTGTCTTACATCATCGGCAGATCTGACGAAGGATGCTGCAATATAATCCACATCCATTTCTATACCGAACAGAATATCCTGTCTGTCTGCTTCACTGATGTATTCAAGATCAAGGGATTTGTTCGGGATATTGACACCTTTTCTGTTGCTTATCTTGCCTCCTGCTGTTACCTGACATATCACATCTGTTTCTGTCGTTTCCATGACATTAAGCTTGACTCTGCCATCATCGATAAGTATCTTTGTCCCGCTTCCCACCTGCATCGGAAGATTCCTGTACGTCATCCAGGCTCGCTGTGCAGTTCCCATACATTTTTCTGTTGTCAGTACGAATCTGTCACCAACGCTGATGACCTCGCTGCCGTTTTCAAAATCTCCCAGCCTTATCTCCGGCCCCTTGGTATCAAGAAGAACTGCGGCCGGAATATCCAGACTGTCTCTTACCTTCCTGAAGGTTTCAATGGCAGCCCTGTGATCTTCATGGGTGCCGTGAGAAAAATTCAGCCTTGCTACATTCATTCCTGCCTCCAGCATGTTTCTGATCACATTCTCATCTCTGCTGGCAGGTCCCAGTGTGCATACGATTTTAGTTTTTTTAAGCATTTGTCACACCTCCGAAATAATATTAAAACGGCCTGCTGTTCTAAACACATCCGGCCGTTTTTCGCATATCAGTAATAAAATCCTCTTTTGGGATCCGAGAATTCTTTAACGCGTGTTTCATAAGCGTCCATAGCCGCCTCAGTAAACGCAGCTTCAGGTTCACTGACCCCGCAGCTTCTGAGAAGATACTCGGCCAGAGGCGGATTGAGGACAAGAAGCGGCCCTATAATATATGTCGCCATGAAATTTTTGATTCTGATTCCCTCTTCCGTTATCTGCGGGTTGAGCCCCGGTCCGCGCTCTGTATCAAACAGACCTGCCGGATCAGCTTCTCCGCACCAGTAAGAATGTGTGAACTGACTCTTGAACCCTACTATTTTCATCCCTTCAAAATTACCCAGATACAGCGAATTGAATCTGGTGTTCATGTCACGCTTTGTCATGATATCGATCATACCCAGACATTCTGTTCTGGATCCATCAGCATCTTCTATATATCTTCCGAACACTTCAAGAGCATTTCCTGTTATGAGGAAATGCACCCCTCTATCAATAAGCTCGCGAATCCTGCCGATATACGGTCTGAGTTTTTCTATAACAAGAAGCTGCATCTTCTCGGTCATTGTACCCATATAGATCAGATCCGGTTCTTCATTCACAAAATACGGCACGGAGTTAACAGAGGTTTCAATAATCTCAGCTCCATCACATGACTTCCTGAGGTATGAAACATTTTCCAGTTCTCCATAAAGGTTGCATATTTCAGGGAAAAGGATTTCTATTTTCATGATCTTGCGCCTCCTTTTTCCATTATTTTCCTCACCACCTTGTCTGCCACTTTATTGCCCAGACCTATAGAATCTGTACCGTACAGCACATAGACGTCCGTTCCTTTTTCAAGTCTCAGTTTATCCGGGGCTTCCAGCTCTGCAGGCGCACAGGAAATCCTGTCTTCAGGCACACCGGCCAGCAGCAGTCTGAGCTTCAGATCCTTCACTCTCGGTCCACATACAACTATATTCAGTATGTCCTCCTTATTAAGGAATTCAAAGTCACAGTCATAAAGCCAGCATACATTTTCTGACCAGTGAACTTCATCCCACTGGCAGCTGTTCATGATGACAATCTCTTTATTACCAGGCATACCTGCAATATAATCAAAAACTCTTGAGCCGGCAAAAGCATTCTTGTCCTTGGCTAGCATTTTGTACACGTTGCTATCACCCGCTTCAACTTTATCGAATCTTGTTCCTATTATATGCATTTTCTCCAGAAATCTCTGCGCCTGTTCCTGAGAGTATCCCATTTCGAGAAACAGTGCTACAGCTGAAACAACATTATATATATTATATACGCTGTCATTGAGGAGCCTGTATTCTGCACTGTGTCCACGGCTTTCTATCTCCACAGTCATCCTGTCCAGATCGACATTTCTGGCAGCATAATCGTACTCCGGTGCTCTGAATCCGCATTCCGGGCAGTATGCCCTGCCTATATGACTGTATCTGAGATATTCATACTGCAGTCTGCTGTGACAATGAGGGCATATCTGGAAATCATTGATAAGATTGATGCATTCTGTCAGATCTCCATCCATTTTTTCTATGCCGAAATATACTCTGTCATTTTCGGGTGCAGTTGATGAACAGATAAGATCATCTGCGTTGAGTATGAGTTTAGTGTTTCGGGGAATATAGTCCGTCAGAATCCTGGAGATATATTCAGGATGGCCATTTCTCATTATCGAATCCCTGGAAAGGTTCGTAATAATCATGTACTGAGGTGTCATGTACGGGAAAACTGTTTTTGCGGATCTTTCATCCACTTCAAAAAGCCCCATTTTTTTCCTGCATTTTCCTGTGATACCCGCATTCAGTATCAGGCTTGTTGCTATTCCCCAGTTGATATTGGAACCCATCCTGTTGTTTACAAGCTGCTTTCCCTCAGATTCAAAGGCATCCGAAAGCATATTGCTTACCGTGGTTTTACCGTTGGTTCCCGTAACTGCGATAATTTTCTCCGGTTTTCCTATATATCTGAGAAAATCCGGGCAGAGCTTAACAGCCAGCTGACCCGGAAAATTCGTTCCGTTATGTTTAGTTATTCTAAGTGCAATTACAGACAGCTTGGCTGCCCACAATGCGATCAGAAATCTGATTTTACCCATTTCAGACAAGTTCCTTTCCTAGTATTCGAACTCAGGAATTATTTGCTTGATAGTAGGCATGATTCCTATTCCTCCAGGTGTCTGTCCCGGAAGCTGCCAGAAATCATGAGCGCAGTAATTGTTTCCTTCAATAATGGCAGGACCGTTCGGTGTAATCGCAACGTCCCATCCGACATATCTCATCTGGGGAACAACCAGAGCAGCTTTCTTGACAAGCTCAACAGCTTCCTTCATATACGGCACTCTGTATCCGATAAGTGGTGTATGGCTGTACGGATGTTCTGTGTAGTGAATTCCTGCGGTAGTATCACCCGAATGAGCCGGATACAGGAACTCTCCTGTTTCTATATCTACCGGTCCGTGAAGTCCGAAATTATCGACAACTCGTCCATTGATACCCATTTTGAAAACGGCATATATCACATGAGGTTCTCCCTTGGCATCCACCAGAGAGATCATTCTCATTGTATTTGTGGAAAACGGATATATTGCTGCAATATCCGGATGATTCTCTATAACATCCTCTATCGTTGCAAAGCCTTTTTCTCTGATGTATTCACAGAATGCGTCACCATTCTCAAAATTCTTTGTTTCAAGCTTCTCGCAGCCTATGCCGCAGCTGAGATCCTTCATCTTGGCAAACACTTTTTCTCTGGTATTGAAGAAATCTATGATATCTTCTTCTGTTGCTGTCTCCAGATCCAGGCATTCTCTTCCGATAAAATCTCTGAACTTCTCATTGAATTCATTTTTATTGTCAAAGTAATGAGCGTAATCGTGATCATTCATGAACATAATGAATTTTTTGCTTCTGAAACGTGTCATATATGTGTCTCTCTGTTCATGTTTAAGATCCCAGAATTCAAAAATGACATAATCATTGTATCCTGCATTATATCTTATCATACAATTGATAATATCGAAAAAAAGATATACTTTGTTCTTTCCCGATCTTTTATGCGCTTCATCCAGAACTTTAAAAAATTTCCCGAAGCTTGCATTCTTAATTACCCTTTTGTAGTACTGGAATTTACTTTCCATATATTGTTTCCTCCCGGTTAGTTGTTATAAAACTGTTTTATTATATCATATTCTTCCCTTATCCGCTATACAAATGACTGCTGTTGAGTTAATTTCTTTTGCAACAGTTT
>JALEQY010000009.1 GCA_022763735.1 Clostridiales bacterium
TCACAACCTGCTTAATCGAATGCAGATAATAAGGGGATGGCTGACTGTTTATCTACGGGCGTATCATAGTGAAGTCCCAATTTCAGTTCCGTCAGACCATCTATATTCCTTATTATAAAAACAAGTGCAGACGATGTCGCACTCATCTACACTTATATAGTACGAACTTCCAGTTTGTAGCTGAGAATTAATACAATGAAAGTGATAGAGATCAGCAACGTATTCACGAAGCAGATCTCTTTTGTTTCAAAAAAAGAAAAGCGATTTTGTTGTCGCTTCTGTTTCTCCTAATCAAACCATCGGCTGCGATCAGGCAAAATTACAATGAGATTGCAGATATGTGCAGAAAAAGTGCTGAGCCGTTTTTTTATGGTCAGAACGGTATCCTACAAAATTGTAAGAAATCACAGGGGACTTTTATTGTAAAATGTAAATGTATTGATGTGGGTGCTTAAAATACGATGTTGAAATTGTTTTGGATTTGAAGGGAATAAACCATGGCAAAGATATTGTTTGTGGAAGATGATATGAGTCTGATCCAGGGGCTTAAGTTTGCAATAGAAAAGACCGGTCATGAAGTGATTACAGCTGATACCAAAGAAAAGGCGCTAAAGAGATGGCGTAATGAAAAAGTTGACCTTGTTATACTGGATGTCATGCTTCCTGACGGGAATGGATATGATATTTGCAGGGAAATACGAAAGGAGTCCGCAGTACCAATCATTTTTCTGACGGCAAGGGACGATGAGATTGATATTACGAGAGGTCTTGATATGGGAGGGGATGACTATATTTCAAAGCCTTTTAAGCTGTCGGTCCTTATGTCGAGAATAAGTGCGATTCTTCGCAGATGCAATAATCTGAATCAGACTCATGAATGTATGCAGTCTGCCGGAATAGTCATAAATCAGATGAAGGGAGAGGTGTACAAAGGAGACGAGCAGATTTTCCTTTCCTCGGGAGAATATAAGCTGCTGAAATACTTTATTCAGAACAAGGATAGGGTACTGTCTGCTGACCAGATATTGTCAAATCTGTGGGACTGCGACGGCAGATTCATTGATTCGGGAACCCTTACGGTATATATAAGAAGACTGCGAAAGAAAATCGAAGATGATCCGTCAGATCCTGTCAGAATAACGACAGTCCGGGGGATGGGATACATCTGGAACAGCGAGGTGGACAGATGATTACATGGAAATGGGCTATTTTTATAATAATTATAGTGAATTTTGGATGGGTTATAGGCATTCGGCTGAGAAATAATGCAGCGCTCAGGAAAATCGCAAGGGCTAGGGTAATGATCGAAAGGATGATAGATGGAGACAGAGAAGCCAGATTATCTTCAGACAGTGAGGGTGATCTGGCAAAGCTTTTTCACGGGATAAATTCCCTGGCAGATGTACTTGGAGCTCATGCTGATAACAGAAAGAAAACAAACATATTTCTCAAACATACCGTTGAAGACATTTCCCATCAGCTGAAAACACCGCTTGCGGCTCTAAACATCTATATAGGAATCCTTCAGGATGAAAATATTTCAGGCGGGGAGAGAAAGAAGTTTGTAAATCTGGCGGAAAAAGAGCTTGAGAGAATGGAGACTCTTATCCAGAACCTTCTGAAGCTTACCAGGATAGATTCAGGAAATGTACACTTTTCCATAAAGGCTGAATCAGTTGAAGAAATGCTTCTAGAAGTATGTGAAAGATTCAGTGTTAGGGTTGACAGAGAAAAGAAAAAAATCAGGCTGGAAACAGATGATATCGTATGTGCCTGTGACCGGGTGTGGACCACGGAGGCTCTTTGCAATATTGTAAAAAACGCTCTGGATCATACTGAGGAGGGAAATGAGATTGTTCTTAAATGCGGAATGTCGGGAGGAGATGTGTGCTTTTCCATAGAGGATAACGGCACTGGGATTCATGAGGATGATCTATATTATATTTTCAACAGGTTTTATCGGAGCAGGCATTCAAATGACGGTGCCGGGATAGGTCTGGGGCTTCCGTTGACCAAGGCGATAATAGAAAACCAGAAGGGCATCATAGAAGTGGAAAGTCAGCTGGGAAAAGGCACTGTTTTTTCTGTATATCTGCCAATTCCTACAAAAGTGCAGGATTAAAGTAATCTGAGTGTAGGAAGTATATGTAAAGATAAAGGTAAAGAAAAAACAGAAAGAAGGGGTTCAATATATGAAATTACTGGAAGTAAAAAATCTGAATAAGACCTATGGACATGGAGAAACGCAGGTGCATGCGCTAAAGGATGTTTCTTTTTCTCTGGACAAGGGAGAATTTGTTGCCATTGTGGGAGAGTCGGGATCCGGAAAAAGCACGCTTTTGAATATGGTGGGTGCCTTGGATACTCCTACAAGTGGAAGCGTTAGAATATCGGGGAAAGATATACATGCTATGAGAGACAAGACCCAGACTGTTTTCAGAAGGAGGAATATCGGATTTATCTCTCAGGCCTTTAACCTGATACCGGAGCTTACAGTGGAGCAGAATATCATGTTTCCGGTCTTGCTGGATTACAGGAAGCCGGATATGAATTACCTGAATGAGCTTTTAAGTGTCCTTGGCCTTGAAAGTAGACGAAATCATCTCCCAGGTCAGCTATCGGGAGGACAGCAGCAGCGGGCGGCAATAGGCAGAGCGCTCATGACGAAGCCGTCACTGATACTGGCAGACGAACCTACAGGAAATCTTGATTCAAAAAACAGCCGGGATGTAATCCGTCTGCTAAAGGAAACAGGGGCTAAATACGAGCAGACGATACTTATGATAACACATAGCAGAAATGTAGCAGAAAGTGCCGACAGGATCCTTCGTGTATCGGACGGTATCATTACGGACCTGGGCCGTCATGAGGAGGTGTGATCAAATGAAACACTACTACTCATATGTGCCGATTTCGGCAAAAATACATAAAAAACAGAACCGAATGACACTGTTGTGCATTACTGTGGCGGTATTTCTGGTTACGGTGATTTTTTCCACAGTGGACATGATGGTGAGGCAGGAAATGAACCATCTGATCGCAAAACATGGAGAAACTGAATTTCAGTCCTTTTTAGAAAGACCGGGTGTAACGACACTTTATCCGGTTGCAATCTTACTGTTTTTGTTTGTCCTGATTGCGGGAAGTCTGATGATCACAGGCAGTCTCAGCAGTAATGTGACTCAGAGAACGAGATTTTTTGGAATGATGAGATGTATCGGCATGAGCAGGAAACAGGTCATGAATATGGTGCGTCTTGAGGCATTAAACTGGTGCAAAGTTGCGATACCCATGGGCATTGTGCTGGGAACGGCAGGGGAATGGGTATTATGTGCGGTGATGAAGTATGTTGTTGCAGGTGAGTTTTCGGATATGCCTCAGCTGGGAATCAGCATTACGGGGATCATCAGCGGTATTCTGATGGGTCTTTTCAGTGTACTGATCGCAGCAGAAAGACCGGCAAGAAAGGCTTCCAAAGTAACTCCTTTAAGTGCTATAACAGAGGCTCCTTCGGCAGTTGTTCGAAAAATGAAGAATGGAAACTTTTTAAGAATAGAGAGCAGGCTGGGGGCGATGCATGCAACCGGAGGCAGACTCGCTTTGATGGCAAGCTCTTTTGCCATTTCCATCATCCTGTTTCTAAGCTTTTCTGTAATTTTACAACTTGTGGACTGTATGATGCCTCAGTCAGTGGCAAAGGCTGATATCGAAATAACCGGAGACAG
Source organism: Clostridiales bacterium (assembly GCA_022763735.1). Taxonomy (GTDB): domain Bacteria; phylum Bacillota; class Clostridia; order Peptostreptococcales; family Anaerovoracaceae; genus Lentihominibacter. Next base: position 3,726 of record JALEQY010000009.1, read on the forward strand.
ATCGGATAATGATATAGATGCGGCCATTATGGAGAAAATCGGACAGATGGAAGGTGTAAAGCATGTGTACGGAAGGAGAAGCCTTCTGAACCAGAGAGCCCTTTCATCTGCGGATTCTAATATGGAAACCGTAGATGTGATATCATATGACCTGTATGAGATGGAATGTCTGAAAAAGGACGGTATTCTTAAGGCCGGTGCGGATCTTTCTGCACTCAAAGAAAACGGATATTCCTGTTTCGTAATTTCTGATGCGGATTACAAAAAAGGAGATAAGATATCTTTTGGTGATGAGACTCTGAAAATTGTCGGTCAGCTCAGATACGATATTTTTGAAAGCGACGGGCTTTCAAAGGGCAGGACGACAGTAATAGTTCCAGACGAAACATTCGAAAATATTACAGGGATTAGAGATTATGGAATGATCTTTGTGCAGCTGAAAAAGCAGAACTCAGATGAAACGGCAGCACTGATATATGATATTGTGGGGGATAAAGCTGACTATTACGATGCTCGTGAGGATGATACTTACAGTACGTATCTGGCCTTTAAAATTTGTGTATATGGATTTTTAGCTATTATCGCTCTTGTAGCGGTCCTAAATATAGTGAACAGTATTTCCATGAGTGTTTCATCAAGACTGAAGCAGTATGGAACTATGAGAGCTGTCGGTATGGACGAGATGCAGCTTATAAGAATGATCAGGGCAGAAAGCGGTACATATGCGGTAACAGGGCTTTTTACAGGGCTTCTGATTGGGCTGGGTCTTAACAGATTGCTGTGCGGATATCTGGTGACTTCTCACTTCCCGTACGAAGAATGGAGTTTTCCGGTAATGGAGATGTGTGTAATTTTACTGTTCATCATATTTGCACTTCTGCTTGGCGTACATATTCCGGCCAGACAGATTAAAGGAATGTCTATAACGGAGACGATCAGTGCATTGTAACGCTGTATAGCATGAAATTGAAGGGAACGGCAACGTATTCACGAGGCTGTTCCCTTTTGTTTCAAAAAAAGAAAAAAGCGACTCTGATGTCGCTTCTGTCTCTCCTAGTCAAACCATACTATCGTCGCAAACCCGCGTTTGTAAAAGTAGTAGTTCGAATAGGAACGTTTTGGTACACCATCAGGGGTTCGAACCCTGGACACCCTGATTAAGAGTCAGGTGCTCTGCCAGCTGAGCTAATGGTGCATGTTAAGTTTTCCGAACAAGTAAGAGTATACCGTGTAAAGTATAGCTTGTCAACAAAAAAATTAATAAAAAATCAATTAATTTTTTGCACAAATTTTCTGTGATTTCATTAGATGCCGGTGATGATTGCAAGTACCGTGTCATCTTAGAGATATAAACAGGAATAAAGAATAGCCGGAAACAAAAAATCCCTCTTATTACCGCTCATACAGCAGGAATAACAGCACAAACTAAAAACAGAGGAGGGATGAAAATGAAAAACAATAATAAGACGAGCAATAACGCTCAGAAACAGTCAAACAAAAATATGAACCGCTTCAGTGATGAACGCAGCGAAAGAAATGAAAGAAACGAGCGCAGCGAAAGAAGCCAGTACAGCAACAGACAGACAGATAAGAAAAAAGAATACTGATCGGGAAGATCAGGCCTCGGATTAATGAAGTAATTTAGCCGGGTGAAGCAAAAAAAGGCGGACTTTCATAAAAAATTCCATTTTTATGAATTACTGTACCGCCTTTTTTGCATATACATTTGAAATTGCATAGTTATTATAGTATAATATTGGAGATTATAAAATCTTTTAGATATGCTGGAATTGGATTAATTGCATAATATGCCAAAACAGGAGAAGATTATATGACAACAATTATCGTTGTAGTTGTTGTTGCATTAGTTTTTTTTGTTTCTGTTTGTGTTGCGGCTTTCATGGTATGGAAACGCGAAAGTGAGATGAGAACCGACAGCATACTTGCCATCGAACATAACCTGGAAAAACTGGGAGCTACCTTGACGGATGATATCGGGCAGGAGGCTTTGCAGGAGGAAACTGAGGATTTCAGGCAGGAACGCCAGAAAGAACGGGAACGGCAGAGGATACTGCACACCAGAGGTATAGACCCTTTCAGCTGGATGCGGTCTGACAGCGGTTCCCAGGAAGAGAAGGAAATCAGTGCAGATGATCAGAACAGGGATGGTGGAACCGGCAGGAACAGCATCAGTGCAGGCAGGACGGATAAGGCGGATGACGTATTCGCATTTGAATCGTATGATCCTGAAGAGTATCCGGATGATACTATTGTACTTCCTGATCTGTCTATCGGAGAAGATGATGAATACAATGATTATACCACTGATAATGCAGCAGACGACACCGTGAGAAACTTCAGCAATGTGGATTCTAGGTTAAATGAGAGAGAACAGATTTATGCTGACATAGACCTTGATTTTGCAGAAATAAGGAACCTTGTTTCAGAGATAAGAAATGCAGATACAGATAAAGACACTGATACAGCGGAAATATCTGAGCATGACGTACGGGAAACAGGACAGGAATCAGACCACCCACAGGAACGTGAGTATGTACCGGAGGATATCAGCGATGATATTCTGCAGGAACAGACTGAACCGTTCAGCGAAGTGAGAAAACCCCCGATCAGTCATGACGTGGGAAGAAGCGGCAGGAAATATACAGCAGCAGAATTGGATATGCTGATTAAAGAATAAAGTCCAGAAGGAGGAATTTATGTATTGCAATAATTGTGGAAGTGAAATCGCAGATGGCGCTAAATTCTGCAGCAATTGCGGGACACCTGTAACAATGCAGACTCGGCCGGCACCGGAACCGGAGGTTTTGCAGAAAACTCCGGCAGAAGAGCCTGATACAGTCTCGGACAGACCCGCTGAAAGACCAAGTTTTGCAGAGTTTCAATGGAATGTAGAAGACTATCCGACCAGGAATTCATATGAGAAAACTGATGACGTTGACTTTAACTGGAATGCAGATCCGGCAGATATACAGGATGTTGTCTACAGACCTGCAGTTACGCCGTCAGAACCGGCTGCGGTGCAGTATACGGACGGTATGGAAAGTACAGCTGAAAGTGCTGCCGGCAATAACGATTTACATAACTCTGTTTCAGACCAGAGTGACAGGCAGGCTGATCCGGAATCAATGAGTGCGGCTGACAGAATAGATAAGTTCTATACATTCAACAGGAAGAATGAGGAGTTCCAGCAGCTGCTCAACAGGGAGTACGAGAAAATCAAATCAGGAAATGCTATAGAGCATGAGATGTCTGAAGCATCAAAAAACGCAGATGAAATTTTTGAATCAAGACCTGTTGATTCATCGATGGAGGCTTTTCTTGAGAGAGAAGGCATAGTCAAACCGTATCAGCCAAAGGCTTTTGAGTCTGATGTTCTCCAGAGAATAGAAGCCCAGGAGGCAGAGAAAGAAGCTAAGCGGCTTGAAGAAGAAGCTAGGCTTAAGGCGATAGAAGAAGCAAGACTTGAAGCAGAAGCAAAGAAAAAAGCTGAAGAGGAAGCAAAGAAAAAAGCAGAGGAAGAAGCTGCAAGACTTGCGGAAATAGCCAGAAAGAAAGCTGAGGAGGAGGCAAGGGCAGCCGAAGCTGCAAGACTTAAGGCCGCAGAGGAAGCAAGAAAAAAGGCAGAAGAGGAAACAAGGAGAAGACTTGAAGAAGAGGCCAGGCTGAGAGCTGAAGCTGAAGCTAAAGTAAAGGCTGCTGAAGAAGCCAGACTCAGGGCTGAAGCTGATCTGAAGGCAGCTCAGGAAGCAGCCAGAATCAGAGCACAGCAGGAAGCCAGGCTTGCCGCAGAAGCCGAAGCAAGATATAGAGCAGAGAAGGAGCGTCAGAAACTCGAAGCGCAGGAAGCACAGCGCAGACTTGAAGAAAAGCGAAAGAGGATTGCAGAAGAAGCAAATCAGGCAGCAGCGGAGGAAGAAGCAAGAAAGGTTCTTGAACAGACCAGCAGAATGCACGCTGAGGAAGCAGCCAAGATAAAGGCTGCAGTGGCAAATCTCAGAGCAGGAGGTGCAGTGGATCATAATCAGACAGCAGCACCTGCTGCAGCAGGAACGGTTGCAACAGCCAGGAAAAAAGTCGAAGAGGCGCATCAGGCTACAAGAAATCAGATAAATGAAATGGCAAAAGCCAGGACTGCCTTTTTCGAAGAACTTGAAGATCTCAGAGAAGAAGCTGAAGTGCCGGATCCTGTAAAACCTGCACCTGCAAATGAGGACTCCTCGAGAGCGGTTACAGGCAGGGCAACAATGCTTTCGGACAACGATCTCGGCAAAACCAGGATTGTGGACAAACATGCTATACTGGCAGGAATCGAGGGCGCAACAAGAGTCTCATCCAAGAAACCTGTGCCGGCACCAGCAAGTGATGAAGAGTTTTTCAACAGCCTTGATGCAGCAGCTGCTCAGGCAGATCTGGAAGCAGACAGTGATGAAAGACCGGCTAATGAACCTCAGCAGGAGACATTCGCAGCTGCAGAAGGTGATCTTCTCAGCCAGTTCGAGAGCATAAGCGGCGATGAGGATGATGTGGATGAACTTCAGGTTTACGAACAGCCTGAGAAAGCAGTCGATGGCTCCGGACTCGAGGATACTGTGATCATACCTCCGAGCGATGACACCTCAGCAATGGCTGCCAACGACTTTGACAGCTATGGTGATGAGGAGGCCGCTAATTACATAAATCAGCAGAAACAGATGCAGGATGCCCAGCAGAATGCAGCTATGGATGACTTTTACGGAGACGGCTCAGGAAGTGGCGACTACGAAGACGAAGAACCTCTTTCCAGAAAAGAACTCAAGGCTATGGCCAAAGAGAAAAGACGTCTTGAGAAGCAGCAGGCCAGAGAAGCGAAGAACGCTGCCAGAGGTAAAGCCGCTGATTATGAAGAAGATTATGAGGACGATGACAAGGGCGGCAAGGGAAGACTGGTGCTCAAAATAATTCTTATTATACTTATTGTAATTCTGGCTGCTGAAATTGCAGGAATGGCTATCAGATGGGTTGCACCTCACAGTAAGGCTGCGGAATTCATCGATACACAGCTTAATCACGTTATTCAGCTGTTCACAGGAGATGACACCGAGTACAGTTTCGCGCTGGAACCTGCGAGAGTAGATCCGCTGGAGGATAAAACCGAACTTATTGCGTCACAGAGAGGCAGAAACAGGAACGTCAACATCAAAAGCATCGTTTACAGTGCCGATCTGAAATATGATGAAAAAGATGACGCGGATATTTCGGACCTGGTCCTATCACAGCCTATGACCGTAGTCGAATGGGGTAAGGATGAGAATAACCGCCCTGTGTATTATGATGAACAGGTCGTAGGCCATATAATAGCATTTGAATCGAATAGAGTGAACCTCAGAAATCTGGGAGATGAAACAGTTCTGGGTATGATAAATGAAGATTCGGAACTTTATAAAGATACGGCTGCTCTGAAGAATAAAAAAATGGATGGTGAGTTCACCAGACTTGAAATCGGGGAAATCAGACAGGCCGGAAGCAATTATTATGTTTGGGTTAGGGAGACAATAGGAGATACCACTAAAGAAAAAGTATACTCCATGTACCCGGAGAAGCAGTTTGTCATGAAGATGGCAGCCTGCTATGAAAGCTGATTAGGAGGTACAGACATTTGGCTAAACAGAAGAAAAAAAGGAAATTTGGGATACAGGGAGTCATAATAGTTATACTTCTTGTGATACTGCTGTTCGTTAGCCTTATAGGATTTATAACGGATTTCCTGTGGTTCAGGGAACTGGACTATGTATCGGTATTCCTCACCAAACTGTTCACACAGCTGAAGATAGGAGTGCCTACATTTGTGGTTATCACTTTCCTTGCTTATATATACCTCAAGTTCCTCAAGAGAGGCTACTTCAGGAAGGTGAACTCCACTGAAGAGACAAACCATAAGAGACTTAACCTGATATCATGGGGGCTGGCGGCAATCTACGGTGCCATCACCACCTTCTTTGCTGTCAACAAGCTGTGGTTCCAGCTGCTGCAGTTCACTAACAGCACAGACTTTGATATCAAGGATCCTCTGTATAACATGGATGTGTCCTTTTACACATTCAAGCTGAACTTCATTTCTGAGATCAACCAGCTGATACTGGTGCTGCTGATAGCATTTGCGGTACTGACCCTTATATACTACGCTGTTCTCCTGACCATGAGAACACCGCAGGTGTTTGAGACCATTGAAGAGGAAGAACCGGAAACCGACGAAAACCGTTACGACGGCAGCGGATTCAACTCGGGAAACGGCTTCGGCCAGGGCGGATTCGACAATGTTACGGACATGTTCGGTAAATTCGCTGATTCTTTCACAGGCAAAGGCGGCAAGTCCCCTTTCCAGAGCAGACCTAAGAAAAAGAAGCAGTTTGATGACAACAATCTCAAGATGCTCATATCCATTGCGGAGAAACAGCTTATCATCGTGGGAGTTCTGTTCTTCCTGATGATAGGTGTGAATTTTTTCCTTAAACAGTATGATCTGCTCTTCGGAAGCACAGGTGCGGTTTACGGCGCAGGCTTTACAGATGTGAATGTGACCCTGTGGATGTACAGAGTGATTATGGTACTTGCAGTTGTGGCTGCCATCGGTTTTGCCATCGGCATAACAAAGAGAAAGATAAAACCTGCAGTAATAGCTCCGATACTCATGGTGATAGTGGGTATTATCGGAACAGGCGGCGGCATGCTGATTCAGAGCCTGGTTGTAGCTCCTGACGAAATCAGCAAGGAAAGTCCGTACCTTGAGAGAAATATCGAGTTCACCCAGTACGCTTATGACCTCAACGATGTCGATATGAAGAGTTTCAAAGCCACTTCCGATCTGACAAGTGAAGACATTGCCAATAATGATGAAACTATTTCCAACATCAGAATCAATGATTACCAGCCGGCACTGAAGTTCTACAATCAGACCCAGGCCATCAAGCAGTACTACTCATTCAATGACGTCGATGTTGACAGATATATGATCAATGGGGAATACACACAGACATTCCTCTCAGCGAGAGAAATGGATGAAGAGCACATAACTGACTCCTGGCTCAACAAGCATCTGAAGTACACTCACGGATACGGTATAACTCTTTCGAGAGTGGACAAGATCACTGCCAGCGGACAGCCTGATATGCTTATCGATAATATACCTCCTGAATCCGCTGTGGAGGAGATCGATATCACAAGACCTGAAATATATTTCGGGGAAATGACAAACAATTATGTGCTTGTCAATACATCGGAGGATGAATTCGATTATCCTGACGGAAGCACAAATAAATATACGAAATATGAGGGAGATGCCGGCATTAAGCTGAACCTGATAAACAGAATAATGTTTGCGGTTAAGGAGCGAAGTCTCAAAACTCTTGTTTCAAGCAACATCAGCGGCAGCTCAAAAATCATAATAAACAGGAATATCGCACAGAGAGTGCAGCAGATAATGCCTTATCTGCAGTACGATCAGGATCCGTATATGATTACTGTGGACGGCAACCTTTACTGGATAATCGATGCATATACAACAACTGATATGTATCCGTACTCAGAGCCGTTCAGCTCGGATAGCAAGACAAACTACGTGAGAAACTCCGTCAAGGTGGTTATTGATGCTTATAACGGTACAACATCCTACTACATTGTGGATGAAGATGACCCGATAGCTCAGACCTTCAAGAAGATTTACCCGGCTCTCTTCAAGGACTTCGACGAAATGCCTGATGGTATAAGAGCTCACATCAGATATCCGAGCACCCTGCTTAATATTCAGGCTCAGGTATATCAGAAATACCATGTGAACGATGTGAAGGTGTTCTATCAGAACGAGGACGTATGGCAGATCGCCAGCGAAACATATGGTATGGAGGAACAGGCCATGACGCCTAACTACTATATCATGAAGCTTCCGGGTGAGAAGAGTGCCGAATTCGTGAATACAATACCGTTCACTCCGAAGGATAAGCTCAACCTGATGGGACTGTTCGTGGCAAGAAATGACGGGGAGAACTATGGAGATCTGATACTGTATCAGATGCCGAAGAGCAAGGTAGTATACGGACCGATGCAGATTGAAGCTATGATCGACCAGAATACAGAAATTTCAAAGGAATTCTCACTGTGGGATTCATCAGGATCCAAGTACAGCAGGGGAAATATGTTCGTGGTACCTATCGAAGATTCGCTCCTCTATATCGAGCCTGTATATCTGGAAGCAAGCAACTCCAGTATACCTGAAGTCAAGAGAGTAATCGTGGCTTATGGAGACAATATCGCATATGAGGCGACATTGGCAGAAGCTCTCAATTACCTCTTTGGTGAAGGAAGTGCTCAGGAAAGTCCGGGAAGTGACAGCGCTGAAGCCAATAAAGGAGGAAGTGACAATACTTTAAGTCAAACTGAAATCATCAAGAAGGCACAGGAAGCATTTGACGATGCGCAGGCCGCTCAGAAGGACGGCGACTGGGCTGAATATGGCGAATATCTTAAAGAACTTGACAAATATTTAAATATGTTAGGTAAATAAATAATTGTGCTGTTCAGGACATTCTCATCGTACCTTTTGGTTTGACGAGGATGTTCTGGCTTTTTGAAGCCGAAAACACATTAAATAATACAAGATGGAGGAACAAATTATGCTGTCATACGACCTGGATAAAATGCTTTATACGATTCCGGCAGACAAGCACAGCCCTGAAGACATCAGCATGATATTAAAGGATCATCCGGAGGTGAAATTCGTTTCCCTTGTCGGGATAGATGTGGGCGGGCTCGACACAGACGAGAAGATACCAGTTGAGGAATTTCTAAAGGATACAGAGAAATTTCTCCAGAACGGTGTTCAGACAGATGGATCCAGTGTAGTGCTGCCTAAGATAGCCAAGCTGAACAATGCTAAGGTGGATATTATACCAGATACAACAGTCAACTGGTTTGTGGATCACAACTTCAACTATCCGGATCCCGGAACGGGACTTCCTGTGGGAACCCTCAGGATACCATCCACCCTGGTTCACAACGATTCTGCCAGAGTAGGCTCACGAGTAATACTGAGAGACGCCATATACAATTTCAAGGAAGACCTGATGCAGCTTCTCAGGGCGAACCCGTACGTTTTCGAATATATCGACGCTGACAGTGCAGAGGATATAGATGAAATCGTCATCACTGCAGCAACAGAGCTGGAATTCTGGGTAAAGACACCTGACGATGATGCCGACAGAGAGCAGCTTTCTACAGCTCAGATGCTAAAGGAACAGTACTGGAAAAGGACGACAGGCCCTGTCAGAACTGCTCTTGAGGAAGTTATGCTGGTGCTTCAGAAATACGGATTTGAGATGGAAATGGGACACAAGGAGGTCGGCGGTGTCAAGGCTAAGCTGGGCAACTCGGGAAATTACGACCATGTAATGGAACAGCTGGAAATCGACTGGAAATATTCCTCGGCAGTTCAGGCTGCAGACAACGAGAACCAGATAAAATACGTCATCAGAGATATATTCAGAACCTACGGACTTGAAGTCACATTTATGGCCAAGCCTATGGAAGGTGTTGCAGGAAGCGGTGAACATACCCATATGGGAGTAGCCGCCACCCTGAAGGACGGCCGTATGATAAATCTCTTCTCACCAACAGATACGGAGAAGCAGTTCATGAGTCCTATCGGCTTCGGAGCGATGATGGGAATGCTCAAGCACTACGACGTGATCAATCCGTTTGTAAGCTCAACCAACGATTCCCTCAACAGACTTAAACCAGGTTATGAAGCACCGGTCTGCACAGTAACTTCTCTGGGACACAATGCAGGAATGCCGTCAAGAAACAGGACTGTGCTGCTGGGTCTTGTCAGAGAGATAGGAAATCCTATGGCAACCAGATTCGAATTAAGATCACCGAATCCGAAGAGCAATACATATCTGGTTATAGCAGCATCATATATGGCGATGCTGGATGGAATCAAGGAAGCCCTTGAAAATGGCAAGACGCCTGAAGAACTGGAGAAATCCATTTCCAAGGAATACGGCGAAGAAGACTTCTATCTGGACAAAGACAGAATGTACAGAAGTGAGAAAGACGTGTTCGATGAATATACAGAAGAGGAACGTGACAAGTTCTTCGGCAGAGCGCCAAGGACTGTATGGGAAAACCTGCAGGCCTTTGAGAAATATCCCGAAAAGCTTGAGATATTCAAGCGGGATGACGTTATGACCGATATTGCGCTCAAGTCTTACAAGGCGGCTGTTCTGGAGCAGTGGGCCACAGAACTTCACAACAGAATAGTGCCGGATACGATGGACCTTGTCAGAGCCTGCTGCAAAGCTCATAATGACATTGACTGCGTGGATTACGACAGACATTACTGGGAAAAGATTCAGAGACTCAGAAACCAGCTGGGAAGAGATACTCTTGATGAGCTGTGTCTGCTGACCAGAATTGTCAGAGCCCTTGATTCAGGAGATTATGAGACAGCATCAGAGCTGCAGATCCTCATGCAGGCAAAGGTTGCAGAAATGACAAAACTGTACATAATATATAAAAAGAACTTATTTTAACGACGACGGAGGAAGTGAATATGTTAGATATCAGGAGAATCAGAGAAGATTTTGACAACGTGAAAAAAGCTGTTGAATCCAGAGGGCAGGGAGATTTCGGGATTGATGATGTACTCGTCTATGATAAAAAGAGAAGAGAACTGCTTGCTGAAGTTGAGCAGATGAAAAATCAGCAGAGCGTTAAATCCAAGCAGATACCTGTAATGAAAAAGAACGGAGAAGACACGACAGAGCTTATGGCTGAGATGAAGAAGCTTTCAGATGAGATCAAGGTTCTTGATGCTCAGGTGAGCGATGTTGAGGCAAGTCTCAGAAATGCACTTCTCAATATCCCTAATACTCCATACAAGGATGTTCAGGTGGGAGCTGATGACAGCGCCAATGTGGAACTGAGAAAATGGGGCGAACCGAGAGAATTCGACTTTGAGCAGAAAGCTCACTGGGATGTTGGAACAGATCTTGACATACTTGATTTCGAGAGAGCTTCCAAAATATCAGGAACCAGATTTACAGTTTACAAAGGACTTGGAGCAAGACTAGAAAGATCTGTAATCAATTTCATGCTGGATCTTCACACTCAGGAGCACGGATTCACAGAAATCCTTCCTCCTTTCATGGTGAACAGGGATGCAATGACAGGAACCGGACAGCTTCCTAAATTTGAAGACGACATGTTCCACGTGCCGGCTAAGGATTTTTTCCTGATTCCTACAGCAGAAGTACCTGTAACAAACCTTAGAATGAATGAGATCATGAATGAGGACGAGCTGCCTGTATACTATACTGCATATACTCCATGCTTCAGGAAGGAAGCCGGATCGGCAGGCAGAGACACCCGCGGTCTCATCAGACAGCATCAGTTCAACAAGGTGGAGCTGGTTAAGTTCGTTAAACCGGAAACTTCATATGATGAGCTGGAATCACTGACAGCGGCTGCTGAAGAAGTTCTCCAGAAGCTGGATATTCCATACAGAGTAGTTAGACTCTCCACAGGAGATCTGGGCTTCTCATCAGCAATGACCTATGATATAGAGGTGTGGATGCCGAGCTATGGCAGATATGTTGAAATCTCGTCGTGCAGCAACTTTGAAAACTTCCAGGCGAGAAGAGCTAATATCAGATTCAGACCTGCAGAAAAGGGCAAACCTGAATTTGTTCACACTCTCAATGGCTCAGGTCTCGCAGTAGGAAGAACGGTTGCAGCCATCCTCGAAAATTATCAGCAGGCTGACGGTTCGGTAGTGATCCCTGAAGCTCTCAGACCATACATGGGAATCGACAGGATCGAGAAGAAATAATCAATGGAAATCCGGAAAGGAAAACAATAATGATAGCAGAAAAACTGAAACCACTTATGGCAAACAATTCGGCAGTCCGGGCGATGTTCGAAGAGGGAAACCGGCTCAGAGCCGAGCTTGGTGCAGAGAATGTGTTCGATTTCAGCCTCGGCAATCCTAACGTTCCTGCTCCGGACGAAGTGAAGCAGGCGCTCCTTGATATTATTCAGGAGGAGGATCCTGTAGCACTTCACGGATATATGAACAATGCCGGTTTTGAAGATGTGAGAGAGAGCATTGCCAAGTCCCTCAACAGGAGGTTCGGCACAGCCTTCGGCAGCAGGAATATCCTCATGACGGTAGGGGCTGCCAGCGGACTTAATGTGAGCCTCAAAACAATCCTGAACCCCGGAGAAGAGGTGATCATTTTCGCCCCATATTTCCTGGAATACAACTGGTATGTGGATAATTACGACGGCAAGGTCGTTCAGGCTCCTACAGACAGGGAGACCTTCTACCCCGACCTGGAAGCCTTCGAGAAGCTCATTACAGACAGAACCAGAGCTGTACTCATAAACAACCCCAACAATCCGACGGGCGTTATCTACAGAGAAGAAACGATAAAGCAGCTGGCTGAAATCCTGGACAGAAAGCAGAAAGAGCTTAACAGAACGATTTTCCTTATCGCTGACGAGCCTTACAGAGAGCTGGCATATGACGGTGCTCAGGTTCCGTTTGTGACAAAGTATTACGATAATACATTTGTTGTTTATTCCTACAGCAAGTCTCTGTCCCTTCCGGGTGAGCGCATAGGATATGTGGTAATACCGGATGAGATGGAGGAAAGTGAACTTGTATTTGACACCGCTACAGCTGCAAACCGTATCAGCGGTGCTGTCAATGCTCCGTCTCTGCAGCAGAAGGTGATAGGCAGATGTGTCGATGCTGCTGTTAATCTGGAATACTACGACAGAAACAGGACAGCACTGTATGAAGGCCTCAGAGAGTGCGGATTCGACTGCATCAAGCCTGAGGGTGCGTTTTACATGTTCCTGAAATCTCCTGTAGAAAATGAATCGGAATTCTGTAATGCAGCCAAAAAGTACAATATCCTGATGGTACCGGGCACATCCTTCGCATGTCCGGGCTACGTCAGACTGGCGTACTGCGTCTCATATGAGACCATAGTTAATTCCCTGCCGGCATTCAGGAAGCTGGCGGCAGATTACGGTCTGGCTTAACAGATGAAACACTAGATGATGTGCATGGCGCAGGATGAGCGTTATGCACATCTTTTAATTTTTTGAAAAATAGGTGAAAATTCATCGTTTAAAGGTACAAATTCCCTCTGATATGCAGTATAATAGTTACGTTACTACTGCTGAATATGAAGGGAGGCAATATGTCAGGCAGCAAAACATATAAAAGAATTCTGGTCGCAGCGGCGGCTGTAGTGATTGCAGCGGCACTTGTTATAGCGTTTGATCTCACTAAGCCGTATGCAGTATATGCAGATGGAACCAGAGTTGATACACCGTATGTGGTCAAGGCTGACGGCGAGGAACTGTTCCTGGTCGAGGATGCAGAGACGGCAGAACGTGTCATAGAGACAGTACTTGATGAATATTCTCCTGAGGGAGCTCAGATAAATTCGCTTACAGTTGACAAGAAACTAACTACTGACGACAAGAAGCTCAAGAGAGGTGAAGAGCCTCCTGTAGTTCTTCACGAAGAAGAGGCAGTAGAAGAGATACTTGACAGGAATGCAACAGATGATCCATATTTCTGTGTTACGATAAATGCTGAGATCGGTTCTCTTGAAAATATCAAAGCAGGCACCACATACAAGAAGACTGATGAGATGTACGAAGGCGAGAGCGAGGTCAGGAGCAAAGGCTCTTCCGGCAGCCAGATAGTTACAGAGCAGGTTATCAGCGTCAATGGTGCTGTGCTTAATAGTGAGGAAATCGATACATCGGTTATTAATGAAGCATCGGATGAAATAGTGTACAAAGGTACCAAGGAACGACCTAAGGATACTTCGTGGGCTGATTACAGCGGTAAAGTGGTCGGCAGCGGTGACGGTGCGGCAATTGCCAGTTTCGCACTTCAGTTTGTCGGCAATCCGTACAAGTATGGAGGAACAAGCCTGACTAATGGTGCTGACTGTTCAGGTTTCGTGCAGTCTGTATTCAGCAAGTTCGGAATTTCGCTTCCAAGAACCGGTGATGCTCAGGCCAGATGCGGCAAAGGAGTTTCTTTAAGTGAAGCGAAAGCGGGAGATCTGGTATATTATCCGGGACATATTGCAATATATATCGGCGGAGGCAAGATAGTGCATGCGGCAAATCCTTCCAAGGGAATATGTGTGTCAGGTGTTCATACCTGCGGCAGAATTCTGACAGTGAGAAGGATAGTTGAGTAGCAGGCGTGCTATGGATGAGTAGAGGAGCATACTGACGCATGCGGATGGTGATATTCAGATTTTTAAGACTGGTGTATCCGTGTATAAAGTTTATTAAAGGCTGTCGTATAGATGGAAGAAATTTCTGAGGCGGCGGCCTTTTATAATGCAGGAAATATCGCTGCACAATATTTCCGGAATATAAACAAATCCCACTTTTCACCAGTTTTCATACCTGAAACTCTACCCGTTCCGGCAAACAATTTGAAATCCATTCAGGAGAAAGAATAATGAATAAATTATTTTGCAGATTATTTCAGTCAGCTATGAAGCTGGGAATGTACTTTCTGCCCTGGACGACACCGGAAATCATACAGGGACAGGGCAGCAGCGTTGAAATTGCTGAAGATATGAAAGCTCGCGGTATTGATCGCGCTCTTGTTGTCATGGGACCGAATATGATGAAGCGGGGGCTGCCGTTGCGAATGCTTCAGAGAATGAAGGAGTCAGGTATTGAATACAGCGTGTTTGACAGACTGACATCGGATCCGACAGATATACAGGTGGAAGCAGGGGTCAGGGCATATCGTCATCTGAACAGTAATACGAGCAGCGACCAGAACGACAATACCAACAGCGCTTCGAACAGCGGCGGGGCAATTATCCTTTTTGGCGGAGGATCACCTATGGACTGTGGCAAGGCGATTGCAGCCTGTGTTGCCAGGCCGGACAGAACCGTTGCGCAGCTTCAGGGTGTTCTCAAAGTACATTCCAGGAAACGTGTGCCTTTTATATATGCGGTGCCTACTACAGCAGGCACCGGCTCGGAAACTACGATGGCAGCAGTAGTCAAAGATCAGAAAACACATCGGAAAAAGTCGATAAACGATATATCTATAATACCGCATATCTGTGTGCTGGATCCATCCCTGACAACAGGACTTCCCCCGGAAATAACTGCAAATACGGGAATGGATGCTTTATGCCATGCCGTTGAAGCCTATACCAACAGCACGTATAACACGATAAAGGAAAACAAAATGGCAGAGAAAGCTGTAAAGCTTATTTACGATAACCTGTATGAAGCATTCTGCGATGGCTCGGATCTGGACGCACGGCAGGGAATGCAGATGGCAGCCTTCTATGCAGGCAGAGCTTTTACCCGCGGATGTGTCGGGTATGTCCATGCCCTCGGTCATGCGATAGGAGGACTGTACGGAATACCTCATGGCAGAGCAATGGCGGTGCTGCTGCCTCATATCATGAAAGCATATGGATCTGCAGCTGAGAAGAAACTTGCCAGACTTGCGGATATCTGTTTTACACAGGAATACGATGTATCCGGTGAACGTGATAAAGCCGTATGCTTTATCAGGTGGATGGAGGATATGAATAAAAAAATGGGAATTCCGGAGGGATTTGACTGCATTGAAGATGAAGACATTCCGACTATTGCACAATGGGCTGAGAAAGAGGCGAATCCGCTGTATCCTGTGCCTGAAGTATTCAGCAGGAAAGAACTCGAGAAAATTATAAAACTGGTCTGCCGGTAAATTTTGCCGGCATATTCAGCAGAATAAGAAAAACGAAACCGGCCGAAATAACAACCGGTTTCGAAAAATGAAAGATACAAGTTTAACATTTACCGAATCCGCAGACCGGATAAGTACAGGTCTCGCAGTTCAGACAGAGACCGCCGACTGCCAGTCTGTTGATATCGGCCTTACTTACCCGCTCGCCAGCCAGAAGACGCGGAACGATCAGATCGAAAATACTTGTACGGCTGTACATGACACAGCCGGGGAGGCCGACGACCGGCACATCACCAATGTACGACAGCATAAACATCGCACCTGGGAGAACCGGCGCGCCGTAACTTATTACTTCGCCGCCTGCCTTGCGGATACCTGACGGCGTTCTGTCATCCGGGTCAACTGACATTCCCCCTGTTATACCTATAATATCCATACCCTCATCAACAAGCTGTCTGATACAGTCAGCTATCATATCTTCATCATCGTCAGCGAAAAGCTGTTTTACAACAGTACTGCCCAACGCACCGAATTTCTTCACCAGAACAGGACCGAAAGCATCCTCTATCAGACCGGAATAAACTTCACTGCCGGTAGTGACTATGCCTACTTTCATATTCTTCAGTGGTGCGATTGAAACAAGAGGCCCGTCAGCCAGAATTTCTTCGGCTTTCTGCATTACAGCCTCTGCAACAAAAAGCGGGATTATTCTCGTGCCGGCCAGCTTCTGTCCTTTGCGGACAACCACATTGTCATGGATTGTCGCGAACATAATCTCGTCCTGCGCCACCAGCTTATAGAGGCGTTCACGGTCAATTCTGAGAAGACCGTCCACCTCTGCGCGGAGCTCGATCTTGCCTTCCGACGGCTCGGACAGAGAAATATTCTCTCCGGCAGCCTTTGAAGCGATTCTGTAAGCCGCTTCGTTCTCGTGGACATCCGTGTCATCCTTTTCCAGCACAAATAAGTGCTTTTTGCCCATAGAAAGGAGCACAGGGATATCGTCCTCTGTGATTTCGTGACCCTTCCTGAACTTCGGGCCCTTGTACTCACCCGGAATGATCTGTGTCAGATCGTGGGCGAGGACAGTTCCAACTGCATCTTGTACGTTTACTTGCTTCATTTTCAGATTATCCTTCCTTCTTTTAAAGTAATATTTTTATCTGCAAACAATTCTGTTTCCCTGTGATTGTGAGTGATGAGCACCGTAGGAATGCGGAGCGTGTCTTTGAAAGCCATGAACTCCTCGTAGATTTTTTCCTTGGTGTTTTCATCGAGAGCCGAGAAAGGCTCATCCAGCAGCATCAGAGCTGGCCTGGTGACCATGGCGCGAGCCAGAGCAACACGCTGCTTTTCCCCGCCGGAAATATGTGTCGGACGCTTGTCCGCCAGATGTGAGATTCCCAGAGTATCCATAGTATAATCGGCATAATCAAGCATTTCCCTGCGTTCCTGTCTGTGTCGGAAGCCTCGCTTGTTGCGGAGCCCGTAGAGGATATTGTTTCTGACAGTCATGTTAGGGAAGAGGGCGTAGTTCTGAAAAAGGTACCCGATGTGCCGCTTTTCGGTGCTGATGTTGATCCTGGCCTTATCGTCAAACAGAACTCTGTCATCTACAGCAATATGTCCGGAATCCGGAGTTGTCAGGCCGGACAGACAGTTGAGAATAGTCGTTTTGCCTGCGCCTGAAGCACCTTCAATAACTAACAGTTCATTGGCGATAGACACATCAACATCAAGGTCAAAATAATTCAGCTTCTTATGTATCCTGAAATCAAGTCCCATAACTAATTCCCCCTGTAATTTTTCTTTTTGAGCCATAGATTAAGACCGAAGACCAGCATGAAGCTGAACACCACCATTACAATCACCAGCGCGTTGGCCTGTTCATCCTTTCCGGTAACTACTGCATAGTAGATGGAAGTGGGGATGGTCTGGGTTTCACCCGGTATATTGCCCGCAAGCATGAGTGTCGCACCGAATTCGCCCAGGGCTCTGGCAAAGGTAAGGACGATACCGCTGACGATTCCGGGACCGGACAAAGGGAACGTGACAGTTCTGAAAACGCGAAAAGAGCCGCTGCCCAGTGTTCTGGCCGCGAGCTCATATGTCCTGTCGACACTCTGGAATGCACCTTTGGCATTCTGGTACATTAAAGGGAGGGCTACAACGGAAGCAGCGATAACGCATGCTATCCAGGTAAATACAATCTGCATACCGAAAGTGTCCAGCAGAAAGGCCCCGATCGGACCTCTCCTGCCGAAAACCTTCAAAAGCAAGTACCCTACAATAGAAGGAGGTAAAATCATCGGGAGTATCAGAGCCGTCTCCCATACATTTTTACCTGGAATATTTTTCTTTGTGAGTAGGTATGCAAAGAAAACTCCAAAAACAAAAGCTATTATGGTTGCTATTGTAGCAACTTTTAAAGATAAAACAACTGGTTCAAACATATTTTTATGTAAAGGAGAACACCGAAATACGGTATTCTCCCACTCAAAAGGTCAATAACTATTTTACATTAAATCCGTATTTTTCGAATACTTCCTTAGCGAAATCTGTCTGCAGGAATTCGTAGAAATCTGCAGCTGATTCGGCCTGAGGAGCATCCTTCATGATTGCGGCAGGATATACGATAGGATCATGGAGACTTGAGTCTACATCTTCAACAATAACACCGTTTTCTTCGTCCAGAAGAAGAGCATCTGTCCTGTATACGAATCCGCAGTCTGCATCGCCTGTTTCAACATAGTTGAGTACGGCACGAACATCTTTGGCATAAACAATTTTGTCTGTAAGCTGATCTGATATCTTCATGCTGTCAAAAACCTGGCTTGCATATTTGCCTGCAGGGACTGTTTCAGGTTCACCTACAGCAATAGTTCCGACTTCATCTGAAGTGAGTGAATCCATGCTTACAGCATCTTTCTTTTCTGCTGCGGCAATGAGAGTCAGTGTATTTGTCAGCATATCCTGTCTGGTTTCTGTGTCAATATATCCGCTATCTTCAAGCTGGTCCATATTAGCTTTGGAAGCTGAAATGAAGATATCGCAAGGTGCTCCGCCTTCAATCTGCTGTACCAGATCTCCTGAACCTGCATAGCTTGGAGTGATAGTGCAGTCAGCGTCTTTTTCGTACTCTGCTATGATTTCATCAAGTGAGTCGGTCAGACTTGCTGCCGCCAGTACGGTAACTTCCGGTTTATCTGCTGTTTCTTCGCTTCCGCAGCCTGCCAGTACCAGCACTGACATTGCCAGTACAACGCTGAGAGCGATTGATATAATTTTTTTCATCATTTCCTCCTGAATTTCTATTTAATGGAGGCCGGCCAACGATGTTATCATAATAGCATTAATATTTATGTCATGTTGTTGGTTTAGCAACAAGACCGCAAAAAAAGTGAAATTTTTTTCAGCAGAAAAAAGAAAGATTTCAGCAGTAAGCCCGGGCAGGGCTTATTGAACCGAAACCTTTCAGAAGCAAGTAACCATATTCAAAGAGTGTAAGCAATTAAAAAAATGCAATTTCAACTACAATGGAATAGTAACACAGAAGCAAAACAAAAAATGTTGGCGTACCAACATTTTTATATTTTTTTTATGAAATTTTCTTTATTCAGCGGCCTGATCGGCTTTGTCACTACGCCATCGTCTGTAAAGAGTACGGGATGGCTCTGGTCGGAGAGCAGCGTAAACTGTCTCTTGTCAAAGTCGATTATTCCTTCGCGTTTCATGATATTCAGCTCATTGGAAAGTGCACTGCGGTTGACACACAGATACTGTGCCAGCTGTTCCCGGTTCATATCCAGAGTGAAAGTATTTGAGCCGTATCTGGATGCCAGGAACTTGAAATGTGCCATGATGCGGCCTCTGATACTTCTACGGGACAGAATTTCAATCCGGTACAGCTTCTTGATATCGTCATTAGCCAGCTGTTCCAGCAGTCCGGTGAGCAGGGCATGTTCGAAAGTACTTGAGAATATATTCTGAACATCAAAAAAAATCACAGTGGTATCACCCTGAGCAGTCAGCTGGAGAGGTGATGTGCCTCTGCCTGAAAGTGCACCCTCAAAAGCGAAGCTTTCTCCTCGTCTGTATATATATGCCAGATGTGAGGTGCCTTCAGCATGGATACGTTCACCCTTTACAATGCCCTTGTGGACGATGGCTGCTCTGACTATTTTTTCATCCTGATGATATATTATTTCATCGGCAAAGTAACTGTGAGGAGCCATATTGAGTTCATTCCATGCCTGCTCGTGATCTTTAAGGTCGATATACTTGAACAGTCCTGACATCGCGACACTTTGAAGATGTGATTTATCCATTTTGTATTACCTTTCGTTTATTTTTCCTCCAGTGATTTTTCAAGCTGAGCCATTCTGCCTTCTGCCACTTCCTCTGAAATATAGACCTGACCGCATTGGGGACATCGCGGAACTTTATGTGTAAAGTGCCTTTCCAGATATGTCACATGGATTTCAATCTCTTCCAGGCTACAGCTGCAGCGGCTGCAGATAAGAGTGCCGGGGATACCGGCACTGCCGCATTTTGTATTTCTCTTTGGTATATTCATTTTACACCTCATATTCAGTATTGGCAAGGGACTGTCAGTTGGACTGGAACATTTTGCGGTCTTCCAGGAAACTTTCGGTGGCATGTATTCTGCCGTCTGTCAGTGCTTCAGATATAAAAACCTGGCCGCACTCAGGGCATCGAAGGGCTTCCAGTGCGAAGCGGCTCCCAAGATATGTAAAGCGCACATCTGCAGGTTCCAGACCGCAGCCGCATCTGCTGCACCTGAGCTTTCTGCTGTCAGCTGTCTGTACATTATATTTCATCTGCTTTTCTGACGCCATTCCAGACCGCCTCCAGTTCTATCTGTAATCTGTGGCTGTATGCATTGACGACCTCGAAGAAGGTTCTGCTCTGAGCCACCTGCTTGTATTCCACCCAGTATGTCATATTGCCGATCTGCTTGTAGCCGGTCAGTGTTCCGTTTCCTGTATTCAGTACGGTTCTGCCTGTACGCTGGCAGAACTCGATGACTTCTGCGATTTCGTGCTCGAATATATGCTTCCGGTTGAGCTTGTCTCTGATTTCATCGCTCATAAAGAGAGTGAGTCCCAGCATCTTATCTGTGATTTCCATTTCTTCGCCCCAGAAAAGCTCCAGCAGCATCTGTTTCAGCTCCAGCCGGTTCTGCCATCTTTCTGAAATTGTAGGCAGAGGGGCAGGAGTAAGCGGGCTGTCATCGGCTGCTCCGCAGTCGGAGCTGCAGGTGGCGCAGTTGCCGTCGCAGTTTTCCGGATCCTGGGCACTCTGCACATCGACGCCGTCGTGGTCGTGCTCATGTATCATATGTACATTGGAATCGCCCATGCCGAAAATAAGCTCCAGAATATGTACAGCATCCTTACCGTGAGTTTTGAACATATCACGGCAGTTTATGCAGTAGGTGATATAAGGATATTCGCTCTCTGCAATGCGGCGCTGCGCCACGAAATCACTGTAGCCCTTGTCGGCAATATCACCGTGGCCGCCGTAGCCGCAGCACTTGGCATACTGTTCGTTTTCCGGCAGAGGATGAAGCTTGACGCCCATTCCCTCAGCAAGCTCCGCCACAGCATCACGTACCTTGTCTTCATGCCTTGCAGAGCAAGGATTGAATATGCTGTAATCCACTGAGTTGCATCCGCCGCTCACGTTCATTTCTAGCAGCAGCTCATAGAGAGAAACCACCGGGATTTCCGGCAGGTTTTCGCGGAATTTTTTGTAGCAGGTCATGCATGCCATAACCATCGTCGGCCTGCCCAGCCTTTCCCACTTGGAGCAGATATCGCTCAGAACCTCATTGAAACCATCCACATCACCTTCCCATTCGGCAGCGATTCCGCAGCACTGCAGGAACATGGCTGTGTCAGGATGCTGGAATCTCAGACAGTCGTAGACTTTGACAACGATTTCAGGTTCGGCGGCACCCAGCTGGCATCCCGGGAAAAAGGCATATTCGCACGAATCGAATTCTTCGCCGGTTTCCTCGTTGAGGGGAATCCTCACCAGAGAAGCCTCGCCGTTGGCCTGCTCCATATCGCGTCTGTAAAAATCATGAAAAGCCCATGGCATCTTGCCCTGGCGGAACATTTTCTGTCGTCCCACCATAAACAGGGTATCCATGTCTATGTTTTCAGGGCAGACCTCGCTGCACAGTCCGCACTGGTTGCAAAGGGACATGAGCCTTCTTGCCGGGGTTGCTTTGAGCTCGGTTTTGCCCTCCAGCGTTGTGGCTATTACTTCGTCTTTGATGCGCAGGGGCCATTTATTGGCATATTCGCAGAGGTCGCAGTGCTTACGGCAGTATGAGCATCTGCATTCGACGCACCTTGACGCCTCAGCCGCAAACTCTTCTTTTGTATATGCATCGCCGGCAGGTTCAATTGCCGGTGTATCCTCGTCAATAGTAACCATTCCTTCGCAGAGGGCAGTTGTGAAATTACCGTTCGGGTAATACTGATGCCCGGTCTTAATGTAGTTATCCACAGTGGTTCCTATATAAAGCCCTGCTGCGACAGAATCAATGAGTTCTGACCCAATGAGTCCACCAACTGCGAACCAGCCGGCACCGTCGATTTCACAGCAGTATCTGTCGCCTTTGTCGCTGACAGCATCCAGCAGGCCGAAATCAGCACCGCCGTCGCCTGTAGCCGCAATGACAGCATTAAAGCCCATTCCCTTAAGCTGTGAAGGGTCGCTTATTTCCGTGTTGAAATGTATTTCGTAATCCTGAAACTGAAGCTGTTCATTAAAATCAGCTTCAACAATTTCGGGTTCTATGGATTCACGCAGCCAGCCGCCGATAACATTGCTCTTTTCAAAAACCTCCACGTGATATTTCTTGGTGGACAGTCTGAGCAGTGCACCTATGCCTGCAGCACCCGCACCGATGATGGCGATGCGTTCCTTTTTCGCAGGAATATTGTAGTCGGTTGGTGCAGTATCTTTCGTGAGTGCCAGTGTCGCCTTCTCCAGCTCCGGCAGATTGACAGATCCGCCATGTTCCTTGCATGGACACACGTCGAGGCATCTTCCCGGGCATATACGGCTGACAATGCGGGGGAATCCCACAGCATTTCTGTAAACGTTAAAAGCCGCCTTAGCTGATCCTCTGCGTGCTTTTTCCATGAAATTCAGGATCTCCATATTGAAAGGGCACGCTCCTCCACAGTAGGGGATAGTGCCTTCAATGCATTTATCAAAATTATCAAGATAATCGGTCATGATTAAAAACCTTTCTAATCAGAAATAATCGGCCTAAAGAATTCTTCAGGCCGATTTAATTGTACTTTTATATTGCAGGGAGTGCAATAATTATTTTTCTGTTGCTTCGTTCTTGAGAGGGTTGACTGCCGGTGGTTCTGTAATCGGTTCCCATGTTTCTGCCTTGTCATCCGGGAACATGTCGTCGTACATGTCAACCATCGGATTGTTCCTGATATATTCCATTTCTTCGTAGAAGTCGGAACCCAGGAAGTATTTCTTCGGAATGTTAGGATCAGGTTCGCCCTTGGCGATGGCATCCAGTCCTGCTTTGATCTTTTCAGGGTAAGCAGGTATTTCGTGGATTCTTACGCCGCATGCGTTCTTGATGGCGTTGATTACTGCCATGTGTCCGCCTGACTGGAATGCTTCGGAAGCTCCTGATGATCCGAACGGATTTGTTGCTCTCGGTGTGCATACGTGAATCAGGTTGAAGTTGTCCGGGATATCCTTGATAGTAGGGATTCCGGCGCCAACGATGTTGGAGTGCTTCTTGACATCCTCGTAGTTTTCGGTGAGGGCGAATCCGATGGAGTGTGAAAGTCCGCCGTATGCCTGACCGTCAACTGCTGCGATGTTTCCGATGGTTCCTACATCATCAACATCCCAGTAACCGATGCAGGTTGCTTTGCCTGTCTTGGCATCAACCTCGACCTCTGCAACTGTCAGTGAGTATGTGAATGCCGGTGTAGGGTTGCCCTTGCCTGTGTTCGGATCCAGATACTTGAGGGTCATATCCTCAGGGTTGTTATACTGGTATTCGTACTTGGTAGGGATGTTCTCCGCAGCCATTTCTTCATATGTCCTGTAGGTTCCGTCCGGTTTTCTCATGGCATCCATCAGCTGGTTGGCAGCTACATATACAGCCTTGCCGTTCATGTAGTGCTGTCTTGATGAAGCTGTTGCTCCCGAGTCAGGGCAGAACTTGGAGTCGTTCTGTACAAGCTTGATGTCGTCAGGAGTGAGTCCAAGCGGTTTGAAGGCTTCCAGCATGATCATCAGTGAGCCGACATCTCCGCCCTGGCCCTGATCCTGCCATGTGTTGTAGTTGGCGATTCTGCCGTCAGGAAGCAGTTCTACGGCTACCGTACATTGGTCGAAGATACCTTCGGTTACATTGTATCCGCCCCATGCCACGCCGACACCGCGCATCTTCTCCGGTGTGGTTTCTCTCTCGCAGCGTGCTTTTACTTCCTGATAAATCGGTCTCATGATATCCATCATTTTCTCCATAGGATACTCTCTGTACGGATACTGGTTGATGTTGAGATCGCCAGGTCTTGCTATATTGATATATCTGAATTCAAATGGATCCATGCCGATCTTCTCGGCCATCATGTCCATCATTGCTTCTGAGCATGTGTATGCCTGCGGTGAGCCATAGCCTCTGTAAGCTGTACCGTAGTTGTGGTTCGTGCAGGCTACTCTGGTAAGTCCCAGACAGTTAGGTACGTTGTAAGGGAAGTACATGAACTTGGCCGGTCTTGAAATCAGGTCGTCTCCCAGCTCGTTGTAGGAGCCGTGGTCCATACCGCAGTCCCATTCAGCAGCGATGATTTTGCCGTTCTCGTCGCAGGCAAGTCTGCTGTTGGAGTATGCAGGTGCACGTTTGCCGGATACTGCCATGAATTCGTCATAGTCTATGGAAAGTGCAACCGGCATGCCGTCACATGCCATACATGCGATTCCTGCCATTGCGTATGTAGCTGCTGCGATGCCCCAGCCGAAGGTACCACCTGTAGGGTTTTCGATAACTCTGATCTTCTCTGCAGGAAGTCCTGTAGCTTCGGCGATGTCACCGATGTTTGAGTAGATCTGCATTGCCTTGCAGTGGATTGTCAGCATATCGTCTTCATCCCAGTAAGCCTGAACTGTATCACCTTCGATAGGCATATGGGGTTCTCTTGATGAGTAGAAGGAGCCTTCTACAACGTACGGCGCTTCATCGATTAGCTCAGGCACGTCATATCCTGCACCCTTTACATTAGGCTGCTCTGACCATACATTCGGATGATCCGGGTGGATCCTCTGTGCGTCAGGCATTGCGGCTTCAAGGTAAGTCCTGTATTCAGGCAGCTGCTCCCATTCAATAGTAACTTTCTTAGCAGCTTCCTTGGCATGTGCCTTGGTGTCCGCAACAACCAGTGCAACAACGTCACCGTAGTTGAAAATAGTGTCTTCTACCAGAATAGGGTGGGACTGTCCTTTAGCTGTGGATCTAGGTGTCATGTTGAAGAAACCTATTCTGTTAGGACCTTCTATGTCAGCAGCAGTTACAACCTTGTATACTCCAGGCATGTTTTCTGCTTCTTCTTTATTGATTTTCTTGAGTTTAGCGTGGAAAGCAACCTTAGGCTGCACCAGACATGCGTGCAGTGTGTTTTCCGGCATTTTCAGCTCGATATCATCACCGTAGTCTGCCAGTCCGCAGACCTTGGCCAGTGCTGCAGGTCTGACGAGGGCTTTGCCGTAGTATTCGCCGTCCTCAGGCATCTTAACCATGATATCCTCGAGGGCACAGTCGCCTCTGAGAACTTTTGCAGCGTTCATTACTGCATCGATAATCTGCTTGTAGCCTGTGCATCTGCAGATGTTCCTGTGTTTCTGGAACCAGTCTCTGGCTTCTTCTCTTGTCGGATCAGGGTTTTCCTGAAGGAACTGGTATGTGGATACGATAAATCCCGGGGTGCAGAAACCGCACTGAACAGCTCCTGCATGCATGAATGCTACCTGGATAGGGTGGAGGTAGTTTGGAGCACCGATACCTTCTACTGTGGTAACCTTGCTGTACTCTTCCACTTTGCTGATTTTCTTGGTACATGAACGGATAACCTTGCCGTCCAGAATTACTGAGCATGATCCGCACACACCTGTGTTGCATCCTACTTTTGTTCCTGTCAGACCGAGACGTCTGAGAACAGATGCCAGTGTGTCTTTTTCGGGATCACAAATAAACATACGGTCTGCACCGTTGATG
>JALEQY010000056.1 GCA_022763735.1 Clostridiales bacterium
TGCAGGGCGTGAGAAACTGCGGGAATACCAGAGAGACTGGGAGGAGTACAGGACAGCTATTGACGGGTTCCTGAATCAGGAAGCAGGAGGTGCAGCAGATGAACAGAAGTGAATTTATCCGGATTCTTCGCAAAGAACTGGCCAGACTGCCGCAGGATGAGATAGATGCTGCGGTGGAGTATTATGAAGAATATTTTGATGAGGCAGGTCCAGACAAGGAGGCGGAGATAATAAAAGAGCTGGGAAATCCCAGGAAGATAGCCAATCAGATCAGATCGGAATATGAAGTGAGGAGACTTGACGAAGAGGAAAAGTCCACGACCAGAAAGGGCATTTCGGCAGTATGGTGGGTAATAATAGGTATATGCTCTGCGCCGGTTTCAATACCTGTGGCAGTTGTGCTGGTAGCACTGGCAGTTGCCGGATTTGCCGTTGCCGTTTCGATAGTTGTTTCTGTTTTTGCAGCAGTTATCGGAGCTGTCGCAGGTGCAATAGCGATGATTTTTGTAGGAGTTATATCGATTCCTGCAGCATTTTCAGCAGCAGTAATGTTTATCGGCGGAGGAATCCTGGGGCTGGCTGTTTCTGCGGCTGTCGGTGTACTGGCAGTGATAGGGCTGAGGAAAGCTGTGTCGGCTATGGTAAAAGCTATAAGAAAGCGTAATGAACGAAAAGGCGCAGAAAGGAAGTGTGAGTAATGAGCAGGGGTTTGAAACGATTCTTTATTGTCTGTGCAGCTGCTGCCGGGATCGGACTGATACTTGCAGCTGCAGGTTTTGTGTCAGGGGGCATAGGGGCTTTCGACAGAGTAGCTGACAGATATGACTGGATAAGCGGAAGTCCGGGAGAAATGAAATATGAAGATGTGGAGCATGCGGCTGATTTCGATTCGATCAGGATCAGGGGCGATATGGATGTCCGCATCAGAAGCGGAAAACATGATTCCGTTAAGATAGGATACGGTGAGAATATGAAGGCACCTGCAGTTAAGTTTTCAGATGGGGTTCTTACTGTAGATGGTACAGACAGACACAAGGGGATTACAATAAATCTGACAAGCTCAAACTATGAGCCGGTTATAGAGGTGATCTGCAGCAGTGACAGAACTCTCAATGCGATCAACATTGAAACAGAGAACGGTGATGTTGAGATTACAGATATGCATGCTGGAAGTATTGCGGTGGAATCAGAATATGGAGAGCTTTGTATGAATGCAGTGACATTTGACAGAGGAAGCTTCGACGTGGAAAACGGTGATATTGAGTGCAGCGATATAGTGAGCAGTGGTATGAGCATAGAAAATGAATACGGTGACTGCAGCCTGTCAGGTGAGCTTTCGGGTAATAATGAAATCAGCATGGAAAACGGAAGCCTGCAGATATATACATCTCTGTCCGAAAATCAGTACAGAACATCTGCGAGGACTGAATCCGGTGCCCTCTGTATCGGAAATTATTATAATGATGATTTCGAATGCAGCTTTGATGGTGGTTCCGGACCGAATAAGCTGAACCTGTCTTCAGAATATGGCGATGTGAAGGTGAATTTCGACTGCGGCAGAACGGGTTCTAGGGCAGGTGCATCCGGCAGCGGTACAAAAGCAGGGTCAGATTCTCATGGAGGTATGAAGCATCAGGAGCACGGCAGCGAGCATTAATGCAGGCAGCCGGTAAAATCGCAGAAAACCGCAGCACCAGCGAAAAACAGATCGCTGGTGCTGCGGTTTTGATCTTACTTTAACCCCACAGTTCTTCGTCGCTTGGAACGTAGTTGTCCGGCATGTAGCGGGCGATTCTGGAAACGTTCATCAGATGCTTGTAATCGAGATTTTCTGAGATACTGTTATGTCCCCAGGATCCGCATCCGAGAGTGTTGGTAGGAGCCAGCCCGTTGTAGAAGCTGCCGCCTGCGCTGCTGGCACATACCTGATTGATGACAAATCTGGAAACGCACAGCTCGTTGCCTACATATTCGATATGTTCCTCTGAATCGGAGTGGAAAGATACGCTGTGTCCTTTGCCTTCTTTTTCGAGGTTTTCTCTGGCTATCTGAACGCCGTCAGCCAGGGTATCATACTTATAGGCAGCGATGACAGGTGCCATTTTTTCGCCGCCGAGAGGATCCGTCAGTCCTGTGCCTTCTGCTTCGACAACTATTATTCTAGTGTCTTCAGGAATATCTATGCCTGCAAGCTCCGCCACTTTCCGGCATGACTGTCCGACAGAATGTCTGTTAGGTTTACCATCCTGGAAAAGCGCACCGCGTACCTTTTCCAGCTCATCCTTATCGCGGACTATATAGCCGCCGTTGGATTCAAATTCCTTCATTATCGCATCAAAGTCCTTTTCGGGGCAGATTACAGACTGCTCTCCGGAACAGATGATGCCGTAATCAAAGGTTCTGCCTGTGATAATCTTAGGCACTGCTTCCTTGTAATCGTAGTTCTCGTCAATGATGCACTGAACATTTCCGGCGCCTACGCCAAGAGCCGGTCTGCCGGAACTGTAGGCAGCGCTGACCATGCCGCCGCCGCCCGTCGCCACTACCACGTCTGCAGATGAAATCAGATTTCTGGTGTTTTCCCTGGAATGCTCGTCAAGTATCTGCACGAGATTTTCGGGCATCCCGAGCTTTGCCAGCTCGGCATTTATCATTTCGACTGTTCTGGTGCTGCATTTGATAGATTTGTGGTGCGGAGTGATGATGATGGCATTGCCGCATTTGAGGGCGAACATCGTATTGCTCATAGGAGTGACTATAGGATTTGTGCACGGTGTGATGGCAGCCACCACTCCTACCGGTTTTGCTATCCTTGTGATTCCCGTAGTTTCATCAGTGTCAAGAATGCCGCGGGATTTTTTACCTCTGAGGTTGTTCCATACTATCTTTGATTTCTGTCTGTTTTTTGCTATCTTGTCAGGAACATTGCCCATGCCGGTCTCTTCGACTGCAATCTCAGCAAGATATTCAGCGTTGTCATACACCACCTTGCCGACAGCTTTGACAGCTGCATCGACCTCCTTCTGTGACATCTTTTCAAAAACAGCCTGGGCTTTTCTCGCCCTTTCGATATATCCGTCTATATAGGCTCTGCTGTCTGTTTCCATAAATACCTCCTGAAAGCATGAGATTCCTGTACCCGCATCCGGCTGCAGCATCAAGCTGCATAGTGCAGGGAATCAAGGTGTGATATTTTACTCTACAGTAATTATATAATGCGCGTATCCGGCTTTCAAGTGATGGTTGGAGGAAATTTAGCTGTCGCAATCAGGCTGGGCAGACGGGACAGCTGCATAACTCATAACCCAGGACCAGGGGACCTGATGCACGTTTAATCTGAAGCAGTCCCGAGAATTTACGAAAACCGGCATTTTTACATGCCGTTTCGTAAAACATCTGGCAAGTTTCTATAATATGGAAACTTCTCGTTTCGAAACATGGACCTGAAAGTAGTGATTTCGTAACCAATACCCATGAATTTACATTAATCCCAATATAAGTAAGCTAAAAACCACAATTCAAGTCTCAGATAATTTCCATCTGAGCACTTTGTTACGAAAACCGGGTCTGAATCTGCTGATTTCGTAAATTCTCGGTGAGACCAGCCCGCACAATACAAGCAAAATGGAAAATTTTAGGATAATTGTTGGGGTTCAGTCAAAACTTGAAATAGACACCCCGGCACCAGCTTCAATATCGTCAGGATATCAATATTGCCAGGATATCCATATTATCCATATTTCCTGAATATTTGCCTTCTAGATATGTATTTTGCACACCGATTGAATATCAAGCTTGATGTCCCTGAGAGATTCATTTACATTGTTGAGATCAAGGGAACCGATTACATCCGAATATTTGAGCAGAGTTTCAAGCTCAATGATGTGATGATATAAATCTGTCAGAGCAAGCATGCCTGCAAGGCCTTTTATCGAGTGGCAGAGACTGGCGGCATCAATGTAGTTCTCATGATCTACAAGTTCCTGAAGCCGTGCATACAGGTCAGCATTGTTGCTGATGAAATTTCTGAGATGCTTGACAAACAGCCTTTCGCTGTTGCCCATATTTGAAATGGCTTTGGGAATATCGCAGATGTGATTTTCTACAGCGCTCATAACATTATCTCCTTTGCGGTTTTCATCAATTGAAAGCGGAAACATCGCAGCATTTTTTATGTACGGTGATATAGCAGTGTAAAAATCAGAATATGTGAACGGCTTGTACAACGTGAAACAGAAATCACCTGATTCCTCATGACTGAGTTCATTTTTGCTGGAAGCCGTTACAGCTATAACAGGTGTATTGATTCCAAGCTCACGGATTCTGGATGCTGCTTCGATACCATCCATCTGGGGCAGATTGACGTCCATCAGGATCAGGGAATAGTGGTCTGCAGAAGAGCTGCGGCACATTTCAACCGCCTCAGCTCCGGTGTAGGCGTGTTCACACCTGACATTGATATCTTTCAGGAAAGTTTCGATTATTTCATGATTCTCGGAGGTATCTTCGACAATGAGAACCGTATCACTGTTGTTTTCATAACTGTTAAACATTTAATCCCCTCCTTTAATGGTAAAAATGGGTAAAGTTCCCCCCTTTTTGTATAATAAATTGTAACTTCTGTCATCAGGTATTTCCACATGAAGTGTGCGACGGCGTCTGTCATAAAACGACAAAAACTACAAAATGATGTTGTGATAAAAAAGAGAAATTGATAGAATAGAGGAAATACAGGAGGAAACCTGAAATGGCAGTGATGATAATCAAGGCTGCAGCTGCGCTGGTGATCGGACTTGCGGCAGGCTGCGGTGCAATATATATATTTAATAAAATGCCTGCCAGATGGCTCTGCGATTACGGGCAGACGCCGCCGCAGGAGCTGACAGATCCATATATCCGGAGGATTAAAGGCTTCCCCTGGCGATGGATATACTCGGCCGGTTTCGCATGCCTCATGGTAAGGCTGCTTTTTGTTGACGTGCAGCTGGCGGCGGCAGGACTTTTCGCATGCTGGGCACTGCTGATTATCGGTCTGGCAGACCTGAAATACATGATAATCCCGGATCAGTTTGTGATAATGCTGGCAGCGACAGCCTTCGGATTTATTCCGTATCATACGAGCCTCTGGGATCCGCTTCTGGGTGCACTGATCGGCGGAGGAGTAATGCTCATGACCGGAGTGCTGGGAGGAGCCGCCTTCAGCAGAGAAGTCCTGGGTTTCGGAGACGTCAAACTGTTTGCTTCGCTGGGTCTTGCCCTTGGTATAAAAGGCACGGTGGTCGTGCTTATAGGCTCCAGCATATGCAGCGGCATTGCGGCGGCAGCAGGGCTTGCATCCGGCAGATACAAAAAAGACGACGTGAGACCTCTGGGACCGTATATATGTGCATGGGGTGCATTTTACATATTCATACTTTGGCCTTTTCTGATGAAATGATGAAGATTAGTGAAGAATGTCTGTTTTGTGTGGCAGAAGGCAGAAAAGCTGTGGTATAATGATTCCACTATGGAAAAGAACATTCTGCTGA
>JALEQY010000075.1 GCA_022763735.1 Clostridiales bacterium
CCATCTGTCAGATTTGCTCTTTTATAATACAGTTTCGTTGTGCTTCCCAGATATCTGAAATCATTCCAGTCAGATCGTCTGTAATATACATAATACCCGTCTGCACCTTCTACGCTGCTCCACGTTGCTTTGATGTCATCATGACCATAAAGCTCCGCCGTTACCTCTGCAGGAGCTTTGAGATCCTGCAGCATATCTTCATCTTCATCCTGATTTTCCTCAGTCAGAAGTTTCTCCACTATTTTGAAACTGTACGACTTTGAAGTAGTCCTGGAAGCCATCGTCGCTGACTCCGGATTGGTAATACTTATTTTGAGAGTATAATTACCGATATCCAGCGTTCTGATATCAATTGTATCATTTGCTGCAGACAGATCAAAACTCGAAACATTGATTGAACCGGAATCATAAGTTCTTTCAGCTGTAGACGAATCTCCTTTATAAATTCTGACTTTCACACGCGAAACCTTGTAATTTGATGACGCTGTACCTGTAATTCTGAAATCCGTGCCTTTCACAATTCCTTCTGACGGAAATTCTGATGTCAGCTTCACAGTATGTTTAAGGGGCGTCTGCACCACATATTCAGGGCATGCATACCCCAGCACATACTCACTTCCCAGAGAATAGTACTTTTTCTTAACTGCTCCGGGATCTCCGGAATTTCCTTCGACTGTATACACTTTGCTGCTGTCAGTATCCGACACAATCCCTATATGCTGGGCATAATCGTTGCCGTTCCACGAAAAGAAAATCAGATCTCCGGCTTTCGGCTTATAGCTTCCTCCACGGTATTTCGATTTTTTATACAGCCCTTTCTCCTTATACCAGTCTCTGTCAGCTGTAGTCTGATATCTGACTATTGATGACGGGATATTGGCTCTGTTGGCGCACCATGATACAAAAGCTGCACACCACGCAGACCCATTAATACCCATCCATTCTCCATACACTGAATTACCGTTGCTGCTTTCATAACCTACCTGAGTAAGAGCAACCCCTACAATATCTGCAGCCTGATCACCTGTTCTGGTATATGTGATCGTTTTTGCCGGTGGAGTGTAGGATGATGACGCTTTTGGCATGAATCCGCCAGCAGCAGAATCACTGTTCTCCTGTTTATCAAGCTCCTGTCTTATACGCTCAGGATCTTCACCATTCTCATAGCCGGCAGCAATCATTTCACTGAAAATATCTGTATCAGTTTCCCCTTTTGCGTCTGAAATCATATCAGATGCATAAACACACGAAGGAATGGATATCACAATCATCACTGCTGTCAGAACTGCCAGAACTCTTTTTCGCATACCTGCTTCACCTCTGTCATAAACATGGAATTACAATGCTGTAGATGCCACTATTATACTCCACAGATACAGAATTGCCAAGTATTGTAATTTCACCATATTACAAGAAGCCACAGGCCTGAATATATCAGTACTATGGCTTCCGTCATCACAAAACTGCATATTTCCGTTTTCTTCCAGAAAAGCAATATAATCAAGTGCAGCGCTACTTTCCTGCAGCTTCAATCACATGTTTCATAAGCACTGCGGTAGTCACGCTTCCCACACCACCTGGTACAGGAGTGATTTTTGCTGCTTCAGGCTCCGCTTCTTCAAAGTTCACATCACCGCAAAGCCGGCCTTCTTCATCTGTATTTATACCCACATCGATTATTACCTGACCATGACCAAGACGCTCTGCACCAATCATTTTTGCCTTTCCGATGGCTGCTATCACAATATCTGCACCTCGGCCCGCAGCTTTAAAATCATCTATCGCCGTTTTGCTGTGGCATATAGTCACAGTAGCATTTCTTTCCATAGCCATCATAGCCACAGGTTTGCCTATCACAAGGCTCCTGCCCATCACAGTCACCTTCCGTCCCTGCAGTTCAACACCATAGTGATCCAGAATCTCTATGCAGGCAGCTGCCGTACAAGGCGGATATCCTTCATCGCTGCCCATGAAAACACCTGCCATGGAGCCGGCAGTTATGCCATCCATATCTTTTTCCGGTGCGAGGGCAGCACACACTGCTTTATCGTCTATGTGTTCAGGCAGCGGTCTGAAAATCAGCACACCATGTATGCTGTCATCATTATTTATCTTCTCTATTTCATCTATCAGTTTATCCTGGGAAATATCTGCTTCATAAACGTATTTCCTTATCTCGACTCCTGTCTGTTCCGCACGTTTAAGTGCACCCCTCTCATATGAAAGATCCGAAGGGTTCTCTCCAAGACGAATAATTCCCAGCGTCGGAGTAATCCCTGCCCTTTTTAATTCTTCGACCTTCCCCCTGTTTATCTCTGTCAGGCTGTCTGCAACAGCCTTTCCCCTTAATATTTCCGCCATTTCAGCTACCTCCGTTAATCCTCGTGCTTCAGTTTCCGTACAACATATCCGAATACTTCATCTGCCAGCTTTGTATATTTCTGCAGGCACTCTTCACATTCCCGGTTAAGGGCCTGGGCTTTGTCTCTGTCTTTCATGGAATTGGTGTTTATATAAACATTAAGGCTTGCAGCTTCCATAGCTGCCTTGCACAGGATGGCACTTGCCCCGGCATCACTTGTTGCCATAACACTGCCCTTTTCTGCAAATACCTGCGAAAGCTCAATTGCTCTGCCACACGCTTTCATTATGTCCAGTGGCACTCTGCACGCACCATCCAAGGCTTCTTCAAGAAGCTCTTCCTTCTTGAGTTTTTCCTCCGGCGTTTCTGCTTTCATGCCATATAACTCCGACAATGGCTGAAATATGTCTATATCCTGCTGCACCAGCTTAAGAAGCTTTATACGAAGTGCATCTGTCTCCTCCATGCACTTCAACATCTCATCTTCAACATCGGCATACTTCTTCTTGCCGATGGTCAGATGACCAACCATGTTACCAAGTCCGGCACCAAGTGCTCCTACAAGTGCCGATACACTGCCGCCGCCCGGTACAGGCTCACGGCTTGCCAGCAGGTCACTGAATTCTCTGCATGATTTCTCTGTATATGCCAATGTCTGCCTCCTTAAATAAATCTTGTAATATTATTTAAATTGTATATAATATAATTTAGAAGGATTGCCGCACAGACGGTAGTCACCAATGGGGTGCTCCGCCAACTTTGGCGGAGCTTTTGCTATCTTATCATGGCTTTCTTTGTGTCAGGCACAAAGAGATAATGCCAATAATCAATATGCTAAACTGAAACAGTTCAGAATATGAAACCATAGCATCACCACCTTTCATCTAACCCCAAGGCCTTTTAAAGGTGGTGACTCCGCCTTACGGCAATCTTGTAATTATTTTACACAATTTACCATTTATTGTCAACATATATCTTGATTATTCCAACTTCAGATTCTAAAAGCAAAAATTAGAACAATCCTGTGATTTTACCTGTATTATCAACATCAATGTTCTCTGCTGCAGGCTTCTTAGGAAGTCCCGGCATGGTCATTATATCGCCTGTAAGTGCGACAATAAAGCCTGCTCCTGCCGAAACCTTAAGGTTTCTTACTGTAAGTGTGAATCCTCTCGGTGCTCCCAGAAGAGTCTGATCATCTGAGAAACTGTACTGAGTCTTGGCCACACAGATAGGCAGATTACCGAATCCCAGAGCTTCAAGCTGCTTAAGCTGCTTCATTGCTGCCGGAAGAATGTTGATATCGTCTGCACGATATATTTTCTGAGCAATAGCTCTTATCTTTTCTTCGATAGTCATGTCAAGCTCATATGAATAGTTGAAATTGCTTGGCTGCTCACAGAGCCTTACAACTTCCTCTGCCAGTGCGATTCCACCTTCACCGCCTTTACCCCAGACTTCGCTGAGAGCAACATTTACACCAAGCTCTTTGCACTTAGCTTCAACAAGATCCAGTTCAGCTTCAGTATCAGTCGGGAATCTGTTGATAGCAACCACTGCAGGCAGACCATAAACCTTTGTGATATTTTCCACATGCTGCAGAAGATTAGGCAGACCCGCTTCAAGAGCCTCAAGGTTTTCTCTGCCCAGATCAGCCTTGGCAACACCTCCGTGATGTTTCAGAGCTCTTACTGTAGCAACGATAACTACTGCCGAAGGCTGAATACCTGCCATTCTGCATTTGATATCCAGGAATTTCTCCGCACCAAGATCCGCACCGAATCCGGCTTCTGTCACAACATAGTCTGCCATCTTCATAGCCATTCTTGTGGCCATTATCGAGTTGCATCCATGTGCTATATTTGCAAAAGGGCCTCCATGTATGAATGCCGGCGTTTTCTCAAGAGTCTGCACGAGATTTGGTTTCAGCGCATCTTTAAGCAGGGCGGCCATAGCCCCCTGTGCTTTCAGCTGTCCTGCTGTAACAGGTTCATCATCATAACTGTAACCTACAATGATCTTTGATATTCTCTCTTTAAGATCATCTATATTCTTCGACAGACACAGGATAGCCATAATCTCACTGGCTACTGTAATATCAAAACCGTCTTCCCTCGGTGTTCCGTTAGGTTTGCCGCCAAGACCGTCTGTAATGAAACGAAGCTGTCTGTCGTTCATATCAACACATCTTTTCCATGTTATCTTCCTCGGATCTATCCTGAGCACATTACCTTGCTGAATATGATTGTCAAGCATTGCAGCCAGCAGATTGTTGGCTGCACCTATAGCATGCATATCGCCTGTAAAATGCAGATTGATATCCTCCATTGGAACCACCTGTGCATATCCGCCTCCTGCTGCGCCTCCCTTAACACCGAAAACAGGTCCCAGTGAGGGCTCTCTCAGAGCAACGAGTACGTTTTTGTCTATTCTTTTCAAAGCATCAGCAAGACCTACTGTTGTAGTTGTCTTGCCTTCTCCTGCAGGTGTCGGTGAAATAGCAGTAACCAGAATCACCTTTCCGTCGGGAGCATCCTTCTTCTCTTCAAGCAGATTGTAATCAACCTTTGCCTTGTAATTTCCGTAAAGCTCGATGTATTTTGGGTCGAGGCCTGCTGAAGCGGCAATATCCTGAATATTTGTCATTTCCGTTTCCTGTGCAATCTGAATATCACTTTTGATTTCCATTTTCATTCTCCTTTTCATACAAAATACGTTTATACTTTACCTGCCTCACTTTTTAATGTCAATCCAGGCAGAAGCAAAGTACAATAAAAATGCAAAAGAGCCTGGCAGTCCGGACTCTCTGCCCAGACGGTCGGCTCCTTGATTACATTATACTTCACGTGGTCAATTCCACTTAATTACCGTCAGTCGTATAACACGTCTATAATATCATGTGTTGCCTCCAGGCGCAAGCATTTTCTGAAGTAAAGCGGTAAAGAGCAGAAAAGAACACCATCACTCAATCAGAGGTTTCTGAGAAAAGTCCTCCTGTGGATCGGGCACATGCCGTATGCTCTGAGTCCTTCATAATGTGCTTTCGTTCCATATCCTTTGTTTTTTTCAAACGCATATCCCGGATATTCAGCAGAATATTCAGCCATCATTCTGTCTCTGGTCACTTTGGCCACTATAGATGCCGCAGCAACAGCCAGCACTTTGGCATCTCCCTTTATCACAGATTCCTGAGGGATTTCAAGATCATCTATTCTCATAGCATCAAACAATATATAATCTGGCTGCTGCTGCAGACTGGATATAGCCTCCTTCATCGCCAGCTTCGTGGCCTGCAGTATATTGATTTCATCTATTATACTGTGATCAGCCATACCGATCCCGTAAGCTACCGCCCGTTCAGTTATAATATCAAACAGCTCCTCACGCCTTTTCTCTGATAATTTCTTGGAATCATCCACTCCCGGAACATCAAAATCCTCCGGCAGTATAACTGCTGCGGCGACTACCGGACCCGCCAGCGGGCCTCTGCCCACTTCGTCCACTCCGGCAATATATTTATAACCTTTGTTATGAAGCTCAGCTTCAGGTACCTTCATTTCAGCGAGGCGCTGTTTCTGTTTCTCCAGTCTTTCTTCCTTTGTCATCGATTATTTCACCTTTTCAACCTGCTCGAGGGTTATCCTTCCTATCTTCCCGCTGCGGAACTCATCCAGCACAAGCTTTCCTATTCGCTCGTAGTCTATGCGCTTTCCAGGAAGAATACATCCTCTTTTGAGAGCCATATTCTCCATATTTTCAAGGGGAGTTTCTGCGATTCCATCGAGTTTATATCTTTCCGCCAGCAGCTGCGGATAATTCTCTGCAAGAACACTTATCAGCTCCATCCCCAATGTAGGAATATCCAGTATCTCGTCTTTGATAGAACCGCAAAACGCAAGATTCATACCAGCCTTCGGATCCTCGAACTTCGGCCAGAGGATTCCGGGTGTGTCCAGCAGCTGCATTCCGTTCTGAAGCTTGAGCCACTGCTTGCCTTTTGTCACTCCAGGTCTGTCACCTGTCTGTGCACTTTTCTTACCTGTCATTCTGTTGATTAGCGATGATTTGCCGACATTCGGCACCCCTACTATCATAAGCCTGTAGGCTTTCTGCATTGCTCTGTCTCTGTTTTTCTCAGACTCCATTCTTTCAAGAAGCCTGAAAAGCTCTTTGACCCCGCCGCCACTCATACAGTTCATGGCGAGAGTTCTGCTGCCGTCTGTTCTTAAAGCTTCAGTCCATGCCCTGCTGGCATTTTCATCGGCAAGATCACTTTTATTCAGTACTATTATCCTCGGCTTCCCTCTTACGAGCTCGTCTATTATTGGATTCCTGCTTGATACAGGAATTCTGGCATCGATGACTTCAACAACGGCATCAACCATTTTCAGATTCTGCTGTATCAGTTCCCTGGTCTTTTTCATATGACCGGGATACCAGTTTATATTCTCCATCATAACTGTATTATCCTCCCATAACAAATTATACTCAATTAAAATACTGGAGTGCCTGGAACTCTGCCTATACAAAAAAGAACCCCTGCGGGTTCTTTTCGCGATCGATTAGTCTCTGCTCTTGATCTTAGCTGATTTACCAGTTCTCTGACGCATGTAGTGAAGTCTTGCTCTTCTGACCTTACCACGTCTTACAACTTCGATCTTTTCTACCAGCGGTGAATGAATAGGGAAAGTTTTTTCAACACCTACTCCTGATGCGATTCTTCTTACTGTGAAAGTTTCGCCGATTCCGCCGTTCTGTCTTTTGAGCACAAATCCTTCAAAAATCTGGATTCTTTCTCTGTTTCCTTCTTTGATCTTGACGTGTACTTTTACAGTATCGCCAACACCGAATTCAGGCACATCTGTCTTCAGGTAATCCTGTACAACTGCGTCTAATACATTCATTGTCTTATGTCTCCTCCTTCTGTTCAAGACGTTCTTGGTTATCCGTATTAATAATCCAGAGGACCGCCCGTGATTCTATAAGACGGTGTGCGCTTCGCACACAGCTAATTTATTATATAATACATGTTTATCATATGCAAGAGTTTTTTTATTTCGCCCTCGGATGACTTTTATCATATACATCCTTTATTCTGTTTTTCGTTACTGAAAGATATGCCTGAGTTGCAGAAATATCTTCATGCCCCATGAGCTCCTGAAGAGATTTCAGATCTGCACCGTTCTGAAGCATGTGAACTGCAAAGGAATTTCTAATGATATTTGGAGTAAGTTTATGTTCTATCTCTGCTTTGTTTCCATACTCTCTCAGGATTTTCCACAGTCCCTGTCTGGTCACTCTCTTACCGTAATAATTTACGAACAGCGCTTTTTCTTCCTTATTATTTCGGATAAGTTCATTTCTGGCATCGTATATGTAATTCTCGAGTGCGGCTCTTGCAGGTCTGCCAAGCGGTACTATCCTTGCTTTGCTGTGCTCTCCTGCACATGTGATAAATCCCATTCTCAGATTGATATCCTCTACATTTGAATCTATCAGCTCGCTGACCCGGATGCCTGTAGCATACAGCACTTCCAGAATAGCCCTGTCTCTGAGCCCTCTGACGCTGTCATCAGGGGCACTGAGAAGTTTATCTATCTCAATGATTTCCAGAAACTCCAGTTTTTTCTTCTCAATTTTCGGAGATTTGATATCAGCAGTCGGATTTGACTGTATCATACCTTCTTTTATCAGGAAATTAAAAAAAGCCCTGATAGAAGCAAGTTTTCTGTTTACCGTTGCAGCAGACTTGCCTTCGCTTTTAAGGTAATGCAGGAAAGCAACTATTTCTGTGCTTGAAGTTCCAAGAATATCATTCATTCCCCTGCTCCCTTCAAAAGCAACAAACTCTGATATATCACGATTATATGCCTCCAGCGTGTTCGGAGACATTTTACGTTCGTTTTTCAGATACTCCACAAACTCATCTATATACATTTTTCACTCCTCTTCAAATAGTACTATCAGAATTATAACTCAATTCATTCCGGTTTACAATAATCATTTCTGTCATCGTCTGTTTCATCAGGTAATAAAACCCGTCGGCAGTTCATATATTTGAATAAAAGAATTCAATAATCTCTGCTCACTGATAACCTCACTGCAAAATGAAGGAAGGATATACATATGAAAAAACTGCTGATTACGTTTATATCCATTTTCACGACAGGTATATTCGCCGGTCTTTTTTTCGGCACAGGAATTTCTCCTGAGAACCGCATATATCTCTGCGAAATGATTCTGTCAGGACTTAATGACAGTTCTTCCGGAGCAGTAATGCACACTTTCACAGTCTTCCTTTCGGAAATATCTCTGATTCTGCTTATGATACCTGCATTATTTACAAAGTATCTCAGTTTTTTCCCTCCTTCAGTATTATTTTACAAAAGCTTTTCTCTTGGATTCTGCTGCAGCCTGATTTATTCATCTGATATTGAAAATTCACTGTACATTTCCATGCTGAGAATACTCCCTCAGAATCTGTTTTTTGTTCCCGCTTTTATTTCTCTGGCTGCAATATTTTTTTCATTGTCCATACGCAGAAAACCGCAAAAAAACAGACTTCTGCATAATGAAAGCAGAAGTCTGCTGTTCGCTGCCGCCGTCTCAGCGGGGCTCATCTTTGCCGGAGCTGTTATAGATTCAGTTTTTCGTGCAGCTGCTCTTTAGCCATCATAAGTCCGGCAATGGTTTTAGCATCAACAAGCCTTCCCTCTGCCGCCATTTTATAGATTTCATCAAAAGGATATTCCACTGTATTTACCGCTTCATCGTCGTCCAGATCCTGCTCTCCCGGAGTAAGCTTTGTCATCGCATAAATATGAATTACTTCTTCAGAGTATGCTACGCTCGGATTTATACTGCCAAGATATATGATTTCCCCTGCAGTATATCCTGTTTCTTCACGAAGCTCTCTTTCCGCTGCTTTTTCAGGATCCTTTTCACCTTTATCGATTTTCCCCGCAGGTATTTCAAGAACAGGTCTGCCGCAGGCATATCTGAACTGTTCCACCATGACCACATTATTCTCTGAAGTCAGTGCTACCATGGCAACCGCTCCGTTATGCTCTATAATTTCTCTGTATGCCTGTCCTTTCACAGCTGTGACTGTATCTCTCCTGACATTCAGAATAGCTCCTTCATATATCCGTTCACTGTCTATCTTTTTTTCCTCGAAAATCATTCTTTTTCCTTTCCCATCTCGATAGATCTGTCAACTGCTGCCTGGAAACCTTCTATGACTTTTTCTTTAAAGCCGTTTTCAAATAGTCTGTTTACCGCTTCAATTGTTGTCCCGTTTGGCGAACACACATTTATTCTCAGCTGCTCAAGACTCTCACTGCTTTCAAGTACAAGCTTTGCTGCTCCGAGAACCGACTGTGCTGCAAATACACGAGCTTTGTTTTCGTCCATGCCGTTAGCCACCGCCGCTTCAGTCAATGCTTCTATATACATGTATGTATACGCCGGGCTGCTCCCGCTAACTCCGATGACACAGTCAATCAGGCTTTCATCTACTTCCTCAGCTCTGCCTACAGAACTGAATATATCCATTGCAATTTTAAATTCCGCATCATTCACATTGCTGTTTCGGCTTACAGATATCATACCTTCACCTACTTTCGCAGGCAGATTAGGCATGATACGTATTATACTGGCATCATCGCCGAAATACCTTTCCAGAAGCGAGATCTTTATTCCGGCAGCCATTGATATTATCAGTTTCGTCGTATCATATGCCGGTGATATTTCTTCCAGAACTGTCTCTATTATCTGAGGTTTGACTCCGAGAAGTATAATATCTGCATCCCTGCAAAGATCATAGCTGCTTTCACATATTATCAGTCGCTCAATTGATGCTCTGGCTGCACTGCAGACTTCTTCGTTCTTATCATACGCCATAAGTGTCATATCTGCAGAGCTTTCTGCTGCCGCATACCCGGAGAGTATAGCCCCTCCCATATTTCCTATTCCAATAAAGCCTATTTTCATAATTGTTCTCCTGTTTATGTATCCTGCTACTTCGATATTGTACCAAGGAACAAAGTACCCCTGGATGATCCGGATATGCCGCTCCTGATGATATCCTCTTTTGATCCGTTAAGAAGAAGCATCGGTATACCGAATTTATTCACCCTTGACGCTGCTTCGATTTTAGAGCGTATTCCTCCTGTTCCGAATGAACTTGTTCCACCGATGTCAATTTCTGATATCAGAGCCTCGGCATTATCCACCATCTCTATCAGACTGGCGTCTTCATTCGCCTTAGGATCCTTATCAAATACTCCGTCGATATCACTGAGTATTATCATCAGATCAGCATTCCATAAAGTTGTTGTCAATGCTGCAAGAGTATCGTTGTCACCGATCTTGATTTCATCAACACTGACACTGTCATTCTCATTTATCACCGGAACCACTCCTTCATCTATGAGAGTGAACATCGCATTCCTGATATTGAGAGTTCTGTGGGGATCGCTGAAATCATCTCTGGTGAGAAGCATCTGAGCAACATGAATCCCATAATCTCCGAAGTATTCCTTGTACGCCATCATGAGTTCAACCTGTCCGATGGCACACAATGCCTGTTTATAATTGATATCTCCGCGTCTGCTCCACTTGTTTATGGCTCCTACTCCGCATATTCCAGCACCTGATGATACAAGTATAACCTGCTTGCCTGCGTTTATCAGATCATTCACCTGCTCGACAATATTATGCATAACGCTTCTGTTTACAGCTCCATTTTCATCCGACAGAACATTGCTTCCTATCTTTATTACTATTTTTCTGCTGTTTTCTATAGTCTTTCTGATTTGATCCATTTTAATGCCTCCTGCATATTATAAAATTATACAACAGGGGCAAAAAAAGGTAAAGAGGGCATTTAGCCCTCT
>JALEQY010000018.1 GCA_022763735.1 Clostridiales bacterium
GCTAACGTACGTTTAGTACGCTACGCTTCTCGATTATTTGCCGCCTTGCTATGAACGAAAAATCCTGCGTGTAATATTAAAGACACTAAAGCCCGTGGCGTTGTTGCTGCGGGCTTTTCGCATACTCACATACGTTTAGTATGTTCGGCTCTGTTAAAAATGTTCCGTGTGCTCAAAGCCTGTACGCCTGATAAC
This sequence comes from Clostridiales bacterium, assembly GCA_022763735.1. Classification (GTDB taxonomy): domain Bacteria; phylum Bacillota; class Clostridia; order Peptostreptococcales; family Anaerovoracaceae; genus Lentihominibacter. Next base: position 196 of record JALEQY010000018.1, read on the forward strand.
GGATTACAAAATGTAAAAATATGTAATTGTTTTTTTGCCTGACATACGTTATACTATTGACATAAAAAGTGAATGCTTCAAATCAGACCCGGTACGACAGAGCAGCATGCTGCAGATCCGGAACCGGAAAAAAGGAAAAAAGATGAAAGATATTTATATTGCGGATTTAAGGACGAATCAGGAGATTATCTCCTATTTCATAGTTAAGACCGTTGCTGTTAAAGTCGGTTCCAACAGGAAAGCTTACCTTGATCTGTTGCTTGCTGACAGTACCGGTGAAATTTCAGCCAAGAAGTGGGATATTGCCGATGAGGAACTGCCAGGTCTTGAGAAAATCAAAGAAGGTAATATCATCAAGGTCAAGGCGGTTGTGACAGAGTGGAACGGTATGAAACAGCTGAGGGTGACCAGAATAAGACAGACTTCGGCTGAAGACAGCATTGAAATGAGCGATTATATCAAGGCTGCACCGGAAAAGGCACAGGATATGTATGACTATATTTATAGCAAAGCTGATGCTTTCGAGGACCAGGATCTGAAGAAAATATGTATCAGACAGCTGACGGATCACAAAGAGAAACTCATGTATTATCCTGCTGCTCAGAAGAATCACCATGCAGAAATGGCAGGACTTCTCTATCATGTGAAACGTATGCTTATGATGGCGGAAAAGGCATGTGAGGTATATACAAATCTCAACACAGAACTGGTGATGGCAGGGGTTATACTTCACGATATGGAAAAAATAAATGAAATCGAATCAAATGAGCTGGGAATATCTACAGGATACTCCTTTGAAGGGAAGATGCTGGGACATCTGGTGCAGGGTGTGAGAACGATAGACAGACTGGCGGATGAGCTTGGTATGCCGAGGGAAAAAGCGGTGATGCTGGAGCATATGATGCTGTCGCACCATTATGAGCCGGAATTCGGAAGCCCTAAAAAACCACTTTTCCCTGAAGCCGAAATGCTGCATTACCTGGATATGATAGATGCTAAAATGTTTGATATGCAGGAGGCTCTGGAAAAAACAGAACCGGGTAGCTTCAGCGACAGGGTGTGGACCCTTGACAACAGGACACTATACAGAGTATCCGAATAATGACTCATTTTTAAAGGTAAGTGTGAGGCGATGGGTTCACAGTGTGCAGACAGTGGACATACCCGGCAGGGAGAAAGGGATGAATGTATGATAACAAGACCTCGTGAAATTAATAAGATCATGACTAAACTGACAAATTCAGGATATGATGTGTATTGTGCAGGACAGTGCGTTATGGCATCGTATCTGGGAGATAAGCCACTGGACTGGGATCTTTATACAGATTGTCCTCAGGCAAAGATAAGAGAGCTGTTCCCGGAGGGAGAGCCCATCGGAAGCAGAGTTACGAGGCTTGACTATTCAGAGGAGATTATTTCAGATGACATAAATATTGCGGATTCTGTTGAAGGAATAATAGCTGATATAGTTACGCTTGAAGGAAGTATTCAGGATCAGCTGGCCGTATATGATCTGACAGCTGAAGCAGTTGCTGAGCATCCACAGAAGCCGGTGGTGGATCTTTATAGCGGTCGTGATGATATCAAGTCGCTTATTCTTAAACCTGCGGCAAATGCGGAAGCATTAATAATAAAAGATCCTATCAGAATACTGAAAGCAGTGAAATATGTCGCACTTTATAATTTTGACCTTCACAAGGACCTCTATGAGCTGCTGCTGTCAAGTGCAGATCGTCTGCCGGAAGCAGATAAGGATGACATACTTTATGAATTTACTGAGACTATAAATGGCAGATACGCCGGTAAAGCTCTTAAAATGATAGTAGGTCTCAACATGCTTCCTGCGATTGTAGGTAAGGAGGCTGCAGTTGTCAGCAGACGTGGAGCCCAGGACTATGAGACGCTGGCAGACAATATAGATAAAATCAAACAGATACCACTGAGAAGGCTGGCACTGTTCTACCTCTGCTTCGGCAGGAATTGCAGGACGGCCGTAGAATATCTGCCTCATGAAGAACAGGACAGGGAGTATCTGACAGATGCTGAGACACAGATTAATAAGCTGCATTTTCTCAGCACCGAGGAATCGCTCAAGAACTATATCTATCATAACGGATGGGATAAATACAACTTTATGGATAAGCTTTCGAAAGCACAGGCCATTGTATATGATCTGAATACTAGCAGAATAGAGGGCAGAAATTACATACTTGATACTGTTATGCGCGAAAAACAGCCTATATTCATAGAAGATCTGGCGATTGATGCGGACGATATCATTGAAGCAGGGATTACTGATGACCAGCAGAGGGCAGAATATCTGCTGAGCCTGCTGCCGGATGTGATACATCAGAAACCAGGGAATAATGAGAGGAAGGCTCTTCTCAGCTATGCGAAAAAATTCAACAAAAGTAAATTCAGAGTAGCTTTCAGGGATGTAAAATGGCTTAGATGATGATGCAAAACGCATGTCTGATCTGATGGAAGAAAAGAAATGATCGAAGAAAAGCAGGGAACAATTGCAGAAATAATATTTCATAATGAGGAAAACGGCTACACGGTAGCCGTTTTTGAGACAGAAATTGAAGCCTTCACAATAGTGGGAAATCTGCCGTCAGCAGCTGCCGGCAGAAGCTATACTGTGCGAGGTGAATTTACAGTACATCCAAGTTATGGAGAACAGTTCTCCGTCAGGGAATTTGAAGAAATGATGCCGACGACAAAGGACGGCATCAGAGAATTTCTGGCATCGGGGGCTATGAAAGGAATCGGGAGAAAAACTGCAGCTGCCATTGTATCAAAATTCGGTACCGATACTCTGAGAGTGATAGAGGAGGAGCCGCAGCGGCTGACTGAAATATCAGGAATCGGACCTAAAACAGCCGAAAAAATAGCGTCCGCTTTCAGTCAGCAGCGTGAGTTTGCCACTATTACAATGTATCTGCAGCAATTCGGTATCACTGCAAATTATGCCATGAAGCTGTATCAGGTTTATGGAGCTGATACCATCAGAGAAATTGAAGAGAATCCTTACAAGCTGGTTGAAGATGTTTTTGGCATCGGATTTAAAAAGGCTGATAAAATAGCAGCCAGGATGGGAATTGCACAGAATGACCCTCACAGAATAATGAGCGGCATAAGATTTACACTTGCGTATTTCGCAGGAGAAGGTAATACATACCTGCCCGAAAATGTTCTGTGTGAGAAAGCAGGACAGCTTCTTGATGTAGCCATTGAACTGATAAGAGAGATCCTGACTGAAATGGCCTTTACAGGTGATATACACATGGAAAGTATAGACGGCAGGCTGGCTGTTTTCCTTATGCCATACTATATGGCTGAGCAGAACGTATGCAAGTGTCTGGCAAGTATCAGTTCAGCCCAGCTGAAACCTTTGCAGGGTGATATGCAGAGCCTTATAAGCAGAACCGAAAACTCCACAGGCATATTCCTTTCAGAGAATCAGAAACATGCAGTAATCACCTCCTTAAATATGGGAGTTTCTGTTATAACCGGCGGACCTGGTACAGGCAAGACTACCATAATAAACACAATGATCAGTCTGCTTGAGGCCAGCGGGCTTAAAACGGCAATCGCCGCACCGACAGGGCGTGCTGCCAAAAGGATAACGGAGACCTCAGGGCATTATGCCTCGACAATACACAGACTTCTGGAATATTATTTTTCCGAAAGCGAGAATATGATGCGTTTCGGCAGGACCAGAGAGGATCCCCTGGAGTATGATGCTGTTATCGTTGACGAGGCTTCAATGATTGACCTGCTGCTGATGAACGGACTTGTCAGTGCCATCAGGCCGGGAACGAGGCTGATAATAGTGGGTGATGCTGATCAGCTGCCGTCTGTCGGTGCCGGGAATGTTCTCAGGGACATAATAGATAGTGAATACATTTACTGCACGAAGCTTACAGAGATTTTCAGGCAGGCAAAAGAGAGCATGATTGTTGTGAATGCACACCGGATAAACAATGGCGAGTATCCGAGCTGCAACGATAAGGACAAGGATTTTTTTCTGCTGAGACGTAGCAGTGAAAAAGAAATGCTGTCTACAATAAAACAGCTTTGTCTTTCCCGCCTCCCGGATTTTTATACGGATATATCAGCGACAGCGGACATTCAGATACTTACACCGGTGCGCAAAGGGCTGCTCGGCAGTATTAATCTGAACAGAGAATTGCAGGAGGTGCTGAATCCTCCAAATCCGGGTGCGGAGGAAAAAACGTTCGGAGAGAGGATTTTTCGCGAAGGCGATAAAGTTATGCAGATAAAGAACAATTATCAGCTGAAATGGAAGAACCTTGAGGATTTTACAGAAGGAGAAGGCATTTTCAATGGAGATGTGGGATTCATACACAAAGTGGACAGGGAGTTCAATGAAATAACTGTAATTTATGATGATGTTAAATATGTGACATACAATTTCAATCAGCTGGACGAGTTGGAGCTGGCATATGCAGTTACAGTGCACAAAAGTCAGGGAAGTGAATTCCCTATCATAATAATGCCGGTAAGCTGGTTCCCTCCGATGCTGGCTACGAGGAATCTGCTCTACACAGCGGTTACCAGGGGAAAACGTGCAGTTGTGCTGGTCGGTTCCGAGAACAAACTGCAGGCTATGGTGGATAACAACAGAATAAGTGAGAGATTTTCTGGTCTGGGTTTCAGGCTGAAGAGATTTCTTGATATGGACATCTGAAGGGGGAAAATATGTATAAGGGGATAAGAAAACTTACAGAAACACTGGCAGAGGCTGTGTTTCCGTCAAACATCTACTGTATCTGCTGCGGAGCTCTTATCGACAGCTCCAGAATGTATTCACTCTGTGATGAATGTATCAGGAAATTTCACTGGATAACAGGCAGAACGTGTGAAAAATGCGGGAAGGCTCTGCCGGATACATATCACGGCAGTCTGTGTTATGATTGTATGCAGCACAGCCATTGCTTTGTAAAAGGCTTCAGCTGTCTCACATATGGAATGTATGAACGCGAAGTGCTTATGGACTATAAATATAACGGCAAAGGGTATATCGGCAGAAAATTCGGTGATATTCTGTATGACAGAATATCCTGTGAAAATATACAGATAGATGTTATAATACCTGTACCGATAAGCAGAGAAAGAATGAGAAAGCGAGGGTATAATCAGTCTTCGGTTATGTCACAGCAGCTGGCACTGCGAATGGAAGTGCCTTTTGATGACAAATCTCTTGTACGCATTAAGAATACTCATATGCTCAGAAGTCTTGATCCTGCAGAGAGGAAACTTGTCCTTGAAGGTGCTTTTGCGTATTCTGAGGGGAATGTTCCGGATCTGTGCGGCAAACGGGTATTGCTGATTGACGATATAATGACAACCGGGGCTACGGCAGATGCATGCAGCAAAGTGCTGCTCGACGCTGGAGCAGAGTCGGTGATATTTCTCAGCCTGGCATCTGGAGGCAACTGGAAATCCGGGAAGAATCAGTGAAATAACAGCAACTGACATTGCCGGGAAACAAAGTGAATTGTATACATGGCTCAGGTCTGTGGTTGAAAGGCCAGGCCAGCTACGGGCAAAAGGTCCCACGTAAGCTGATCCGCAAGGCGGCAGTGATCATGGCGTAGTTTAGATGTAAGTCCTCCGAAAATCGGGTAAAGGCAGGTGTGGGGGCAAAGACCAGGTCAGCTGAGTCATGTATACAGTTCATTTTTTTCTGATTTTTCGCATTTTTAGTGAAAAATCAATGCAATTTAACACAATATGTGGTATACTTAGAAAAAGCCTACAAAGGAGGTTGTTATTATGAAGACAAATATTACGGGCAAGAACTACACTCCAAGTGACAAACTCAAGGAAACGATCGAGAAGAAATTTGAGAAGCTGGATAAGTATTTTTCAAATGAAATCACTGGAAACGTAATGACAATAAAAGAGAAAGGCGGGTATAAGGTAGAAGCTACTATTAATGCCAAGGGGACTATCTTCAGGGCAGAAGTCAAGGCTGATGATCCATATGATGCAGTAGACAGAGTAATTGATAAACTTTCAAGTCAGATGTCAAAATTCAAGACAAAGCTGCAGAAGAAGTATAAGGGGCATAAGGAAGTTGTGTTTGCAGACCTTCCTGAGTACGATGAACCTGAGGAAGAAATCCATGTAGTCAAGAAGAAGAAATTTGAACTTACTCCGATGACCGTTGACGAAGCAATAGTACAGATGGAACTGCTGGCTCACAATTTCTTCGTATTTCTCAATATTGAAACTGATTCTGTAAACGTTGTCTACAGAAGAGATGATAAGAACTACGGCGTACTCGAAACTACATATTAATCAGCAGATTCGGAAATTCCGGATAATCTGGATGACTTTCAGGCGGAGCAGATGCTCCGCTTTTATTATGGTGGCACTGATGGCAGGGAAAACTGGACTCTTTCTGTAGATCATGTAAACCATGTGAAGGTAAAGTGTTTTATTGTTATTCCTATTGAAAGAAACAGGATTTTTTTGTAAAATATAAATATTATCATTTTGAATGGGAGAAGAGCCATGCAGGAGTTTTTTTGGAACGCATTTTCCGGGATCAGAATCACGGATATTATAGATATATTGATCGTAGCCGTAGTAGTATATAAATTGCTCGGTCTGATAAAGCAGACAAGAGCAGAACAGCTTTTTAAGGGTGTTCTGCTTCTCGTTGTCGCAACCTTCCTGTCAGATCTGTTCAATCTTCATACGATAAACTGGATTCTTAAAGGGACGGTAGCTCTTGGGGCAGTAGCAATACTGGTGGTTTTCCAGCCTGAACTGAGAAGAGGACTTGAATATCTGGGAAGAAGCAAGTTTGTCAATGCACCTTTTGAACAGATGGATAAAGAAAAAGGCAAGCATATAACTTCAAATATAGTAAAAGCAATAGATTCATTTTCCAGAGACAGAGTCGGAGCTCTTATTGTTTTCGAAAGGCAGACTAATCTGACTGATATAATGGAAAGTGGAACGATTGTAGATGCAGAGATTTCAGACCAGATTCTGGGGAATATTTTTTATGAGGGTGCCCCTCTGCATGATGGAGCAGTTATTATCAGAGACGGCAGGGTGTATGCAGCAGGATGTGTACTTCCTCTTACGAAGAATAACAGTATAAGCAAGGATCTGGGGACCAGACACAGAGCAGGGATCGGGATTACAGAGAACTCGGATGCACTTACCCTCATTGTTTCGGAAGAAACCGGAATCATATCCATAGCGGAAGATGGCCAGCTCTCAAGATTCCTTGATGTGAAGACAGTTGAGAAAAAACTTCTCAATATGTACATGAATATTGACGAAGGATCACGTCCGAGAAATGTAGTATACAGATTTATCAACAAGATAAGAGGTAACAAAAATGCTGAAAAATAAAACAGTTCTTAAGATATGTTCTGTTGTGATAGCTATCTGTCTGTGGGTGTATGTCATCGGAGAAGTAGATCCTGACAGCAGGAAAAAAATAAGCAATATTGAAGTAAGCTATGCCAATACTGAAGTCCTTGCAGAGAGAGGTCTTGCAGTAGCCGACGAGGAAACAGAAGTTATCAGTGTGGTTATAGATGGCAAACGTTCTGATGTGAATAATGCCAAGAAGCGGGGAATTGCAGCATATGCCGATGTGTCCGGATGTAAGGAAGGAAGCAACAGCATTGAAATCACAGTCAGTCTTCCGGATGGGGTAAGGCTTGAAAGTGTTTCACAGGAAAAACTGAAGGTTAATGTGGCTGAACTGGTATCAGAAGAGAAACCTGTGCAGATAAAAGTACCAGATGCTGATAATGATCAGAATATGATACCGTGGGTGACTGATTATACTCCTGAAACAGTTATTGTCAGCGGGGCAGGAAATATAGTCGATAAAATCGATCATGTTATCGGAGTGGTAGATGGAACAAAGGTTGACAGTCAGCTGAGGAACTTTGAGGCAGAGGTTATACCTGTTGATAAATCAGGGAATAAGGTGGACGGTGCAGAAACATCATATAAAGTCGTTTATGCCGATGTACTGCTGCTCTCGACCAGACAGGTCAAACTGGAAGTGAAGTCCGGTAATGTTGCGGAAGGTATGCAGGTGAAGGATATAGAAGCAGCAAAAACAGTGATAATAGCTGGTTCTGAATCTGTACTTGAAGGCATAGATAAAGTCAGAGGAACGGTGGATCTCTCAGGTATGACAGAATCAGGGAAAGCAGAAATCAGCATAGAACTGCCGGAAGGTGTACATCTTTATGATAAAGACAGTACGGTGGCAGAGGTTACATTGGAGCAACTGCAGTAGAACCGCGAAATAAGTGCAGTTCTGCCGGAATTTAAGACGGTAATGAGTTATCATTTCATTGTATAAATAATATGAGGAGAAGAAAATGGGTAGATTATTCGGAACAGATGGTGTGAGAGGAATAGCAAATTCAGAGCTCACACCGGAGCTTGCTTTTAAACTCGGCAAAGCCGGTGCACATGTGCTCAACAGGGATACGAAACGTCCGGTTGTACTGATCGGCAAAGACACAAGGCTATCAGGAGATATGCTGGAAGATGCACTGAGTGCGGGAATTCTGGCAGTTGGAGGCAATGTGATCAAAGTGGGTGTACTGCCGACACCTGCAATAGCATATCTTGTAAAAGCTTATGAAGCTGATGCCGGTGTAGTTATATCAGCTTCGCATAATCCGTTTGAATACAACGGAATCAAGTTCTTCAACGGAGAGGGTTTCAAGCTTGATGATGATATTGAGAATGAGATTGAAGATATTATTCTCAGAGACATTGATGTAAACAGTCATATTACAGGGGATAGGCTCGGCAGATGTCTTGAAGCGGATGATGATGCTATGGATAAATACGCTGATTTTCTCAAGTCAACGATTTCAGAAGATCTGACAGGCGTAAAGCTTGTGCTCGACTGTGCCAACGGAGCGGCATATAAGGTTGCAGAGAAAGTTTTTAAGGATCTTGGAGCTGATATAACAGTGATCGGCAATAAGCCTGACGGAGTAAACATAAATGACAGCTGCGGCTCAACACATCCTGAGAAACTTCAGGCAGAGGTTATAAGGCAGGGCGCTTTGCTTGGCCTTGCATATGATGGTGATGCAGACAGGCTGATAGCGGCAGATGAGAAGGGAAGAATTATCGATGGCGACAAACTCATATGTATATGTGCCAGGATGATGAAAGAAAAAGGTCAGCTCCCGGGAGATCTGGTTACGGCAACAGTCATGAGCAATCTGGGTTTCCATAAATATATTGAATCTCTGGGATGCAGGACAGAAGTGACATCAGTAGGAGACAGATATGTACTTGAAAGTATGCTGAAGACAGGCGGGATGCTCGGTGGTGAACAGTCAGGGCATATTATTTTTCTGAATCATACAACAACGGGAGATGGGATACTGTCTTCACTGCAGCTTCTTGAAGCAGTGCTCGGCACGGGCAGGAAACCATCGGAGCTTTCGGATGAGATAAAGATTTTTCCTCAGGTGCTTAAGAATGCCCGGGTAAAAAATGAAAACAAAAACAGATTTATGGATGATGATGATATAAAAGGGGCTATAGCAAATATAGAAAATGAGCTTGAAGGAACAGGCAGAGTGCTCATAAGACCTTCAGGAACCGAGCCGCTTGTGAGAGTTATGCTTGAAGGTCAGGATGTCGGACATATAACAAAGCTTGCAGAAGAGCTTGCGGTGTTGCTGACAAAGAGATTAGGCTAAGAAGGTTAGAGGAGGATAAATATGTGCGGTATAGTAGGATATGTTGGCGCAGATCACGCTAAAGAGAAGATAATTGACGGACTTAAAAGACTTGAATACAGAGGATATGATTCTGCAGGGATAGCACTCCCTATTGATGGGAAAATACAGATAAGAAAACATGTAGGGGAGATCAGAAATCTGGAGAAGATAATCGGAGAACCCGAGTTTGACAGTGCGGTCGGCATCGGTCATACCAGATGGGCAACTCACGGAGCCCCCTCTGATCTGAATTCCCATCCTCACGGAAACAGCGATAATTCTATAGCTATCGTTCACAACGGTATCATCGAAAATTACCAGGAAATCAAGGAATGGCTTGCCAGAGATTACGGAGTCACCTTTAAATCGGAAACTGATTCTGAAGTAATAGCACATCTGATCGGAATATTCTATGACGGAGATCTGCTTGAAGCAGTCAACAAGGCAGTAGCAGAGATGAGGGGTGCGTATGCCGTGTGTGCAATTGCTGCGGCAGAACCTGACAAGATTGTTGCGGTACGTAAAGATGCACCTCTTGTAGCAGGTGTCGGTAAAGGCTTTAATTTTATTGCATCAGACATACCGGCTCTTCTTAAGTATGTCAGACAGGTATATCTGATTGAAAACAATGAGACCGTTGTGCTGACCAAGGACGATATTGTTATTTACAATGAGGAAGGCAGAAAGGTCAGAAGAGATGTATTCAATGTAACATGGGACGCTGATGCAGCAGAAAAAGAAGGCTATGAGCACTTTATGCTCAAAGAGATACATGAACAGCCAAAAGGCATATATGAGACTCTGACCAGAAGAATTAATGATGACGGCAGCATCAGGCTGGACGGCATTTCAATGACAAAGGAAGACATAGAAAACTTCAACAAAGTATATATAGTTGCATGTGGTACAGCTTATCATGCAGGGCTTGTGGGAAAGCTTGTTATTGAGAAAATGGCTCACGTGCCGGTAGAAATTGATGTGGCATCGGAGTTCAGATACAGAGATCCTTTTGTTGATGAAAACACACTTTTTATTGCTATCAGCCAGTCCGGTGAAACTCTGGATACGCTGGCAGCCCTCAGAGAAGCCAAACGAAAAGGTGCGAGAGTGCTTTCGGTTGTCAATGTTGTGGGAAGCTCTGTTGCCAGAGAATCGGATGATGTCTTCTATACATGGGCAGGTCCTGAGATAGCAGTGGCATCAACCAAGGCATATACGACACAGCTTATATGCATGTATCTGCTGGGACTATATATGGGAAAAACGAAGGGCACCATTGAAGACGATTATTATGATAAAGTTCTCTCGGATCTTAAAGCGCTTCCCGACAAGGTTGAACTGCTGCTTAAGAAAGAAGATGAAATCGCTGAGATTGCGAGAAAATATCACAGGAGAGAGCAGGTTTTCTTCATCGGCCGTGGCTTGGATTCAGGAGTATCATATGAAGGTTCTCTCAAGCTCAAGGAAATATCGTATATCAATTCGTTTGCTATCGCCGCAGGAGAACTGAAGCATGGCACTATCGCTCTGATGGAAGAGGAAACTCTCGTGTTTGCACTGGCAACTCAGGATTTCCTTTATGAGAAGATGGTTTCAAATGTTGAGGAGATCAGGGCAAGAGGGGCACGCATTATAAGCGTTGCCAAGGAAGGCAGAACGGAGATTGAGAAAGTGACGGATGAAGTCATATATATTCCGGACTGCATCGATGAGGTTTCACCGGTACTTGCGGTGATACCACTCCAGCTGTTCGCATATTATGTGGCACGTGAACGTGGATGCAATATAGATAAACCTAAGAATCTGGCTAAATCGGTGACTGTCGAGTAGAAGAACAGTTCGGCTGAAAAACAGTGACATATAAGAGCGGATGAATATTATATGAAATAAAACAGAGACTGACGTATATTTCAGTCTCTGTTTTTTGTATGACAGCCATACCGGCAGCGCCTGTATATCTGAGATAAATGCTTTTTACCTTATAATACAGTGCTGTTTCAATAAGAAGCAACTGAAGTGAATAAAATTATTAGCACTCTAATCAAGTGAGTGCTAAAAAACTGTTGACTTTCATATCTGCCAGGTTTAAAATGTGTATATCAAGGAAAAATAAAGAAATAAATAACACGGAGGTGAGATTATATGAACATAGAAAAATACACACAGAATGCTCAGGGGGCGATCATTGACTGCCAGAATATAGCAATAGAAGAGGGAAACCAGCAGGTGGATGGAGAACATCTGCATCTGGCACTGCTGATGCAGAAGGAAGGTCTGATACCTAAACTGCTCAAGTTCATGGAAGTGAATACAGGTGAAGTGATAGGAGCGGTACAGACAGAGATAGATAAACTGCCGAAGGTATCAGGCAGTGCAGACAGTATGTACTCAACGAGAAGACTTCAGCAGATTTTCCTGGATGCAGAGAAAAAAGCAGATAAACTTAAGGATGAATATATCAGTGTGGAACATCTTTATCTGGCACTGCTGGACGAGAGAAACACTCCGTCAGCTGCTATCTTCAAACGATATGGCATAACTAAGGATAAATTCCTGAATGCTCTCAATAAAGTCAGAGGAAATCAGAGAGTAACAAGTCAGAACCCTGAAGAAAACTACGATGCTCTTAACAAGTACGGGCGCGATCTTGTGGAAATGGCACGTGAAGGCAAACTGGATCCTGTAATCGGCAGAGATGCGGAAATCAGGCATACCATCCAGATACTTTCCAGAAGGACAAAAAACAATCCGGTGCTGATAGGTGAGCCAGGTGTAGGCAAGACCGCAGTAGTTGAAGGTCTGGCCCAGCGAATACTCAACGGCGACGTTCCTGAAGGCCTCAAGGATAAAACTATATTTGCTCTGGATATGGGTGCTCTGATTGCAGGAGCTAAATTCAGAGGGGAATTTGAAGAACGTCTCAAAGCTGTTCTCAATGAAATCGAGAAATCAGAAGGCAGAATCATTCTGTTCATTGATGAGATTCACAATATCGTCGGTGCCGGCAAAACAGAAGGTGCAATGGATGCTGGTAATCTGCTGAAGCCTAAACTTGCCAGAGGTGAACTGCACTGTATAGGAGCCACAACCCTTGATGAATACAGAAAATATATCGAAAAGGATGCAGCTCTTGAACGAAGATTCCAGAAGGTGCTGGTGGATCAGCCTACAGTGGAGGATACAATTTCGATTCTCAGAGGGCTGAAGGAACGCTTCGAGATACATCATGGCGTAAGGATCACGGACAATGCACTGATTGCATGTGCTACTCTTTCCGAAAGATATATCACAGACAGATATCTGCCTGATAAAGCTATAGACCTTATGGATGAAGCAGCAGCAAGAATAAGAACAGAGATAGACAGCATGCCGGCAGAACTGGACGAAATATCCAGAAAGATAATGCAGCTGGAAATTGAGAAGCAGGCTCTCGGCAAGGAAACCGACAAAGCATCTCAGGCAAGACTTGAAGCTCTCGAAAAAGAACTCTCCCAGCTCAAGGACGAAAGCAATGCTATGCGTGCCCAGTGGGAAGGTGAGAAAAAGAGCATAACAGAAGCCAAGGCAATCAAACAGCAGATTGAGGACGTAAAGCACCAGATGGAAGAGGCTGAACGAAACTACAATCTGGAGAAACTGGCACAGCTTAAATACGGCACACTGCCTGATCTTGAGAAGAAGCTGGAGGTTGAAAAGGAAAAGGCTGAAGCAGCAGAAGAAGCAAGGCTTCTCAAGGAAGAGGTTACAGAGGAGGAAATCGCGGAAGTAATATCCGGATGGACAGGGATTCCTGTAAGCAAGCTTGTGGAAAGCGAACGTGAGAAGCTTCTGAAGCTGCCTGAAATCCTGCACAAGAGAGTAATAGGACAGGATGAAGGTGTCAAGGCAGTAGCTGAATCTGTACTGAGAGCAAGAGCAGGGCTGAAGGACGAGAAGAGACCGATAGGCTCATTCATTTTCCTTGGACCGACCGGTGTCGGCAAAACAGAACTTGCCAAGGCACTCAGTGAAGCTCTGTTTGATTCAGAGAAGAATATGGTCAGAATCGATATGTCAGAGTATATGGAAAAGCATTCTGTATCGAGACTTGTGGGAGCGCCTCCGGGATATGTAGGCTATGATGAAGGCGGTCAGCTGACAGAAGCCGTAAGGAGAAAGCCTTACAGCGTTATCCTGTTTGATGAGATAGAAAAAGCACATCCTGATGTTTTCAACATCCTGCTGCAGCTGCTGGACGACGGCAGACTTACAGATAATCAGGGCAGAACCGTTGATTTCAAGAATACCATCGTTATTATGACCTCTAATATCGGAAGCAATTATCTGATTGATGGAATTGAAGCCGATGGTACAGTAACTGCTGAAACCAGGCAGAAGGTGGAAGATGAGACAAAGAAATACTTCAGACCGGAATTCCTCAACAGGATAGATGATATTGTGGTATTCTCACCGCTGACGGAGGATCAGATAGTGAAGATCATCGAGCTTGCAATGAAGGATATCGAGAAGCGTCTTGAAGAGAGAAATATAACTCTTGAACTTACAGATGCGGCTAAGAAATTTATTGCTGATGAAAGCTACGATGCTGCTTATGGAGCAAGACCGGTAAAGAGATTCCTGCAGAGAAATATGGAAACCGAGCTTGCCGGAGAAATAATCAGAGGCAATGTCAAGGATGGAGATAAAGTTATTATAGATAGTGATGGAAATAAGCTCATCTTTAATGTATAATGCATTGTATGAGTGAAAGAAAAGCAGCGAAAATATCGACAATATTTATAATGTGTTCAGCAGTATGCTGGGGAAGCATCGGCCTTGTTTCCAGGCCGTTGCTTTCTTATGGACTTGACCCTGTACATATAACGTTTCTCAGATGCAGTATAACTGCAGTTACGCTTATAATCTTTTCCGCTTTGTTTAAGCGGGAAAGCCTCAGAATATCAGGGATAAAGAATACACTGCTGTTTATTGGAAGCGGAGTAGTAGGTGTGGCGCTGATGTATGTCTTTTATTTTAAGACTGTGGACAGTGCTACGCTTTCGCTTGCTGCTGTGCTTCTTTATACGGCACCGTGTTTCGTGCTGATAATGTCATGTATTTTTTTCAAAGAGAAAGTGACTGTCAAGAAAATTATAGCCCTTGTTATCGCCAGTGCAGGATGTGTGTTATCTACAGGACTGATATCGACGTTATCGGGGGATGTGTCTCACATCAGTGTACTGGGTGTGCTGACGGGAGCTGCTGCAGGACTTTGCTATGCGTTTTACACCATAATAAGCAACCAGCTGCTGAAAACCTATTCGTCGCTGACTATAATCACATATTCATTTTCCATCGGGACGATCTGCCTTATTCCGGTGTGTGACTTTGACAGCATGTTAGATGTTATGGCACAGGTTAATGTTCTGCCTTTCATTATTCCACTGTCGTTCTGCTGCACATTGCTTCCGTATGTTTTATACACATTTGGATTGAATCATGTGGAGCCGAGCAAGGCTTCTATCATGGCACTGGTTGAACCTGTTGTAGCTACGCTGTGGAGTATATTATATTTCAGAGAAGGATATACGCTGACAGGGCTGCTGGGAATAGTGCTTGTGTTTGTTTCCATAATAATTCTGAACATAGGAAAAGCTGAACCTGAAAGACTCAGCTGAGTTTCATACTGTCTATTCCTTTTTTCTGGAACCTTCTTATGTAGAAATTAATGACCAGGGTGTAGATGTAGTCATACAGCATCATCATAACGGTTCCGCCTGCTATCAGAATGATTACAGGATAGTCAGGGATGTCTATGCTTCCGAGGAGCAGTTCTCTGAACCCGAGAAGTCCCAGACACAGCAACGCTGCGAAAAAGAGCACCTTGACTGTAATCTGCGCAATAGCATTGGGAATCTTCTCGATAAGATATTTCACTATGCCGTAATAGCCGAACAGGCAGATGTACGGAGTGATGGCAAGCTTGCCCGGAACAATGATAAAACCTAGGACAGAAGCTGCCAGATAAAGCAGAATCCCTCCACCGAGGCCAGTCTCCAGAATCATAACAGCCGTAAAAAGAGAGCTGAGCGCGAACAATGTCAGCTCAATGCCGGGAACGAATGAACCGGCATATATGAATATAATAGTAAGGGCGAGACATATCCCGCCCAGTGTCAGCTTGAATGTTTTAGTTCTTTTCAATTCGAAATCTTCCCCTTTTTAATAATCTGATCTCAATCGGGACAGATTCTGCTATATGCAGTCAACGCAGCAGTCTGCGCAGATGTAGCACTGGAGCGCCTGACAGCACATATCGTCATTGCTTCTGTAACCGCGGCCATATGCCTGATTCTGATAACCGCCGCCCATATTAATGATACGGCCGTATGCCTGACTGTATTCCATATTGTTAGGATCCATGTTTGTAGCTGTCTGAAGTTTGTTGACAGCATCATCATACCAGCCTTTTCTGTAGGAGAGCATTCCTGACAGGAAAAACCATTCAGCGCTTCGGTCGTTTGTACTGTTGAGGATTTTTTCTGCGGCTCTGAGGTTACCGGCATCGATATATCTTCTTACCTGCATGTAGTCGGCGTTGCCGCTGCCTCTTGGAGTACTGTTTCCGTAACCGGAAGCTCTGCCTTTCATAATCATATCGTATGCTTCATTGACCTCCTGCAGCTTCTCTTCTGCCAGATCAGCGAGAGGGTTATTCTGATATTTGTCAGGGTGGTATTTTTTAACCAGCTCCTTATAGGCTCTTTTGATTTCTTCTTCGGAGGCGTTTTCGGAAATGCCTAAAACTTCATATGGGTTCATTCAGTTCTCCTTACTGACTTTTTCGTCATTCTTATTTATTATTTCTTCCGTTTTACGGTTAAGACCGAAGTAAATTACATTTTCTATTATACCTTTATTTTTCTTAATATCAAGCGAATTGACTGATTTACCTATTACAGACAGGTAAAGATAAAGGTTGAATTTGAGGTGTTCAGCAATGCGCTCCCGGAACTGTCCGGGTGACTCGGAAGTGCTGTCATAGCTGAACCTGTAAAGCAGCGGGTTGTATGCTCCGGTGCTGATATTATCTTCAATATCATCAGCAGCATCTATCAGGTAGATCCATTTTCCCAGATGATATCCTATGTCGGCCAGTGATTCATGAACAGTAGCCGGTTTGTGCATATCTTCAACAGAGAGAAATATCTTTTCTTCTGAATTGCCCTGAGAATCATCGGTGTAAGTGTAATTTCCTTCAGGAGCACCGTACAGAAGTCGGGAACCCTCCGTAAAAATAATTTCCATGATTTTTGAAAAGGCTTCTGCAGCCATATCTATGCTGTCACATTGGGATTTTTCAAGCTGTGAAAGCTCAGCAAGATGGGTACTGATGCCGCGGCACAGTTCCGGATGCTTCCGCTGAAGCTTTCTGAAAAGCCGGCGCATAAGTAGCATCGTTCCTTTTGCATATACTTTACCTTCATCGGCGGCATCATCGGCAAGCTTGTACCATGCCAGTATAAGCATTACATCTCCCGCGTATTCAATAGCCCTGTTCCGGATTACTGTTTTTTTCTGGATCTGATGGGCAATGCAGTGCTCCTGAACAGGTTTATCGGGAGTGTCGTCGAAGCTTGCCAGCAGTACAGCGAGAAAAGCGGCGTCGTAGCTGAGCGTCATTCTGGGCAGCTGACCGTATTCTCTGCCGATATACTTGCAGATGCCGCAGTAGTATCCGGTGTATATTTCATATTCACGAACTTTAAGCTCGCCTTTGTCGATTCTCACATATCCGAGCATTGTACCTTTTTATCTGCCGGGATTCAAGTCTGCCGGCATCATAGTATTATCCAAATACGAATTATATCTCCAGAAGTCCGGTGTAAAGTCTGAAGCCTTCAAACAGAACCGACTCATTAAAATCAAAATTGGTGCTGTGAAGAGGGATGCCTGTTCCCGTACCGAGAACGAAGAAAACTGCAGGTCGGTAGAGTCCGAAGAATGAGAAGTCCTCCGATATCATGAGAGGAAGTTCCATTTCTTCGTATCCTCCAGGAAGTGATTCCAGCAGCGGTTTAATTTCTGCATACAGCTTGGGGTCATTTACAACAGGCGGATAGCCATCGCTGTTTGAGAATTCTGTATTGCAGCGGTATTCTTCTTCTATTTCCTTCAGTGTATCCTTGAGAAGGTTTATGACCATGCAGAAATTATCTTCGTTATAAGCTCTCACGGTTCCCAGAAGATGAGTGTGATCTGATACGACGTTTCTGGCATAGCCGCTGTCCATTTTGCCTATATGGATCAGGGTCTTCTCTTCCGGCTCTGTTTCCTCTGCTCGAGGCAGACTGCCTATTCCTTCAGGAAAACGCGGAACAGCACCGGGCACCTTTGCATGCTTCTCATAGACCTTTCTGATGTAGTCTGCAGCTATATAAAGTGCGTCGTTTCCCTTGAAAGGGGATGTGCCGTGGGCTGCTTTGCCTATGATGTCGATATTGATTTCTGCTGATTTAGGCATGAAAGCATTAGGCCTTGTGGAGATTTTTCCTGCTTCCAGGAACGGCCACATATGGAAGCCGTATATTTTTGTTACATTATATTTGTCCAGAATGCCGCTCTGGCATATTTCTTCTGCTCCGCCGAGAGTCTCTTCTGCAGGCTGGAAGATAAGCAGTACATTGTATTTGAGTTCATCCGTATTATTGACATATTCACCCAGAGTCAGAACCATGGACATATGTCCATCGTGTCCGCAGGCGTGCATTTTACCTTGGTGGGTGGAGCGGTATTCGCATTTATTCACTTCCTCCAGCGGCAGCGCATCCATGTCTGCTCTGAACCCGATTGTTTCCTGCTGTCCTTTATCAAAATAAGCACATATACCTGTATCGCAGAGGAATATCATGGTGCATCCAAGCTCCTGCAGCACAGAGATAAGATATTCTCTGGTTTCAGGAAGCTCGCGTCCGATTTCAGGTATTTTGTGAAGATTTCTTCTGTGTTTAACTAGTGATTCGCGATAGGTAGTACTGTTATTGATCATATTGTTCCGTCCTTTAGATTGGTATTATTGTCTATAATACCATAGGTGATACTTCAAGGCAAATGAAGGTTGAGAGAAGATTTTGTGTGTGATAGAATGAAAAAAACAGCAAGGAGGCAGGGAATGGATACTCTGACATCGCGCAGTGAAAAAATAATACTTGAAAAACTGAATTCTGCAGGTTATGAAGCGTTTTTTGCAGGAGGATGTGTCAGAGATGCTGTTATGCAGAAGCTGAAGATGACCGTTCCTTCTTCAGGTGATATTGATGTGACAACAAATGCGCTGCCGAAGGATACTGAGCGTGTTTTTGACGAGTATCAGGTGATAGAAACCGGTATAAAGCACGGAACTGTGACGGTAGTTCTGCAGGAGGGAAATGTTGAGATTACAACCTATCGCAGTGATGGCAGTTACAGTGACAGTCGCCATCCTGACAATGTCAGGTTTGTTACGTCTCTTGAAGAAGATCTGGCCCGCAGAGATTTTACCATAAATGCTATGGCATGCGATGCTGATGGAAATATCAGAGATCCATTTGGCGGACAGCAGGATATCAAGGACAGAATCATAAGAGCTGTGGGCTGTGCAGAGAAGAGATTTGCTGAGGATGCCCTCAGAATCATGAGGGCTTTAAGATTTGCTGCAGTACTTGGATTTGAAATCGAGGATGAGACATCGCGTGCACTTTGCACACATAAACAGCTTCTGAGGAATGTTTCTACCGAGCGTATTTTTGCCGAGTTCAGAAAACTTGTGTCAGGCAGGAATGCGGGGGAAGTTATCAGGAAATATGCTGATGTGCTTGGTGTGGTGATTCCCGAGCTTGCTGCAATGAAAGGGTTTGAGCAGCACAATCCTTATCACAGATATGACGTGCTGGAGCACTGCATCAGGGCGATGGAGGCTGTCAGGACAACGCCGGAGAACAGGGATTATATGAAAATGGCTGCTCTTTTTCACGATATCGGCAAGCCGGAAACGTATTCGATGGACGAGAACGGGATCGGACACTTTTACAGTCACCCTGCAATGAGCGAGGTGCTTGTAAGCGGTATAATGAAGCGGTTCAAAGCTGATAATTTCACTGCACGTAGAGTGGCGGTGCTTGTGAAGCGTCATGATCTTATTTTTGAAAAGGATGAACGTCTGCTGAAAAAATGGATGAATCGTCTGGGTGCGGATGTGCTGGCTGAAATACTGGAAATCAAGCTGGCGGACAATATGGCGACGGGGAATATGAGCCTTGAGCTGGAGCGGAAGTTCTGTGAAATCAGAATAATGATACATGACATTCTGGCGCAGCAGCAGTGTTTCTCGCTGAAGGATCTGGCTGTTGACGGGAATGACGTTATCGCATGCGGAGTGGCTCCGGGCCCTGAAGTGGGCAGGGTTCTTGAGCAGCTGCTGATGAAGGTCATTGATGGCGAGCTTCCCAATGACAGAGAGGTGCTGCTGGCTATTTGCTATGACGCTATAAAGTGCGGTATATTAACATAATGGGAGGAATAATGAAATCAGAAAAAAGTAAAGTAAAGCTTACAGTGTATATTGTATTACGTGCTCTGGTTACTGTATGTATGATTGCGCAGATTTTTAACGGCAACTGGCATAATGTAATGACATGTGTGCTGACGTTAATCCTGCTGATGATGCCAACAATCGTATCGAAGAAACTATCGATAAATCTTCCAACAGCTTTGGAGGTAATCATAGTGCTGTTCATATTTGCAGCCGAAATTCTAGGCGAAATAAATGGGTTTTATGTGATCTTCCCTAGATGGGATGATATGCTGCATACCACTAACGGATTTCTGGCGGCCGCAATAGGATTTGCTCTTATTGATGTACTGAACCGTGCTGAAAATATCAAGATGACACTATCACCTTTCTTTGTCGCAGCGGTAGCATTCTGCTTTTCCATGACCATTGGAGTGCTGTGGGAATTTTTCGAGTGTTCTATGGATATGTTTTTTGGCAAAGACATGCAAAAGGATACCTGGATAGCATCATTTAATTCAGTAGCAATCAATCCGGATGGGCTTAATGTGCCGGTTCATGTTGATGTTGGAAGCGTTGCGGTAAATGGTGAGACATGGGACAAGTACCTGGACATAGGCTTGTATGATACCATGCATGACCTGTTTGTAAACTTCATAGGTGCTGCAGTGTTCTCCTTGCTCGGATTTGTATACATAAAGAACAGAGGTAAGGGCTTTGCATCCAGGTTCATACCAACATTAAAGACAAAATCATGATATGTGAAGAACTTAAAAAATAGCAGGTGCATTAATACCTGCTATTTTTAGATTCCGATTTTCAGAAGCTCGATAAACTGTTTCGCAGTTCTTGGGCTTCTGCCGTTTTTCCTGATGGCGTGAGCTTCCGCTTTTTTGAAAAGTTCTTCTTCGTCCATTTCTATGCCATATTCTTTAGCTAGGGATTTGACGATTGTCAGATAAGTATCTTTGCCCGGTTTTTGGAATGTTATGGTGAGTCCGAATCTTGCGGCCAGGCTCATGGTTTCCTGCATTGTGTCATTGAGGTGGAGTTCATCTCCTGCTCTGTCTCCGAAGCTTTCTTTGACAAGATGGCGACGGTTGCTTGTAGCATAAATGACTGCATTATCACCGCAGCCTGAAATGCTGCCCTCAAGGGTTGCTTTGAGAGCTGAGAAATTATCATCATTTCCGGTGAAACTTAAATCGTCGATAAACAATATGAATTTCAGAGGGTTTGAAGCCAGTTCTTCCATAACATTTGGAATCTGGTAAAGCTGGTTTTTCTTGACTTCGATGATCCTCAGTCCGCGTGGCGCCAGTGCAGCGGCAACGGCTTTTATAGTTGAGCTTTTTCCTGTGCCGGCATCGCCGTAAAGCAGCATATTGCTTGCTCCTGTTCCGTTGACCAGAGCTTCCGTGTTCTTCATGATCAGGTCACGTTCTCTTTTGTATTCAAACAGCTGGTCCAGCTTCTGATAGTCGGGATGTGCAACTGGTATGATCTCCCCTTCATCGAGGCGGAAGAAGTTATATTTTGCGAAGATGCCATATCCGAGCTTTGATACGTTGTTGATCTTTTCCATAAAATCATACTGCAGATCAATCGGATGAGTAGTCCATGACGGCAGATATCCGTCATAGTCAATAAAGTTTCTGACTTCGTCTGATGTCAGTGCAGCAATGTTCTGCAGAACAGCAAGTTCGTGATCAACAGCTTCTGTGATTTCTGGATCGATTAATTTAGATGCTGCCTTTTTCTTCACATAGAAATTATCATCCTGAAGTATCAGGGTTCTGATATAGTCAGTCAGACTGACTGTGGAAGGGTAAAGTGCTGTGACGAAACTGCTGTAGTACGATACTGCATCTGTCTGGTCTTTGCTGCAGAGAACATCGAGAAGCTCTCTCAGCCTGCATATGACTACGTCATTTTTTACATCTGCAAAAACAGTAAGTGAATCGATTTCTAGTTTTAACTGATAGAATTTCTTTTTCATATATTTCTCCTGACAGCCGTCCGGCTTTCAATTTTATTGCTCATAATAAGGCTTCACGTGTGAAGCAATGATTTCCATTGTTTCATCGTAGCCTTCAACGCATTCCCAGTCACTGAGAATGTAGTATCTGACAACATCGTCGATCATTTCTCTGAAATAGGCCATGGCACCATCGTAATCCATTCCCTGTTTCTTAAGCTGTTCGATATCTGAACGGGCATATTCGGCTGTAATTCTGCCTCGGCGTCTTTCACCGTCAGTTACATCTATTATTGCGATTTCGCATTTGGTATGAAAAGGCCTGTCCGGCACTAATCTGATTTTTCGCATTGATTGTCACCTCCACTGCATTATACTATTATATTGCAAATTGTACGCGAAGTGAATATAATTTTATCATGAAAGTTTTTTATTATGATTGTGCTGTACATAACAGCATGAATCAGCGCCTTGAAAGGAGGGGAATATGCAGCATAGAATTACAGCGAACAAGCCGTTACTGGACAAAAAAGGCAGGTTGGCGGAAGCGGGGTATGCCACCAGACTTATTCTGGATTATGACAGGTCGGCGATAAAAGCAGGCAATATGCGCATTAAAGAATGGGATTATTATTTTGTAACAGATGGTAAAATAGGTGTTGCACTTACAATAGCGGACAACTCATATATGGGGCTGGACAGTATTTCGTATCTTGATTTCACGAAACCATGGCAGCAGACAACAAGCACGATGCGTATAATGCCTCAGGGCAGGACCGGATTTCCATCCACATCAGAAGCAGGAAATGTGGAAATATACAGAAAGAATTATTTCCTTTCTTTTAAGAATGATGGCGAAAAAAGAACGCTTTCATTTAAAATGGATAATTTCTGTAAAAAAGATTCAATTAAAGGCGAGATAACCTTGCAGAATCCTCTTAATGAAGACGGGAAAACGGCGGATACTATGGTTATAGCCACACCTTTTCCTAAAAGGAAAAAAGCATTTTACTACAATCAGAAAATAAACTGCATGCCAGCATCAGGATATGTTGAACTAGCAGGTAAAAAGCATGAGTTCGATGCATCGGAATCGTTCGGTCTGCTGGACTGGGGAAGAGGTGTATGGACGTACAGGAATACCTGGTACTGGGGAAGCGCTTCAGGACTTTATGAGGGAGAATCTTTCGGTTTCAATATAGGTTATGGATTCGGAGATAATTCGGCAGCTACTGAAAATATGCTGTTTTATAAAGGAAAAGCTCACAAGCTGTCTCAGGTGACCTTCAATATTCCTCAAGGTGAAGGCGGCAAAGAGGATTATATGAAGCCGTGGACATTCACCAGTGATGATGGCAGGTTCGAAATGGACTTTGTTCCAGTAATCGACAGAGCTGCAGAAACAGATTTTAAACTTCTGTGTTCAAGACAGCATCAGGTGTTCGGCAAATTCAGCGGCAAAGCTGTACTTGACGGCGGTACTGTGATAGAATTAAAGGACTTTTTCGGTTTTGCGGAAAAAGTATTCAATAAATGGTAGAGGAGAAAAAAATGATAACAGGTAAACAGAGGAGCTATCTCAAGAAGCTGGCACATGATCTGGATCCGATAGTGTTTATCGGTAAAAATGATCTGACAGAAAACATAATTAAAGAAATAGATTCACTGCTGGAACTGAGAGAACTGGTTAAAGTGAAAATACAGGAAGGCAGTCTTCTGGATGCCAAGGATACTGCCAATGAAGTGGCAGATATGCTGGGAGCAGAATTTGTACAGGCTATAGGCAGGAAGTT
>JALEQY010000127.1 GCA_022763735.1 Clostridiales bacterium
TGAAATGCATAAGAAATTAGCAATGTATTCTTTTTCTCAACAATGCTCAATTAACTCAACAGTCGAAGAAGCGATTGCAGAGTACCTGGCTGATAAAGAGTAATAGAATCAAAAACTCTCAGGCATTGGAATACTGCATGAGAGTTAGAGATTCAATTCATAATGGGCTACTGATTATTTTTGTGCGCACATATCTGCTTCCAGCTGTGCGATAGTCCTGTGCAGAACAGGATGCCGTTTGTACGGTGCGATTTCGGCAAGAGGTTTCAGTACAAATTCTCTCATGTGCATTTCCACATGAGGTATTATCAGATCCTCAGTTTCCATAATCAGATCGTCGTACATCAGTATATCAAGATCAAGGGTTCTGGGACCCCAGCGGATTACTCTTTGTCTGTGTGCAGCCTGTTCGATTTCGTGGAGCCTTTCCAGCAGTGCATGGGGAGACAGCCATGTTTTCAGAATCAGACAGGCATTCAGGAAATCATCCTGCTCGATACCGCCATAAGGTTCAGTAACAAGGTATGAAGATACTTTCTCAATCTGGCAGCCATCTGTTTCATTGATGGATCTGACGGCCTGATCAAGATAACCTTTCTTGTCACCCATATTTGAGCCGATACCGATATAAGCTTTGTGCCAGAATCTGGATATCTCTACAGATACAGTATCAAGAGGCAGACCAACTGGAGCCCATGGTTTTTTCAGCTCCAGCGTCAGGCCTTTGAGAAGGGGGTAACGCAGCAGCAGAGCTTCAGCGAGATTTTCTGCAGCAGCTTCGATCAGTTTGAATGTGTTTTCTCTCATGTATGAGGTGATAAAGCTGCTTACTTCTCCGTAATTGATGGATTCTGACAGGTCATCTGATTTGCCCGCCGCCCGGGTGTCCATATGCATGGTGAGAGAAACAAGAAATTTCTGCCCGAGACGGGTTTCTTCAGGGAATACTCCATGATTTGCGAATATTTCCAGGTCTTTGATTCGGATTTTATCATATTGCATGTCCATAATTTATTTCCTGCCTTCTTTCAGAATAGCCTGAGTCATGCGGATCGCCCGCATGTTCTCCTTTACATCATGTACTCGTACGAAAGATGCTCCCTTCTGAACTCCCATAACAGTTGTTACCATGGTACCCTCTACTCGCTGGTCCGCAGGCAGATCAAGGGTGAGACCGATAACGGATTTTCTTGATGTTGCCAGAAGTATCGGATATCCCAGCTCAGTAAGCCGCTCCATCTGGTTTATGGCAATAAGATTATGTTCGTAGGTTTTGCCGAAGCCCACACCGGGATCCAGAATGATGTGCTCATCAGGTATTCCTGCATGTTTTGCGATTTCGATGGTTTCCTTCATATCGTCCAGCATATCTTCGACGAAATTGCTGTATTCCGTATTATCGCGGTTGTGCATAAGACAGCACGGTACGTTGTAGCGGGCAATGAGATCAGCAACTTTGCGGTCGTATTTGAGCCCCCAGATATCGTTGACCATATCGGCACCGGCCTTGAGAGCAGCTTCGACCACGGGACTTTTGTAGCTGTCGATGGAGACAGGTATATCGTAATTTTTCTTTATTGTTTCGATGACGGGAACGACACGGGAGATTTCCTCATCGATACTTATCTGGACATGACCGGGACGGGAGGATTCTCCTCCTACATCTATTATTGAAGCGCCTTCATTTATCATATCCCCGACATGAGCTATCGCTTTGTCCATGTCGGTCCATCTGCCGCCATCAGAAAAAGAATCCGGAGTAACATTCAGGATTCCCATTATATAGCAGTCGTTTTCCACATCAAACATTCGATTCCCTATTTTTATCATAATATCAACCCCTTAAACAGTTATTTTCATATTTTTCTTTGATTCAGGCCAGTTGCATTTATCGCTGGCTGAGCAGAATGCACATATCCTTGATTTTTTATCGGCCCGGTAGATTATACCGGCAAGATCATCGCGGGATGCAGCATCAGGATTGCGGTGCATCCGTATTGCAGATAAGATTTCTGCCTGTTCTTTTTCGTCAAATCCGGAATCCTTCAGGATATCGGATGCTATTGAGACGCTGCCCTCATCGTGAGGCACACCCTGCATATACTGCAGATGTCTGCCGATGTCGTGGAGCATGGCTGCAGCATAAATCATTTCACGGGAGATAGCCAGTCTCTTTTCGAGATTTTCAATCCATGCAATACGAGCCACATCCAGGAAATGAGAGGTGTCATGACAGCAGAAGATGCGTTCCCTTTCCAGATCGCGGATCTTAGAGACGCAGCTTTTCCATAAAGGGTGACTGCAGATGCTGTTCACTCTTTGCATATCAGTATTCATACGGGGAAGCTACCTCCGTTCAAGCATGCGGTAGAATCTGTTTTGAAGTTTTTCGTTGTCGTCAAAAACACCTCGGGTGACAACAGTCACGGTTTTTGTTCCGGGTTTTTTGATTCCACGCATTGTCATGCACATGTGTTCTGCTTCGACAAGCACCATGACGCCCTGAGGTGCAAGCTCCTCCATGAATGTATCTGCCACCTGTGCAGTGAGTCTTTCCTGAAGCTGGAAACGCTTGGCGAAAACTTCTATTGTTCTGGCGATTTTGCTTAAACCAACGATTTCACCGTCCGGTATATATGCTACGGCTGCAGTTCCGTAAAACGGCAGCATATGGTGTTCACAGAAAGAATAGAAATGAATGTCCTTTTCCATGACCATATCGTTATCTTCAACGTGAAATTTCGTCTGAAGGTGCTTCGCTGCATCATCGGTGTAGCCGGCGGCCAGCTCTTCGTACATTGATGCGATTCTGTTAGGTGTTTCCACGAGGCCTTCTCTGGTTATATCTTCGCCGACTCCTTCAAGTATCAGTCTTACGCCTTTTCTGATTTTATCTTTATCCATGGCATTGTCCTCCATATGCTGACGCAGCAGAGCTGCGGTTAGTTCAGTATCCTGAACCATTATAGTCTATTTCCGGCGGTTTCTCAATTGTTTCCGTAAATTTTAGGTTTGAATGACGGGAGTTTCACAAAAAGGACACATATGAGGGTGTGCGTTTTATAAATTCTGACGAAGGTTATGCAAACTTTCTCTTTATGAAGTTATAAGAAAGTGATACACTAAATCTATAAAGTGATTAATGCGTGCTCATTTATTACATATGACATGTGTTTGAAGAGGTTTTTATGGAAAAGTACATTCTGACAATAGATATGGGAACTACGGCTTTCAAGGCATCCCTGTTTGACTGCAGCGGGAACGAGTGCGCCAGTTCAACTGAAGAGTATCAGCTTATTACTCCGCAGCCTGGTCAGGCGGAGATGGAGGTTTCGGAGTATGTGAATATTTTTAAAACTGCCGTATCCGGAGCCATCAGCAAAGCGAAAGTTTCACCGGAAGAGATAGTGACCTTGGGTATTTCCTGCCAGGCAGAGACAACAGTGTTTCTGGATAAAAACAGCAGACCGGTCAGACCTGCCATTGTATGGTGTGACAACAGAGCTGCAGAGGAGGCCTCCGAGATTGTGGATGAATTCGGAAGCACCAATATTCAGAGACATACAGGGCAGGTGGGCAGAGATCCCATATGGCCCGGAGCAAAGCTTCTGTGGCTCAAAAAGCATGAACGCCAGGTCTTTGGCAGGATCGATAAGATCGTTCAGCTGAACGGTTTTTTCACATATCTGCTGACGGGCAGGCTGGTGGAAGATGATTCAATGCTGGGGAGCAGCATATACTGGAATATCAGCACCAGGGAATACTGGGATGACATGCTGGGATACATAGGAATAAGCAGAAGACAGCTGCCTGAAGTGGTAAGACCGGGCAGCCTGATCGGTAAAGTCACTGCTGAAGCGGCACGGGAATTCGGATTTTCAGCCGAAATGACTGTCAACATCGGCGGATGCGATCTTGCCTGCGGACCTGTCGGAACGGGAGCGATAAAACCTGGGAATTTTTCTGACAGTACAGGCTCGGCGCTGTGCACTATGGCTATGGTGGATCATGTTGTTCTTGATCCTTCCAGGCAGATGCCGTGCTACTGCAGCGTTATACCGGGACTTTACATGGTACATGCTTATTCTACAGGCGGCATGTATATGAAGTGGTTCAGAGATAACTTCGGTGAGATGGAGATGGAGAAGGAAAAGGACGGAGGCATCAATGCATATGATCAGTTTGATGTGATGGCATCAGAGATACCGGCCGGTTCAGAGGGACTGATTGCACTGCCTCACCTGCAGGGCTCGGGACCTCCTGACATGAATGCAGGTGCCAGAGCGTGCTTTTTCGGTATGACCATCGCCCACGGCAAGGCTCATTTTGTTCGTGCCATTATGGAAAGTGTAGTTATGGTGCTGTGCAGGGTCATTGAGGCGACAGAGGCCCTTGATATAAATGTGGACAGGATAATCAGCTTCGGCGGCGGTGCCCTGAGTTCTGTATGGTGCCAGATAAGGGCAGATGCTACAGGTAAGGAGGTTATGACAACCAGGAACAACAAGAGCGCCTGCTGTCTGGGTGCAGGGATACTGGCAGGCGTTGCATGCGGTATCTGGGAGTCCGTGGATTCAGCATGTGAGATGATAATAAAAAAAGATAAGGTGTACAAGCCGGATCCTGATAAAAAGGCTGTCTATGCTGATCTCCTGAAGAAATACAAAAAACTTATGGAGTGCCTGGAACCGGTATTCAGATGATTATGATACGGGTGCTGCAGAAAAATGTGGCACCTGTGATATTATATAATAGGAAATGAGGAATGTTAATGCAGATCGAATCAGACAAATCAAAATTAGTGGTAAGAATCTTTTTTTATGTAATCGGGTTTCTGATAATGACACTGGGAATCGCTATTTCGGTCAAATCCGATATGGGGGTATCTCCTGTCAGTTCAATCCCGTACACAATGACGTGTATCTGGGGTATTGAGATGGGAAGAGCAACCATACTTTTCCATGCGGTGCTGGTGCTCATACAGGTAATTATTTTAAGGAAAGCATTCAGAATGGTGAATCTGCTGCAGGTTCCTGTCGGAATACTTTTCGGCAGCTTCACCACCTTCAGCAACCATCTTATGGATTTTTTCCCTGACCCCGCCAATGTGACTGTACAGGTTATCATGGCACTTGTAAGTACGGTATTCATAGCCTTCGGGATTTTTCTTTATGTTCCGGCAAATTTCGTGCCTCTGGCAGCAGAAGGTGTCATGCTGGCAGTTTCCAAGGTTACAGGGTTCAAATTCTCCAATGTCAAATTGTCTTTTGATATTTCTGTAGTGATTATTTCACTGATAACATGTCTGATAGCGATAAGGAGCCTTGGCAGTGTAGGCATCGGTACAATTATTGCTGCAGTTATTGTAGGCATAAATCTGAAGCTGATTACCAGAGTTCTGGGAGAAACACGTGATAAAATACTTGGAAACAATGCTGCAGCAGTTAAAGCATCTGATTTAGATATTGCGGCGGATACACCGCTTCTCAGGATAATGAAGCGGGATGTTTATACAATCAGAAACAACGATTCTCTGCTGGATGCCCTCAAGCTTCTGAATGAAAAGAAAGTCAGCGGAGTCCCGGTTTTAAATGAGCATGATGAGGTCGTAGGGTTCATATCTGACGGGGATATAATAAGACATCTGACTTCAGAGCGTTCACTTTTCGTGGACTCATATTCTCTGGAAAAAATCGAATTCAACCAGTCTATCATGAACCTTCTGTCCAAAGAGGTTTCTACCATTGCTTCGAAAAAGATTATAACTGTTGAAGCTTCTGATGATCTGGATGATGTCTGTTACAAGCTGGGAGAAAACCATCTGAAAAAGGCTCCTGTAATGCAGAACGGGGAAATGATCGGAATAATCAATGTCAGCAATATCATTAAATATGCAGTTGGGCTGATGGAAGCAGGCTAATCAATATTCTTCAGTTCCATATTATCGAGTGCATACTGCAGAGCCATGCTGATCAGCTCGTTTCTTGATCGGTTGGTCCGGGCGGACAGCTCGTTGTATTTTTCCTGCAGAGCTCGGTCTATGCGTATAGTCATTGTAACAGTTTTATCTTCTTTAGGTGTAATAATAAATTTTTCCATAATGTAAAATCCTCCATAGATGTAACTACATTATAGAATTGACAGTGGGATTAAAACTATAACACAAAAGTGAAGTGAAAATATACTTTAAAAATAAGTTAAAATGGTGTATAATGATTAGACATAGTTGTATTGGAATATATGACGGTCTTGAGAAGAAGAGTATTGTCTCTATTGCAGCATACGCATGATGAATGTTTACAGACTGCGATAGAACACCCCGGACACAGTTAGGTGTACCAGAAGAAAGAAACCCGGAACATTCATGGACGTTAATCGATATGAATGGTTCGGGTTTTTGATTTTTTGGAGGCAGTTCAGGCATATGTATGTGCCAATACCGGAGGCATATGGGTTAGTGGTGTAGTTGGAAAAATTCAACAGTGCAATTGATTTGAAAATAAGCGGAAGAAACAAAACCGACCTCTCCGATAAATCGAAGAAGCCGGTTTTACTTTGTTTTTTGATTTAGGTTATATAAATGTCCTCAAGGTCTCCGGTGAGTGAATCCAGGACCTTGTACTTTTTTTCATCAAGTTCGAGGTTGTGAAACTCGAACAGGTACAGGGGTTTGTACATCCTTTCGGTGATGTGATCCTCCAGAACAGCAGGTGCGTTCAGATTTCTGAACTTCCTGTTGATGCCGGTGACGTTGTAATCCCATGCGCTTTGCAGAGCCTCAGCCTCCGTAAGCTTATCCGCCAGTATGCAGGCCTCATCAACCTCTATTTCCTCGGCTGACGGCAGCATTGCCAGCTTGCCGGGGCTCATGGCTATTTCATCAAAACCGGCATAGTAGCCTGCATATCGGGTAGTTTTGCGCGTAGCTTTCAGAGCAACGCGGAACTGAAAAACCCAGCACAGACTGTAAAGGGTGTTTACATACCTGACAGTGATGCCATCCAGCTTTCTGGACTTTTTCATACGCTTCAGAAACATCTCAGGGCTGTATCGAAGCCCGCGAAGGACATCAATCTTCTTAAGCATCTGCTGTTACCTTGGCAAACTGATCTGCGCTCATCTGAACTCCCGAAGGAACAGCAGCATCCTCCACTTCATCAAAGCTCCTGGCATAATTGAACATATCCACAACTTCCTGAGGAGGCTTCGGAGTCAGCTTGCTGACAATTATGTAAGCTGCAATTGCCAGTACCAGTGCAGCGAAGAATGTATGTATATTAGTTGATTCCTGAAGCAGGTAGTACCATGCGAAGCCGGTGATTGAGCCGACGATCATAGAAGCTATGGCCCCTTCCTTCGTACCGTTTTTCCAGTAGAGACCGCCTACGATACATGGAATGAACGCCGGAGAAAGAACCGACCATGCGATCCATGTAAGCTGGTAGACACCTACTGAGAAAAGCGGAACGAAGCACATTGCGCAGGAAACAAGTCCCAGAATGTATGTGGAGCCGCGAGTGATTTTCATTTTATGAGCTTCACTGGCATCAGGCTTGATCATAGTAAGCAGATCGTTTCCTACCGATGAACCGATAACCAGAAGCAGTGCGCTGGCCGTTGACATTATCGCTGCAGTTGCGCCTGCCAGAATCAGACCTGCCAGAACAGGAGGCAGATTGATGA
Organism: Clostridiales bacterium; assembly: GCA_022763735.1. Taxonomy (GTDB): domain Bacteria; phylum Bacillota; class Clostridia; order Peptostreptococcales; family Anaerovoracaceae; genus Lentihominibacter. The sequence goes on from JALEQY010000127.1 coordinate 7,684, forward strand.
GAGCCAGCATAGGCATGATGTATTCAGCACTTCCACCAGGAAGCATTGAAGCATCAGGGAAAGAAACACGACCTACCATACCAAGGATATAAACACCAAATGCCAGGACAAATCCGAAAGCAGCACCGATCATCGGAACCAGCTTGATGGATTTTTCGTCCTTGATGGCAACGGTTTTAATAATAAGGTGAGGCTGTCCCATGTAGCCGATGAAGTAAACGAGAGCGATACCTGCAATCATCAGCGGTGCACCTTTCAGATAATAATCTTCACCCCAGAGAGTTGCCAGCCCTTCGTTAATCTGAGTGAGCCCGTGGTTCATGCCTGTGAGTCCGCCCACATTATGGATGCAGACAGGAATCAGGATAAAGAGCCCGATGATCATCAGAATGGACTGTACGAAGTCTGTATATGCTACAGACAGATATCCGCCTGCTCCTGTATAGATGAGGATAGCAATGCAGCCTAGAATCAGTGAAATTGTATAATTGAGTCCGGTAATACATGAAACCAGCACCCCCATAGCCATAAATTCCACCAGCAGAGAAATAATCATGGCGATGATGAGTATTATTACGGAAAGATAACGTACTCCTTTGCTGTAGTAGCGATGTCCGAAGAATTCAGGTATTGTGAGAGCCTTGGATTTTTCTGTGTACTTTCTCATTCTTCTGGCGATGATACCGAAGTTGAGAACAGGACCGAATACATCTCCGGGAGCTGCCCACAGAGAAGATGCACCGGCTTCCCAGCCGTACTGAGGCCCTGCAATATACATACCGCCGCCCAGGGAGCTTGAGCCGTGAGCCAGAGCTGTAATCCACGGACCCATGGATCTGCCGCCTACAAACCAGTCTTCAGAGTTTTTAACTTTTTTAGCGGCCCAGAGACCTACGAACATGATCACTGCGATGTAAAGAATGAGCATTACAGGCACAGTGATCGGAATATCAAATCCAAGCGCTTGTTCAAGTGTGTTTTTAGTCATTTCTGCATATCCTCCCTATAATTTCCAAAGCCCTTTGGCAAATGTGACTGTAGCTATGACTGCCACAACGACAGTCCCGATAATAAGAACCCCGGTGCTTACAGGGAAATCAAAAAACCACGATAACGTATTCATTGATTTATTTTTCCTCCATTTCAAATAATATTTTTGCGACCTTTTTATCTCTGCTGCAAAGCGCACGGAATGCATCATCGCATTCCTCCGGCTTATATACACATGAAATCAGCGGCGTCACGTCCACCTTTCCGTCTGCAATAAGCTCAGCAGCCTGGCGTATGTGCTTAGAGCTGTAGACATTGCAGCCTGTTACTGAGATCTGCTTTGCAACAATTTCGTTTATATCAAAGATGAAATCATCCTCAAATATACTTACCACATACACTCTGCCGCCCGGAAGAACCCGGGAGACTGCAGTATTAAAGGCAGAAGAATTTCCTGCCGCTTCGATGACAACATCGTAGAAGCTGTAAATATCGTCAGGAGAACCTGATTCTGAACGGTCGTTTCCGGTGCAGTCTGAAGGTTCCGGTTCAGGACTGCCGCCGCTGTCACCAGTGATTACTTTCGCTCCCAGCTGTGATGCAAGCTTCAGCCGTGCCTTTGAGCGCCCCATTACCGTTAAATCCTTCACTCCATATACAGCACGGGCTGCCAGAATTGTGAGAAGTCCGATGGGGCCGGGACCGATGACCAGAATTCTGTCGGTTTCTTTGAGTGCAGCTTTTTCACATATGTTGAGTGCTACTGCCAGAGGTTCGGCAAGTGCAAGCTGCTTCAGATCAGCATGATTCGGCGCAGCAACCACGTCTTTTTCCGGCAGTACGATGTACTGGGCGTACGCTCCCGGTCTTACTTCGCCGATAAAACCCAGCTGGCTGCAGCTTCCGGGGAAGCCTGTACGGCATGCCACGCATTCGCCGCATGTGACCATGGGATTGGCAGTCACCTTGTCTCCAACCTTGACTGAAGTGACACCTGCACCGGTGCCTGCCACAGTTCCGGAAAATTCGTGCCCCATTATTTCAGGTATATTCTGTATGAACATGCCCTTGTTGTAGATGTGAAGATCCGAGCCGCAGATGCCCGCGTAGGCAATCCTGATGAGTACCTGGCCGGCACCGCACTGCGGTACAGGTTTGTCTTCGCAGCGGATA
>JALEQY010000104.1 GCA_022763735.1 Clostridiales bacterium
GCATGTGAAGAGGCAGGAATTGTGTTTATCGGACCGGAATACCATATGATGGATCAGTTGGGCGACAAGGTAAAATCAAAGATTGTAGCAAATGAAGTAGGTGTTCCTACAATTCCGGGAATGACAGAAACAATTCCGTCAGAGGAAGTGGCACTCAAGTTCGCAGAAGACTGCGGCTACCCTGTAATGCTGAAGGCGGCAGCGGGCGGCGGCGGAAGAGGAATGAGAATTGTAAGGAACAGAGAGGAACTTATCGATCAGTACAGAAGTGCCAAGAGCGAAGCCAAGAAGGCTTTTGGAATCGATGATATTTTTATCGAGAAGTATCTCGAAAGGCCTAAGCATATAGAGGTTCAGGTGCTGGGAGACAGCTACGGCAATGTTGTTCATCTTTATGAACGTGACTGTTCGATCCAGAGAAGGCATCAGAAGGTTGTGGAATTCACACCGGCTCTTTCCATAACAGAAGAACAGAGACAGAATATCTGCAACGACGCGATCAAGATTGCCAAGGCCGTAAACTACAGAAGTGCAGGAACCGTTGAATTCCTTGTTGATAATGACGGAAAGCATTATTTCATCGAGATGAACCCGAGAATTCAGGTGGAGCATACTGTAACTGAAATGACTACAGGCATAGATATCGTACAGTCACAGATACTGATTGCCGAAGGATATGAACTCAAATCGGACAGGATTAATATCAAATCTCAGGCAGATATCCAGCCTAGAGGATATGCTATCCAGTGCAGACTTACTACAGAAGACCCTGTCAATGGATTTGCTCCTGATACAGGTGTGATAACAAAGTATACAAGTGCAGGAGGATACGGCATAAGACTGGATGCTGGAAACGCATTTGTAAACTCAACGATTTCTCCTTACTATGACAGCCTTCTCGTAAAGGTGACGTCATGGGCGAGAAGCTTTGAGGACGCAACAAGCAAGGCAAGACGAGCTCTCAGAGAAATGAAGGTTCAGGGAGTCAAGACAAACAGAACATTCCTTCTTAATGTGCTCAACCACCCGACATTCAGGGCAGGCAAATGTGATACAGGATTTATTGAAGACAATCCGGAGCTGCTTAACGTAATGGCCAAGGAGGATAAGGAACTTAAAGTTCTTACGTTCCTCGGAGAACAGTTCGTCAACGGAAACAGAGGTGTCAAGCCGCAGTTTGACGTACCTGTATTCCCGAGAATCAAACCTGAAGAAATCAGCAGGTTGAGAGGAACCAAGCAGATCCTTGATGAAAAGGGTCCAAAAGGAGTTGCAGACTGGGTAAAGAAACAGAAGCGACTTCTTATTACAGATACAACTATGAGAGATGCACAGCAGTCTCTCATGGCGACAAGAGTAAGAACTGTTGATATGGAAAAAATAGCACCGGCTACTGCTCTTTATGGACAGAACCTGTTCTCACTTGAAATGTGGGGAGGAGCTACATTTGATACAGCATACAGATTCCTCAAGGAATCACCATGGGAAAGACTTGAAACACTTCGAAAGAAGATGCCTAATATCCTTTTCCAGATGCTGATCAGAGGTGCCAACGCTGTAGGATACAAGAATTATCCTGATAATGTGATCAGAAGATTCGTTAAGGAATCAGCGGCATCAGGCATCGATGTATTCAGAATTTTTGACTCGCTTAACTGGATACAGGGAATGGAAGTGGCACTGGATGAAACCCTTAACCAGGGCAAGATTGCAGAAGCATGTATCTGCTATACCGGCGACATTCTCGATGAAAGCAGAGAAAAATATAATCTCAATTACTATGTGAAGATGGCTAAGGAACTGGAGAAGAGAGGTTCACATATTCTGGGCATCAAGGATATGTCGGGACTTCTGAAGCCTATGGCAGCCAAGAAGCTGATTGAAGCGCTGAAGAATGAAATCTCTATTCCTATTCATCTGCACACACATGATACCAGCGGCAATGGTGTAGCTACTCTCATGATGGCTGCCAATGCAGGAGTTGACATTATTGACTCTGCATTCAACAGCATGTCAGGACTTACAAGCCAGCCGGCGCTCAATTCAATAGTAGCAGCTATGGAAAGTACAGAGAGAGATACCGGCATCGACCTTGACGGAATCCAGAAAATTTCTGATTACTGGGCTGCAGTAAGACCTGTGTACAAGGGCTTTGAGTCGGATATGATGACCGGTTCAGCTGAAATATATAAATATGAGATGCCTGGAGGACAGTATTCAAATCTCAAGTCTCAGGTAGAAAGCTTCGGTCTTGGTCATAAGTTCGGCGAAGTCAAGGAAATGTACAAGACAGTAAATGAAATGCTTGGAGATATCGTGAAAGTGACACCATCATCAAAGGCTGTTGGTGATATGGCGATTTTCATGGTGCAGAACGATCTGACTCCGCAGAATATTTACGAGAAGGCAAAGGATATAGATTTCCCTGATTCCATCGTATCGTATTTCGAAGGTATGATGGGACAGCCTGAAGGAGGATTCCCTAAGGAACTGCAGAAGCTTGTTCTTCACGGCAAGGAGCCTATCACATGCAGACCAGGTGAACTGCTCCCTGACGAAGACTTTGATGCTATCAAGAAGTTGCTCAGAGAAAAACATGGTCTTGAAGGAACAGAAAAAGAAGCGTTGAGTTATGCATTATATCCGAAAGTATTCGAAGATTATCTCAAGAGCCTCAAGACAGACGGAAACTTCAGACTTATGGGAAGCGATATTTTCTTCCATGGTCTTTATGAAGGCGAAACCTGCGAAATCAAGATTGCAGAAGGTAAGGAACTTGTTGTCAAGCTTTCAAATGCCAGAGACAGAGATGAAGAAGGCTTCAGAGATGTGGTGTTCGAAGTCAATGGCAACAGAAGCGTTGTCAAGATCAAGGATCAGGCTGCTGCAAGCTTCGCAACAGCGACATCCACTGTATATGCAGATGAGGATGATCCTACGGAAATCGGCGCAAACATTCCGGGAACCATCCTGAAGGTGCTTATCAATGAAGGCGATGAAGTTGATGAAAAACAGCCTATAGCGGTCATTGAAGCGATGAAGATGGAAACAAATATTCTGGCTCCTGTTAAGGGAACTGTCGAGAAGATATATATCAAAGAGGGACAGCAGGTGAAGGCAGGAGAACTGATCGCAAAGCTGAAATAGGTGTACCGTCCGCTGCCGGCAAAGGAGCACAGATATGGGAAATGGTGTAATAGGGAAAATATTATATTTCTGGATATTTATTCTTGGAGGACTGTTTTTCGCTAAGGTTCTGGGATTTGCTAAAGATGACAAATCGACTATTGTATTTCTCATAGCAATAGCTCTGGTATACATAGTCTTTCAGATTTTCAGAACGCTGGGAAAGAAAAAGAGAGCCGAACAGGCAGCGGCCTCTAAGCCTCCTGTGAGAAAGGGCATGTCCGGGAAACGGAAAAAAGGATAACTGACTGCAGACCTCGCATAATAGCTGGTATTCGGGCAAAACTAATACCAAAATTATGCGAGGTTTTTTTATGGAAGAATATAATGTGCTGCTGGAAACAATAAAAAGAAGGATACCTGTCGGAGAGAGTTTTGACCTGCTTGAGAGGAAGCTTGTAATAGGTGGAAGAGATGCCACGATGTTCTTTGTAGATGGTCTTACTGACGGAGGAATGATGCAGAGAGTGCTGTTCAGTCTGTTCTCTCTGAAAAAACAGCAGGTGGACAGTGCATCCACCGCAGATGATTTTATTGAACACAATCTGGCATTTCTCGATTCTCTTGTTGTATATGATGTTGATAAGGCTATAAAATATCTTTATTCCGGACTCGTACCGCTGCTTATATCAGGATATGATGGAATAATAATAATCGACTGCAGGGACTATCCGCTGAGAGGTGTCGAGGAACCGTCCAAGGAAAAGAGCCTGAGGGGAGCGAAGGATGGATTTGTGGAAGCGATGATGACG